>JAKUUI010000006.1 GCA_022448485.1 SAR324 cluster bacterium
GAAAATTGCAGCAAGAGACGTCAGTTTAACCTTGGAGCACCAGTCCGACACCAGTATACTGAATATCTTTCCGGCAATTGTTGATCAAATTCTACCCGAGGGGAAACTCACAAGTGATGGTGCGGTTGATTTCGGGAGGAATACCAATGCTCCCCCGCATCACTCAAAAGTCAGTGGCTCTGCTTGATTTAAAAGCTGGGAAACAGGTTTTTGCGCAAGTCAAAAGTATCGCCCTGCTTAACTAACTGCAGCAACTGCTTTTTCTGCAGCATCATGAATTCCGTCAGCCATTTGTAATTTTTCTCCCAGTTTGGAACCTTTCACGAGCATGTGAGCTTCTTCCGAATTGGTTCCTTCAAGACGCACAACTACTGGAATTTGCAAATCAACATTTTTGAAGGCGGCAATTACTCCTGCCGCAACCATGTCACAACGTACAATTCCACCAAATATATTGATCAAAATGCATTTAACATTTGGATCCCGTGTGATGATCCGGAATGCTTTTTCAACATTTTCCTGACTGGCGGCACCTCCAACATCAAGGAAGTTTGCAGGATCTCCACCATAGGCCTTGATGATGTCCATCGTACCCATCGCCAGACCTGCACCGTTAACCATGCAGCCGATGCTTCCATCTAACTTGACGTAGTTGAGGTCTGCTTCACTTGCTTCTACTTCAAGCGGATTTTCTTCATCCGTGTCTCTTAAAGCAAGATTATCCTTGTGACGAAACATGGCGTTATCGTCAAAAGAAAGCTTTGCATCAAGCGCAATTACCCGTCCGTCACCGGTGAGAACCAAAGGATTGATCTCAACCAGCGAGCAGTCTTCCTGCACAAATGCTTCATAAAGTGCCATAAAAACTGCAGAGGCAGGACGAATCAGCTTCGGATTAATTTCGTTAATTTTTAAGCCAAAAGCTAATTCATTCGCTTGGTATTGACGCAGGCCGACTGCCGGATCAACGAAAACTTTCAGTATTTTCTCTGGAGTTTTTGCAGCAACTTCCTCAATGTCCATTCCGCCTTCAGTGGATGCCAGCAAAACAATTTGCTGCTGTCCGCGGTCTACCAGTACTGAACAATAAAGTTCTTTGCTGATGTCCACGCCTTCTTCAACCAGCAATTGTTTGACCTTCTGTCCTTGCGGACCGGTCTGGTGAGTTACCAACTGCATACCGAGAATTGCTTCTGCATTTTCTCTGACGGCATCCTTACCTTTTGAAACTTTGATTCCTCCGCCTTTTCCGCGCCCGCCAGCATGAATTTGAGCTTTGACCACACAAACTTTGCTTCCTAAGTCTTTGGCAATTTGTGATGCCTCTTCGACAGAGTAAGCCGCGCTGCCGCGAGGAACCGGCACACCATATTTTGCCAGAACCTGTTTAGCTTGATATTCATGTATTTTCATTGCTTCTTTTTATTTAGCCGAGCATTTCCTTGACTGCTTCACGCTCCATTTCCAGTTCGCTGCGTGTAGCCTGAATTTTTTCCTGTGAAAATTCATCCAATTCGATGCCCTGGACAACTTCGGGTACTCCGTTACCACTGCTCCTCAATGGATAACTGAAAATCAGTCCCTCCGGAATTCCGTAACTTCCATCGCTCGGAATGGCGGCACTGAACCAGTCACCCTCAGCTGTTGGAGTGGTGATTCGCATGATTGTATCCAGCGCTGCATTTGCTGCTGATGCAGCAGAAGAAGCACCACGGGCCTTGATAATGGCTGATCCACGTTGCTGAACTGTCTTTATGAAATCGCCTTGCAGCCATTCGTCGTCATCAATCACAGCTTGAGCTGGTTTGCCAAGGATTTTCGTGTTGGTGAAATCAGGATATTGTGTTGCACTGTGGTTGCCCCAGATTGTCAAATTGGTGACATCACTTACGGCGACACCCGCTTTTTGAGCTAGCTGAATTTTTGCCCGATTTTCATCAAGAGCGGTCATTGCAAACCAGCGCTCTCTTGGAATTTTCGGAGCATTATGCATGGCAATCAGGCAGTTGGTGTTGCAGGGGTTTCCAACCACGAGAACTCTAACGTCTTTTCCTGCATTCTCATTAAGTGCTTTTCCCTGCCCAACAAAAATACCACCATTGACCCGGAGCAAATCGTTGCGCTCCATTCCTGCTTTTCTTGGCACAGATCCAACCAGAAGTCCCCAGTCAATGTCCTTGAAAGCTACATTTGGATCTGAGGTGGCGACAATATTTGTGAGCAATGGGAAGGCACAATCGTCAAGTTCCATTTTTACACCTTCCAGTGCAGGTAAAGCTTTTTCCAGCTCTAATAACTGTAGTTCAACCGCAGTGTCCGTACCAAATACGGCACCGGAAGCCAGCCGAAACAACACTGCATAACCGATTTGTCCGGCTGCGCCGGTAACGGCAACTTTTACAGTTTTCATAATATCTCCTTTGGCCTTTTTGATTTAAGATTAAGTATTAGTATAAAATCACTAACTGCCTTGAAATGTAATTTATCACCAAGACACAGAGGACATAGTCAACCAATGATAGATTTTTTCTCTCTGTTTTCTGTGTTTATATTGTGATTTTTTTACGGTTTTGGTTTTTTGCTATTACATCAAACATAACACGATACGAGGAATGCTCTTCAGGAGGAAACTCCACGTTTCGTTTGTGAGATAGAGCTCCACCATACAGCTCTACCAAGAAAATAATTCAACCACAAAATGCAGTAATTACTGCATTCAAAGTTGCACTGGGTCTCATTGCTACAGAGACCTTTTCATCATCAGGATGAAAGTAGCCTCCTAAATCAATCGCTTTGCCTTGAGCAGCATTCAGTTCATCAATAATCACGGTCTCGCTTTCTTCAAACTCTTTTGCCAGCCAGGAGAAGCGGTTTTGAATTATCGTATCTTCCGTTTGTTCGGCCAGGGCTTTTGCCCAGTATATTGCAAGGTAGAAGTGACTGCCACGATTGTCCAATTCATGGACTTTGCGAGAAGGCGACTTGTTGTTTCTCAGAAACTGTTCCGTAGCCTGGTTGAGAGTCTTTCCCAGTACGGCAGCCTCGGCCTTATCAGTGGTGTGGGCCAGATGATCAAAGGATTCGGCCAGTGCCAGAAATTCTCCCAGAGAATCCCAGCGTAAATGCGCCTCCTTGACAAACTGCTGGAAATGTTTTGGCGCAGAGCCGCCGGCTCCCGTTTCAAACAAACCACCACCTTTCATTAATGGAACGATCGAAAGCATCTTGGCGCTCGTGCCTAGTTCAAGGATCGGATAGAGGTCGGTGTTGAAATCACGCAGAACGTTTCCAGTCACCGAAATTGTATCCTGGCCGGTGCGTGCCCTTTCAATGGAAAGTCTTGCTGCATCATAGACCGGCATAATAGGAAGTTCCAAACCTTCCGTGTCATGTTCTTTGAGATAAATTTTGACCTTCTTGATCAGCTCACGTCCGTGTGCCCGCTCTTCGTCCAGCCAGAAAACTGCAGGCCATCCTGTGAGTTTGGCACGCGTGACCGCCAGCTTTACCCAGTCTCTGATAGGTGCATCCTTAACTGTAACCATGCGCCAAATATCACCTTCTTCTAGGTTGTGTTCATGAATCGTTTGACTGTTGGCATCAACGATGCGCATGACTCCATTTCCGGGAGCCTCAAAAGTGGTCTTATGCGAACCATATTCTTCAGCCTTTTTGGCCATTAATCCAACATTTTGTACTGTGCCCATGGTGGTAGGATCCAAAGCTCCGTTGGCAATACAATTTTCGATAGTTGCTTCGTAAAGCGGAGCATAGCTGGAGTCCGGAATAACAAATTTCGTGTCATGCATTTTTCCGTCTGCACCCAGCATCTGACCGGAAGTCCGGATGGCGGCAGGCATTGAAGCATCGATAATCACATTGCTCGGTACATGCAAATTCGTAATGCCGCGGTCCGAATCAACCATCGCCAAATCCGGATGATCACTATAAAGTACTTGAATGTCCCTCTCAATTTCTGTTTTCTTCTCCGGTGATACTTTATTGTTGCTCTCCATTTTTGAGTAAAGGTCACCAATACCGTTGTTAAAATTGACTCCTAATTCAGCAATGGTTTCAGCGTGTTTTTCAATCACAGTCTTGTAGAAAACTTTGACGCAGTGTCCAAAAATAACAGGATCGGAGACTTTCATCATCGTTGCCTTCAAGTGCAGTGAAAACAAAACACCTTGTTTTTTTGCTTCTTCAATTTGCCGCTCTAAGAAGGTGACTAGGACATTTTTGCTCATGAAAGTTGCATCTACCACTTCAGCGGCTTCCAGCGAAATGTTGTCCTTCATTACTGTGACTGAACCATCAGCTGCAGTAAATTCAATTTTTGCTATGGTAGTCTCAGCCATAGTAGTGGATTTTTCGTTGGCAAAAAAATCACCACTGCTCATGGTAGCAACATGAGACTTGGAATCAGCGCTCCATCCACCCATCGGGTGGGGATGTTGTCTAGCATAATTTTTTACTGCAGTTGCAACACGGCGATCAGAATTTCCATCGCGCAGTACCGGGTTTACTGCACTTCCCAAAACTTTGGCATAGCGGTTTTTAACTTCCTTTTCAGCCTCGTTCTGCGGATTTTCCGGATAGTTCGGAATATCGAATCTGTGAGACTGGAGTTCTGCAATTGCAGCTTTCAGTTGGGGAATTGAGGCACTGATATTGGGGAGCTTGATGATATTGGCTTCAGGGACCTGTGTCAGTTCTCCAAGTCTACTGAGTTCGTCAGTAACTTTTTGGTCCTCTTTCAGCCTCTCTGGGAAACAGGAAAGGATGCGTCCGGCCAGAGAAATATCTCTGCTTTCGACAGAAATTCCTGTACCTTCAGTATATGCCTGTATAATGGGAAGTAAAGAATAACTGGCCAGCATAGGAGCTTCATCGGTTTTGGTCCAGATAATTTTTGATGTGGTAGTCATCATTGTTTTTGAGAGTGTTTGGAAACAACAGATTAGTTTTCCTGAGTCAAGTAGTAGAAAACCGCCGATGTTCAGATTTCAGCCTCCTGACGCAATCTATTTCCAAAAACTGCGGCCAACAACATAACACTTTTTATTCTACTTATTTGGCTAATTATTTCAAGTCAAAACCTTTTAATAACGTTGATGATGTGATTTAACTAATTAGATGCTGTTCGGCTTCTGAGAGTTTTGCATCTAATCCAAAAATCTCGACTGTATCTCCGCTGTGCAGAACAGTATCGCCTCGCGGAAGGATTATTTGGCGGTTGCGAATAATTTTTACCAATACACAATCTTTGGGTAGACTCAGGTCACGGATTTGCTTACCATCAATGGAGGATCCGGTAGGAATTTCTATTTCACGGTTGCAGACAAGTGAATCTTCCGGAATATCAGAATCTGTCGTTCCATTCAGATAATTTTCCAGTATGTCTGCTTTAGGCTTTTCGGCGAAGATTGTCACTTGATCACCGGCATGCAAAATAGTTTCTCCACGCACTATGCGCAACTTGCCCTTACGTCGTACGGAAACCATCAGAGAATCTTCTCCAAGACGTAATTCCTTTACGCGTTTTCCAACAATGGGCGAATCCGGACGAAGAGTAACTTCTGTCAGGCCGGTTTGATTGAGTTTTCGAATATTCAGGATTTCGTTGTGATGTTGATCCTGTGCCCTTTCGGTAACCGCTTTGTTGTATGCACGTATGATGTCGATTCGCCTCAGAACTCCCAGCAGCATTTTTTTACCTGACTCAGAAATAACAGGAACGCAGCCTTCTCCCTGATCTGCCAGATGCCGTAAGGCCATCCAGACTGGCTGATGAGGAAGAATTGTTGCTGGTTTTTTGTTTGTCAAAACATCAGAGATGGTTTTTGATTCAAGGGAACCCCGGATTCGTAGCTTGTCCAATTCTTTGATTGTAATAACTCCAATCAGTTCTGCTTCATTTTTCACTACCGGCAAGGCGTGATAATGGGTGCTGGAAAATGTGCTCATTAGCTCAACTAAAGGCATGTCTGAAGGAACAGCGTCGGTTTCACTGTTCATCGCAATTTCTGCAGTTACTCCCTGCATCAGATCAATTTCCTGTGTATCCGGCGACAGTTCTACACCGCGTCGCTTCAATTTGAGTGTGTAAATTGAATCACGACAAAGATTTCTGGAAACGATCGTACTAATGACAGTGGAAAGCATTAAAGGCAGAATTATTTGATAATCACCGGTCATTTCATAAAGAATGAGAATCGCGGTTATCGGTGCATGAGCGGCTCCGCTGAAAAATGCTGCCATCCCAACCAGAGCGTAAGCTCCGGATGGTGCCACTATTTCAGGAAAAAATGCGTAAGCGGTTTGACCAAAAGAGGATCCCAGCATGGCACCCATGAACAATGAGGGAGCAAAAATTCCTCCGGAGCCTCCGGAGCCGAGAGTCAGGGTTGTTGCAAGAAGTTTTAACAGCAGTAATCCAAAAGTAACCTGTAGCGCCAGCTCGCCAAAAAGCGTGTTTTCGATGGTTTCGTAGCCTACACTAAAGATACGAGGGAATCCGTCACTTTGATAAGAAAAAATTCCCAGCAAGCCAAGTAAAATTCCTCCAAGGAGCGGTTTTGCCGGTTCCGGAATTCGGATCAAATTCCAGATGTCCTCAGAAAGGTAAAGCAGACGGCTGAATCCTACTGAAGCCAAAGCCGCAATAAAACCCAACAGTACATAAAGCAACAGTTCCCATGGACTGTTCAGGGAATATTCCGGAGTGAAAAAAGTGCGCTTATCCCCTTCAAAATAATGGGCTATCACATCAGCAGTTACTGCAGAGATGACGACGACACCAAAATAAACGCTGCCGAAACGACGCAAAAGGACTTCAAGTGCAAACACTGCTCCTGCAATTGGGGCATTAAAAGTAGCCGCAATTCCACCCGCAGCACCACAGGCAACAAGGGTTCGCACGCGCTCCTCAGACAGTTTTAGAAACTGACCAACGAATGAACCCAAAGCTGAACCGATTTGTGCGATTGGACCCTCACGTCCCACTGAGCCGCCGCTTGCAATACAAACTGAAGAAGCCAGAGATTTTACAACTATCACTCGTGGACGAATCTTTCCGCCCCTCAGTTCCAGTGCTTCCATCACTTCTGGAACGCCGTGCCCCTTTGCTTCACGGGCAAAGTAATAAACCAGTGGCCCTACAATTGCTCCGCCAACCGCAGGAATCAGGATCAAATGCAGTGGGTACCATTCTGCCAGCAACCCGGACATATCCCTGTAGCTAAAATCCTGGATCCAGTCGATCAGGCGGCGGAAGAAGACTGCTCCCAGTCCTGCACCAATACCAACAATCAATGAAGTGAAAATCATGACTGTGGATTCTCTGTCCAGCAGGCGCCATCCTGAAAGATTAGTTTTTATGAATTCTAGACATTGGTGAAAGCATTTTTTTGATAAATTTGAAAAATTCATGCTGTTCTATGTAAATACCTCTCAATAATTGGGTCCTTTGATTTTGACTAAATTTAACTAATTTTGTGGAGAATACATGTCACCCGGTTGCCCGGTGGAAAATAAGACCTGCCGCCAGAATTCACCGTGCGGATTAATACGCTTTTCTTCCTGTATTACAGTTTCAAGTGGGACATGCGTAAAATGCCCGTTCCAGTAACCCACCATCATGTCGGTTTTCCCAGCCATACCTGCATGTACGGCGTGATCTGCAAGGTAATAGCAAAAAATTGCATCGTGCGGATTTGCCGGTAGGGAACGAATCATATAACTTGGCTCTATCAATTTGATGTTGACTGGAAGTCGATCTTTGAAATAGTCCTGTATTTTTTCTTTCAGAAAATAGCCGATGTCCCTGAAACGAACATTTCCTGAAGCATCAAGATCTTTTCCGGTATTTCCCATTAAATCCTGACCAGCACCTTCTGCAACAACAATCACCGAATGTGGGTGTCGGCCTAGATCTTTTTTTGCTTCAAATCCCCGTTCCAGTGAACGGAGCACTCCTTTTTCACCCTCCAAAGTGAACGGTACTTCCGGAATCAAAACAAAGTTCACATCCGGACAGGCCAGCGAAGTATTGGCAGCAATGAAACCTGAATTGCGTCCCATCAATTTGATGATTACAACTCCGTAGTTGTAACCGTAAGCTTCCGAGTGTGCGGCCTGCACAGATTCAACTGCTTTTGAAAAAGCTGTTTCAAAGCCAAAGGTTTTGACACAGTAGGGGATATCATTATCAATAGTCTTAGGGATGCCGATGATGGAAATATTTTCTTTGCGACGCCCCACTTCTTCTGCAATAGCATGTGCACCGCAGAGAGTTCCGTCACCGCCAATGCAGTAAAGAATCCGTATGTTGTTGCGCTCCAGACAATCTACCATTTCCACAGGATCCTGCGGACCGCGTGAACTTGAAAGGATACTCCCGCCAAGGTTATGAATATTCTGCACATTTGCAGGTTTTAAATCCACTATTTCGTGCTGATAGCTTGGAATGAAACCCTGGAAACCGTAACGGAATCCATGGATGCGATGAACTCCGTAATTGTGGTGAAGTTGCATCACAATCGTACGTATCACGTTATTGATTCCCGGACATAAACCACCGCAAGTCACGATTCCCGCCCGAACTTTTGATGCATCAAAATAACTGTGTGAACGCGGTCCAGCCTGTTCAAAAGAAAAGTGTTTCTGCCCTTTACCACTTGAACGTATGGCTACATCGTGAAGTATGCGTGAGTCGTCATTAACAAATTGGAATTCCTCTTGTATTGAGTCACAACTCAGCGGTAATGGAGAGGGGATGCGGGCTGCACCGAGTAGCTTGACTGGAAATTCTTTTTTCATATTTACTTGTTCCAATGGAAGAATAATGAGAGCATATACCTAGATTTGGTTGCCAGACAAAATTGGTGTGATTTTGAAAAAGTATCATAATACGGCACATTTGAAAAGATAGCAAAGGAGAATCATGAGCAACGTTTTGACTATGATCATGGCTGGAGGTGAAGGTTCTCGTCTGAAACCTTTGACATCAGTGCGTACCAAGCCTGCTGTTCCTTTTGGCGGCAATTACAGAATTATAGATTTTGTCCTTAGTAATTTTGTCAACTCAGGATTTCTGAAGATATTTGTCCTCACTCAGTTTAAGTCACATTCCCTCATGCAGCATTTGCGTGAAGGCTGGCGTTTATCCTCCGGAATATTAAAACAATATATAGACCCGGTTCCGGCCCAAATGCGGATTGGCAAAAAGTGGTATGAAGGGACTGCTGATGCAATTTTTCAAAACATGAACTTGATTGATGATGAAGATCCGGATCAGGTTTGTGTTTTTGGTGGAGATCATATTTACCGTATGGATATCCGTCAGATGCTGAAATTTCACCGCAAACGCCGGGCCGTTCTCACAGTTGCAGCTATTCCTGTACCAGTTAAGGATGCACTAAAATTTGGAATTATTGAAGTTGATGATGAATGGCGGATGACGGGTTTTGAGGAAAAACCCCAAAGTGCACCAAAAACAATTCCAGGAAATCCTGATTTTGTGCTGGCCTCAATGGGGAACTATATTTTTGAGCGTGGACCTCTGGTGAAAGAGTTGAAGAGGGATGCTAGAAACAATAAATCCAGTCATGATTTTGGCAAAGACATTTTGCCCAGAATGTTTCCTGAAGGGAAAGTTTTTGTTTATAATTTCATTCAAAATGACATTCCTGGTGCAGAGGAAAAGGAAAAAGGTTATTGGAAGGATGTGGGCACATTGGATACTTTTTGGGAAGCTAATATGGATTTAGTAGGTGTAGATCCTCATTTTAATCTCTACAATAATAAATGGCCCGTCTGGACTTACATTCCACCGCTGCCTCCGGTTAAATTTGTCCATTTCAGCGAGCTGCGTACAGGTCATGCCATTAATTCGATGATTGGTGCAGGGGCCATTATCAGTGGGTCTTTGGTAGAAAATTCGGTACTTGGTTATAGTGTCCGTGTTCACAGTTTTGCCCATGTTGAACATTCGGTCATCATGAATAATGTTGAAATTGGGCGCGGAGCAAAAATCAAGAAGGCCATTATTGACAAGCATGTACGCATTGCTCCAGGAGCTTCTGTTGGTTTTGACATGCAAGCAGACAGCAAAAAATTTCAAATCACAGAAAGTGGAATTGTTGTAATTCCTAAAGGAGCAAAAGTTGACTGAACAGCTCCGTATCATTTTTGCGGCATCTGAAGTGGAGGGTTTTTCCAAAAGCGGTGGGCTGGCAGATGCTGCACGTGCTTTGCCTTTGCATTTAAAATGGCTGGGACATGATGTCCGGATTGTAACACCGTTTTATCGCTCTATACCGGAGAATCATAAAACTAAAACGGTCATTCCTTCACTTGGTATACCACTTGGCAGTGAAGAAAGCTGGTGCGCAATACGCTACCAAGAGATGGAAGGTACCGTGGAGGGGAAAACCATCCGTGTTCCAGTTTATTTTGTTGAACACGAACATTACTTTTTCAGACGTGGATATTATGATGACGGTCTGCATGAATATCCGGACAATGCCACGCGTTTTGGTTTTTTCTCCAAGGTAGTTTTGCAGCTTAGTCGAACGCTGGAATGGACTCCAGATGTATTTCATAGCAACGACTGGCATACTGCACTTGTTCCGTTTTATCTAAGAGAGGCACAGCAGGAAACAGCCGACTTCAAAAAATGCGGCTCTGTTTTAACCATTCACAATGCAGGATATCAGGGTAATGCTCCCGGAACTTTCCGTAACTCACTGGGAATTTCTCCAGAAAACTTTGTAGAGGAATTGTTTGAAGATCACGGACAATTGAATTTGCTTAAAGGAGGAATTCACTTTGCAGATCAGGTAAACACTGTCAGTCCTGGATATGCTGAAGAACTGAAAACTCCACTCGGCAGTCATGGTTTGCATGAGGTTTATCGACGTAAAGGGCAGGATTTTTCAGGAATTCTCAACGGCTGCGATTATGATAACTGGAACCCGGAATCCGACTCTCATTTGCCGGCACGTTTCAGTGCGGCTGATTTGACAGGTAAAAAGCAGTGCAAAAAGGAATTGCAGAAGATTTTTGATCTGCCGGAGTTGCCGGAAGTTCCAGTAATTGGCATGGTCAGCCGCTTAACCAGGCAAAAAGGTTTTGTATATCTGCTTCCTGCTTTACCGCAAATTTTACGTTTGAAAGTGCAGCTGGTTGTTTTAGGAAGTGGGGAACTTTGGATTGCAAATTCATTTGATCAGCTCAAACAGGAGTTTTCAAATAAACTCGGCTGGCAAAACGGTTACGATAATAATCTGGCACACTTGATAGAAGCAGGCAGTGACTTATTTTTAATGCCGTCTCTTTATGAGCCATGTGGATTGAGTCAGATGTACAGTTTGTGCTATGGTACACTTCCAATAGTGAGAAGTGTTGGTGGTTTGAAAGACACTGTCATTCAGAATGGTGAAAATCAGGAAGAGGGGAATGGATTCATTTTTGATGAGCCGGATTCTGATGCTGTCTCAGATGCAGTAGGTCTGGCCGTGAGTATTTTCTACAATCATCCGCAGAATTTCCGGAAAATGATAGACAGAGCAATGAAACAGCGATTTACATGGAAAACTGCTACGGAGAAATATGTGACACTTTATCGAAAAACATTAAAATAGAGAGGAAAAATGCCAAAAAAAAGTAAAGGCACTATTGCAATTCTAACTGGAGGCGGGGATGTTCCCGGGCTGAATCCAGCAATACGTGCAGCTACCATCCGTGCCAATCGAAATGGTTACAGAGTTGTTGGTCTGCGGAACGGCTGGGAAGGAATTATGAAGATAGACCGCACAAAACCTGTGGAAGATCAACAGTATTGCCAGATTTTGACTGAGGGGAATGTACAAAAAATAGCGCGAACCGGTGGTACATTTCTGCACACATCACGTACAAAACCTAGTAAAGTTGCCAAGGAGAAAGTCCCAGAAATTTTGCATGATAAATATAATGCTGATGAGAATGATTTGACAGATGAAATCATCAAAAACCTGGAGTTTCTTGGAATAGAATATCTTGTTCCGATTGGCGGCGACGATACCCTCAGTTATGGGCTGCGGCTGCACAAAGCAGGTGTGCGCTGTGTGGGGATTCCTAAGACGATGGACAACGATGTTCCGGGTACGGATTATTGCATCGGATTCAGCACTTGCGTAACACGCACTATCGAATACGCACACCAACTGCGTACGTGTGCTGGTTCACACGAACGTTTTCTGGTGATTGAAGTGATGGGACGTTATGCGGGATTCACCGCATTGGTGCCAGCCATGGCCGGAGCCTCTGACCGGTGTGTGATCCCGGAACATGAATTTGACATTGAACGCCTGACAGAATTAATGGTTAAAGACCGTCGGGATAATGAAAGCAATTATTCGGTTGTTCTGGTTTCAGAAGGAGCCATGTTTGGAGGCAGCGAGATGACCTTTTCAAATCAAGAGACGGATGATTATGGTCATAAAAAACTTGGAGGAATTGGAGATATGGTAAGTGCTGAACTCATGGAGCGGGCACCAAAATACAACAAAGGAGAACCAATTCACACGATTAACCAAAGAATGAGCTACATGACTCGCTCAGGTCAGCCGGATGCAATTGACTCTATTGTCCCCATGGCATATGGCAACCTGGCGATGGATTTGATTATGGAGGGCAAAAGCGGCAGGATGGTTTGCTTAAAAAATGGTCGATACGATCATGTCCCTTTTGAGGTGGTGACTGAATATGAGAAAAAAATTGATGTTGATCGTTTTTATGACACAGAGCGTTATAGTCCGCACTATCATAACTGCATGGGCATGCCGCAGTTTATCATGACTTCAGATTGATAAATTGCATGAAAAAATAATGAGAACAATTTTTCGCGGCAGCCTATTTGTATTGTTGTGCTATTTTGCTTGGTCTTCATCAGCTCAGGCTCTTCTTTTTGAGAGGCGTAAAACTTTTGATTCAGAGATTGCCTGGTTTATTTATCCTGTAGTTGGAAGTATCCCCGGAGTGCAGGATTTTTATGGACTGGGCGGAACGGTTTCAGGAATTGGTGGAAGTGAATCTGATATCACAGCCATCAGTCTCAGAGGGAAGGCGGAATATTTTGACGATGATTTTCAGATTGATATCCTCTCTATTTTCGATATCCCTCTTTTTACTGAACGTCTTACCTTTACCTGGTTTTCAACAAAAATTCGCAACGTTGCCTGGCCAGAAGGTCAGCGTGGAATAGATTCTGATCCAGACAGTATGTATTACCTACTGGCCAGCAAAGTAGAAGCTTCCGGTGGAGAACTATCTGCAAATATTTTTGATAATCAGCTGGAGGCATATTACGGCTACACTGATGCTGCAGTGAAACCGTACGGCTTAGTCGATCCGAATGGTACATTTTATAATGCACAGAATGCAGGAATTATAGAAAGCCCAAGGGGCTATCGATATGGGCTTTATCTGGATGATACTGACAATCGTCGTGATCCGAGAATCGGCTATCGTTTTCAGTATGAAAAATGGGGACAGCCCTCTTCAAGAGAAGGTAACTCTGAATATTACCAGGAAGACTTCAATCTCTCTGGATACATTCCTGTTTTGTCTGAAAACAAAGGCGTTTTAGTCTTGAACCAGTTTTTTGGCTCTTCAACTGTGCTCAAAAAAGGCACGGTTGATCAAAGTCAGTTTGTGTGTGATAACACGGCGAAACCCGGATGTCAGGCAATCCTCAACGAACTTTATGCCCGCCGGGTGGCCGAGGCAGAAAACGGCAAAGCAACGTCACTGGGTGGTACTAACCGTTTACGGGGCTATCGGACAAACCGCTTTTATGACAGTTACACTAATTTCCGGGGGGTTGAATTTCGCTGGTATGTACATGAGGTCCAGAAGGCCTTTAACTATATTTTGGAAAAAGGTACATTTGCAGGACTTCAGTTAGCATTGTTCTATGAAGAGGGAACAGTCTCTCCGGACAAGGGCAGCTTGTGGAAAAACATGAGGACGTCTTATGGTGCAGGAACAAGATTTCTTTTTAATACGATTATCGTCCGCATCGATCGCGGTTTTGGTGAGGAAGGTGGACAGACTACATTTTTTGTCGGTTATCCTTTTTAATAATGCTCATAGTACTGTAAGCAAAAAGTATTTAGCTAATTTAATAATCAGACAGAAGCTCCGAACTTATTCTCGCAATTTCTTTTTTTGTTTCGACGCAAAAAGGAAGGCATGTAAATCTCGCCGAATTGAATTGGTAGTCCAGTGTGTTGACCAAAACCTACGTATCATCTAGTCTGGTATATACATTAATTCAAGAGGAGATTGGCATTAAAACTGATACATATCACTTAGATCCATCTAATGAAGTTTTGAAGAATGACTGTTGCTGAGGCTATTTTTAAGGCCATTAAGATCCGCAAAATCGATTACGTTTTTTGTGTTCCAGGTGAGAGCTTTCTCGCAACCATGGACTCATTCTACGGTTCGGTAAAACCTCTCTTGATTTCTGCACGTCATGAAGAAGGTGCAGGCATCATGGCCGAAGCGTATGCCAAGGCTACATCTAAGACTGGTGTATGCATGGTCACACGTGGTCCAGGACTAACCCATTTGTCAATTGCTCTCCATACTGCAAAACAAGACTCTACACCTCTCGTTGTATTCGTAGGGCAAGTACCGACACAGATCCGTCATCGCGAAGCTTTTCAAGAATTAGATGTAGTGGAAGTAACACGTCCTATGACCAAGTGGGCGGTGGAACTTAACCGGGCTGATCGCGTAACGGAGATAGTGGACAAGGCTTTCCACATTGCTAATTCAGGCCGACCTGGACCAGTGGTCATTAGTCTCCCAGAGGATATTGATAGGAGTGCGTATGCTAAGCATTCTGCTTGGCGTGAGGCAACTGTGGGTGCACCATCTGCATCAACCAAAGGAGTTGAAATAGCTGCTGCTATGATTGAAGAGGCAGAACGTCCTTGTATTGTGGCTGGAGAAGGAGTATTACGCGTCAAAGCAACAGACAAGCTAGTCCACTTCGCAGAATGTCTTGAGGCACCAGTATTTACTGGGTGGAGGAGATTTGATACATTTCCCAACATGCATCCACTTTATATGGGTGGTCTTCATCTATCATCCATTTCCAATGATCTGTCTGAACCACTGAAACGGGCAGACCTGATCATCGTCCTTGGTGCCCGACTTGACGAGTTCACTACGTTAGGTTATTCATCCCCGTCAATGGAGCAAAAGCTTATCCATATTGATGAATCGCCAGAAGATACAGGAGGAAGTTGGATTGGAGCTGATCTCGCCCTCGTAGCCGATGCAGGGGAGGCAATGGTCAAGATTGAAGAGGCTTTGAAACACTCAAAGCTCCCTAAATCATCAAAAGCGCGCCAAACCGAAATCGTTGTTTGGCATGAACATTTTACAAGACGGACTACGCCTCGCAGTGGCAGAATTGGACTTAAGGACGGGACAATTGACCTTGAAGGTATATATCACGACATAGTGAACATTTTAGATGACGAGGCCAGTACGACTTGTGATGCTGGAGACTTTGGTGGCTGGCTAATACGTTATTATAAGTGGAACAGACCGCACACTTTTTTTGGACCAACAACAGGCGCCATGGGGTATGCTTTACCAGCTGCTATTGCGGCCAAATTGGCAAGGCCTCAAGCACCAGCTATAGCCTTTGCTGGAGACGGCGGATTCGCAATGACCATGAGCGAACTTGAAACAGCTGTCAGAATGAATCTAGACGGTCTAGTAGTGCTTGTATTCAATAACAACAATTATGGTACAATAAGTAGACATCAAAATCGTGAATTTCCTGGTCGGCCGGTGGGGACAGGCCTTGGTACAATAGACTTCTCAGCAATAGCAAAGGCCATGGGTGCTGAAGGCTTCAAGGTAAGCAAGAATGTGGAGTTCTCTGAAGCCTTCAATGCAGCACTAAATGTAGGCTGCCCGGCAGTTATCGATATTACTGTTGGAGGTAATAGCCTTGATCCATGGGATGACAATAACTAGATACTTCTGTTTATTTACGGCAGGAATAATTAAAATTTTTAGCCGCATTTCATTAAATATAAAATCTAAATTAAAATGTAGGTACATCTTAAACACAATGGTTGTTGTGAAGATGACAAAAAATAGTATACCAGATTAAAAAAATGGTCTGACAGAATGACTGAAAAGCAAGAGAAGTTTATTAGAAATATCTGGGTTTGAGACATAGATGAAAAAGCTGTTGTTTTAACCGCTGATTTTTGGATACTGAGGGTTTGAAAAAGGTAATGTCGGAGCCTAAAATGGTTAGGTGTGTTTAGAAGAAATTGGTATTGAACATACAATTTAAATGTTGCCACCAGCATCAGTGCAGTGGGTCGGAAAAGGTATGATTTTCTGTGCTATTAATTCATTCAATCGCTTTGCAACTGCAATCAAAAAAACCGATTCACTTTTTCATGTTTTACTGATAGTCTTATCAAACATGAAGTGTATGTTGGAAGAAAAACGAAACGCTTTTTCCAAAAACCAGACAAAGAAAAAGGAGTACAATGAAAATGCAATCTCAAGTTTTGAATTATCCCAGTTTGTTTGAAACTCTTGTTCTAGGGAAATCCGACAGTAATACTCAAAGAACCATCCGCTATGGTATTCTTGCGCTGGCTGGCTCTACTTTGATCGCTCTTTGCGCTCAAATAGCCGTCCCTTTCTTTCCGGTTCCCATAACTCTGCAAACGTTTGCGGTGTTTTTGATCGGCCTGACTTACGGCTGGCGTCTGGGTGGGATCACTGTCGCCCTCTATTTACTGGAGGGAGCTTTGGGATTGCCGGTATTTTCTGGTGGAAAAGGAGGAATGATAGTTTTTATGGGACCAACAGCAGGATACCTGGCTGGGTTTTTATTTGCAGCCACAGCCTGTGGCTGGTTCGCAGAACGTGGATTTGACAGAAGTTACTCCAAATTGTTTGCAGCCCTGCTGGTTGGCAATATCCTGCTTTATGCGCCTGGGCTGTTATGGCTGGGCAACCTGATTGGTTGGGATAAGCCTGTTTTAGAATTAGGTCTTTACCCTTTTATTCTGGGAGACTTGTTGAAAATCGCTCTGGCGGTGCTCCTTCTTCCCACTACCTGGAAATATGTTAATCGGCTGAAACAATAAATTATTGGGCTTGTACCGGTTCATAGAGTCTCAATACTTTTTCGGTGAGCCACGGTCGGCTCCTCACTTCTATCATTCTTTATGCGGTTCCCATTGCGCATAAACTGGGGAATGTTGATGAAAATCCCCCACGTTTTTATTTGGAATCCAGAGCTATGGAGAACCGGTTTTGAATTCTTCTGAAACGGCATGAAGATCATTTCTTCCATCCTTTGTCATGAAAGAGATGGATTTTGCTTAGCTGAATATAGCAAAGCATGAGTTCCTCCACACACAAAAAAACTGAACTTCCGGAAATTCTGCGCAAAACCATGGTCCTTGCAGAGAATTTGCAAAACCGTGCCAATGCCTTGCGCACCAAAGAGGAACTGGCGCAGCAGCAAATGATGCGGCATTTGCTCAATCATCCATCCGATAAAACGGTGCTGATGCACTTGGTGGATCAGAGTTTTCGTTCTGAAAATCCGCATCGGGTGATTGATCAATTTCGATATTTGCTGGAGCATCACGGCATTCCCCATTTTTTCACGCAAACCGAACAGTGGCTGCTAAAGATTTTTTTGAAGCTCGGAAACATGGTTCCGCAATTTTCACATTCGCAAATTTGGCGAAAAATCCGCGAAGACACTCGCCGCACCATTCTTCCTGAAGAGGCGGCATTTCTGCAAGCGCATTTAAAGAAACGGCAAGCCGAAGGCGTGCAAGTCAATCTCAATCATTTGGGCGAGGCTGTACTAGGTGATGGTGAGGCAAAAAACCGTTTGAAGCATTACGGAGGCTCGCTTCGTAATCCTGACATCCACACCATTTCCATTAAAATTTCCAACATTGTCGCGCAACTTCATCCGCTCGGTTTTGACAGCGAGCTTAGCCTGATTTGCGAGCGGCTTTCTGAACTGTACAGGACTGCACTTGATAATCCAGTCTTGCACAGTGACGGCAAACGACGCGCAAAATTTGTCAATCTGGATATGGAAGCCTACCACGATTTGGATTTGACGATGTCTGCTTTCATGCGCACCCTCGATCAACCGGAATTCAAAGATTTAGAGGCCGGAATTGTTTTGCAGGCCTACCTTCCGGATTCATTTTTGCGCCAACAGGAACTCGTCGAATGGGCTAAAAAACGGATTAAAAAAGGCGGTAGTCCAGTCAAAATGCGCTTGGTAAAAGGGGCAAATTTGGCGATGGAAGCTCTAGAAGCTGAAATTCAGAGTTGGCCTTTGGTGGTTTATGATTCCAAAATTGAAACGGATGCGAATTTCAAGCGAATGCTAGAATTCGGGCTTCGGCCAGAAAACATTGCAGCGCTACATTTTGGCTTGGCTTCTCACAACTTGTTCGACTTGGCTTATACCCTGGTTCTAGCTGAAGAAAACGACATTTCCAAAGGTTTGGTTTTTGAGATGCTTGAGGGTATGGCCGATCACATGCGGCGAGCCCTGCAAGAAAAATTTCAAATACGACACGAACTTGAAATAACCGACATTGTCGAAAATAAAGCTGAAAATCCCATTCCGGAAAATCAACCACCAACCACCAACCACCAACCATCGGTTCAAAACTCAAAACTATTACTTTATACTCCTGTTACCAGCAAAAGCCATTTTATCAGCGCAATCGCATATTTAATTCGGAGGCTCGATGAAAACACCAATCCTGATAATTTTTTGCGCCACTCTTTTGACATCAGTGTAGGTTCAGACGAATGGCTGTTTTTGGAAAAGCAATTTCTCGATGCGTGGCAGATGAAAGAGGCTGTTTCTTCCGAACCTCGTCGACAACAAAATCGCGCTAAAGAAATATTTTCGGAAAACCTAGGAACCTTAGCCGAATCGATTTTCCGGAACGAACCAGACACGGATTGGGTGCTTCCGGAAAACCGGAAATGGGCGGAGGAAATTCGTAATAAATGGCAGCCGACTGAGAAGACAAAAACTAAAAATATTCCACTCTTCATCGGCAATACTGAGATAAAAACCAAACGCAAACAAAAGGAATTCATCGATCCCTCACAACCTAAAATGTCTAAGGTTTTTTCTGTTGCGCTGGCGACTAAAACGGATGTCAACAAAGCGGTGAAAATCGCCAAGGATGATCCGGCACAATGGCGCGAAACTACTTTGGCCGAACGTCACAAAATACTCGGGAAAGTAGCTCAGAATTTACGGAAAAAACGCGGCGATTTGATTGGGATTTCGGCCGCAGTTTGCGGAAAAACTTTTTATGAAACTGATCCAGAAATTTCAGAAGCTATTGATTTTGTTGAATATTATCCGTATTCATTGAGTCTGCTAAAAAATCAAACGTCACTCAAACTGTTTCCGCTGGGCGTGGTTTTGGTGATTCCGCCGTGGAATTTCCCAGTTGCGATTCCTACTGGAGGAGTTGCTGCTGGCTTGGCTTCCGGAAACACGGTTTTGTTCAAACCCTCACCGTTGGCCTTTCCGTTGGGAGCCGAGATTGCGCAGTGTTTTTGGGATGCCGGAATTCCACATGAAGCCTTACAACTCGTGACCTGCGAGGACGGAGAACCGATCCAAACACTATCTGGACATCCGGATGTGAATGCAATCATTTTCACCGGAGGCACCAAAACAGCGCTAAGCTTGCTGGAAAAACGCCCGGATGCAGAATTGTCTGCTGAAACCGGCGGAAAAAATGCAACCATCGTTACCGCCATGGCCGACCGTGACCAAACTGTCGAGCACGTTTTACACTCTGCATTCAGTCATAGTGGTCAAAAATGTTCTGCGACTTCACTGCTGGTTTTGGAAAAAGAAGTTTTTGAAGATGTAACCTTTCGCAAGCAATTGCTAGATGCGATTCAAACTTTAAAAGTTGGCTCGGTTTGGGATTTTGCCAACAAAATGGGTCCGCTGATCCGGGAGCCACTTGAGGATTTGCAAACAGGTTTGAAAACTTTAGATGTTGGGGAAAGCTGGGCTTTGCCGCCAAAATGTGACAAAAACAATCCAAAACTCTGGCATCCATCCGTTAAATGGGGCGTTCGGCGTGGAAGTTTTTCGCATCAAACTGAATTTTTTGGACCGTTGCTTTCGGTGATGAAAGCAGATTCGTTGGAAGATGCTATAGAAATCGTTAATGGAACCGATTATGGTTTAACTTCCGGACTCGAAAGTCTCGATCCCCGAGAACAAAAAATATGGTCGGAAAAAATTGAAGCAGGCAACCTTTATATCAACCGTGTTACTACAGGTGCAATTGTACTACGTCAACCCTTTGGGGGGATGGGGCTTTCTGCCATCGGTGCAGGGATCAAAGCTGGAAGCCCGAATTATGCAGTGCAGTTTTGCCGGATTGAGGAAGGCAATAAACCAACGCAAGGCTTGTTGCGGGAAGAATCTCCATTGCATTTACTTGCCAGAAACTGGCAAACTGATTTGATGTCGAATACGTCACGGATTATGAATTACTACACGAATTCAGGCGGCAGTACAAAAAAGGAAATCGCAGAAATACGGCATGAATTACAAAAAACGATTCAGGCGATTTACAGCTGTCTTTATCAATATGAGCGTGAGTTTTCTGGAGAGCAAGATTTTTTTCGTCTGCGTGGGCAGGATAATTTGTTACGCTATCTTCCCATAGGCAAAGTCACTGTACGTTTGCATCCGGATGATGGGCTGTTTGATTCACTGATCCGGATTGCAGCTGCGCTGATTGCAAAATGTGAAGTTGAAGTGAGTTTACCATCGGATTTGAAAAATTTAGCCAGCGAATTTCTTGCCGGTCCTGAAGGAAAACGTTTGTGTGGTTCGGTGAATTTCTGTACCGAAAGCGACAAAGAACTTTCAGGACGACTTACCGAAATCGACCGTGTGCGCTACGCCCACCCAGATCGAGTTCCACAAAAAATTCATCAAGCTGCTGCCAAACTGGGCAGACACATTTCCCGCCATGTTCCTCTGACTGAAGGCCGCATCGAAATGCTACGTTATTTACGCGAGCAAAGTTTGTCCGTCGATTATCACCGCTACGGAAACTTAGGGGAACGTGAGGTATAAGTTCCTACTCAGTTTTTTTGCACAAATGCTAAAGTGTGTGGACTTTTTCATCTTCTAACATTATTATTTTCTGAAAAAAGATAGTCGAAACTACTACTTCATCGAATCTTTCGCTTATGCCTCTTTCCCCTCCTGAAACACAGCAATTAGATGCCATCCTGCCGACTGAACCTCTGTTGCTGATGGGGGCAGGACCGGTGCCTATTTCACATGCGGTTTCACGCGCAAATGGGGTTGTTATCAATCATTTGGGTGAAACCATGGATGCTGTTATAAGCAATGTAAAGCTCATGGGGCGTTATGCTTTTCAGACAGTTTCGGATAAAATTATTGGAGTTTCCGGACCGGCTTCTGCGGCTATGGAAATGGGCATCACCAACATTCTTTGGCCCGGCAGAAGTGTTTTAGCTTTATCTATGGGAACCTTTAGTGGACGAATGGCAGAAATGGCTGAAGGTGTGGGGGCAGATGTGACCGTACTCGAATCATCTGGAATTGCACCGGTTCGTCTGGAACAAGTACGGGAAGCACTGGCTAAAGAACATTTTGACGTGGTAACATTGGTTCAGGGTGAAACTTCCTGCGGTGTGAAAATGAAATGTCTGCCTGAAGTCGCGCAACTGGCTAAAGAGCATGGTGCATTGTTGGTTGTGGATGCGGTTTGTACATTAACCACCATGCCCATGCAAATGGACGAATGGGGAGTTGATATTGCCATTGCTGGTGGTCAGAAAGGCTTGTCTTCAATTCCTGGAGTTTCCCTAATTGCGTTTTCTGATGATGCCTGGCAGACAATTGAGTCCAGGAAAGCACGCCAACCACATTGGTGTCTTGATGCAGTGCGGGCACAAACATTTTGGGGATCGCAACAGTACCACTACACTGCTCCTGTTCCCGGGATTTTGGCTTTGCATGAAGCACTGAGGCAAATTTGTGAGGAGACTCTGCCTTTGCGCTTTGAACGTCACAGAATCAGTTCTATAGCTTTACAGGCAGGAATTGAGGCTATGGGATTAAGACTGTTTGTTCCGATAAAAGACCGTCTTAATTCCGTAGTAGCAATCTGTACTCCAAAAGA
Organism: SAR324 cluster bacterium; assembly: GCA_022448485.1. GTDB lineage: Bacteria > SAR324 > SAR324 > SAR324 > NAC60-12 > Arctic96AD-7. The sequence continues at coordinate 22,290 of JAKUUI010000006.1, forward strand.
TACTAGCAGCGCTCAAGTCCGTAAAATCATGTCCAACCGTTTCAATGTTGAAATTTCCGGAGCTTTCGGCTTAGACATAATGCGCATCGGGCAAATGGGAGAGCAATGTCGCTCCCACAATCTTTTCAAAGTTCTTTATGCACTTGGCATGAGCTGCCGCCAAAAAGGTGTTGATCTGGACGTGAGTCTGGGGATGGCTGAGTTGGAGAGCAACCTGGTGATTGATCCTGAGTATTTAGTGGATTGAAAATGAGTCCTTCCTCTCTCACCCGCCTTCTCCAGGAAAAAGCGAGCGAACTTGGTTTTGACCTCGTTGGTGTAATTCCGGTTTCACGCAGCAAAACCATCGACATTTACAATGCGTGGCTAAAAAAAGGTTATGCCGGTTCGATGGAGTATTTGGAGAATCATGCCGAATTGAAAGAAGATCCACGCAATTTGTTTCCGGAAACAATTTCATTGCTTGCGCTTGGCTTTAACTATTCTACTGCTGACCCCCCTGCAAAAATTAAAAATCCTGATGTTGGCTGTATCAGCCGTTACTCATGGGGTGATGATTATCACGATCTGATCCGCAGCAAGCTAAGTGCATTGGAAAACTATCTTTGCCAAGAATTAAAAGCAGGGAATTTCTCTCGTAGTTTCGTTGATTCCGGACCAGTTTTAGAGCGTGAAGTAGCACATCGTGCAGGTCTGGGCTGGATTGGTAAACATTCCAATTTGATTAACTGGGAAAAAGGCTCGTGGTTTTTTCTTGCAGAACTGCTGGTTGACGTTCCACTGGAAGCAAATATTCCCTTCACTCACGTGAATTGCGGAACCTGTACCAGTTGCATTGAAGCCTGTCCCACCGAGGCTATTATTGCAGACCGTACAGTGGATGCACGGCGCTGTATTTCCTACTTGACGATCGAACTCAAAGGAGCAATTCCGGTGAAACTGCGACCAAAAATGGGCAATCTCATTTTTGGATGTGACATTTGCCAGCAAGTCTGCCCTTGGAATCGGGATGCACCAAAATCTCTGGAACCTGGTCTTCAGCCTCGTCCGGAAAACGTTGCTCCGCAACTGATTGAATTGATGCAGTTGGACCATGCAGCCTTCAGTGAGCGTTTCAGTAAAAGTCCAATTAAGCGGACAAAGCGTAGAGGTTTTTTACGAAACGTGGCAGTAGCTTTAGGAAACTGGGCAAATGCGGAGGCAATTCCAGCCCTAAGTTTAGGTCTTTGTGATTCCGAACCTTTGGTACGTAGTCATTCAGCATGGGCCCTCGGTCGTATTGCGGATTTGCAAGCGAAAACTAAGCTGGAAGAAGCAAAATTAACTGAAAAAAACCAGGAAGTTTTGCAGGAAATTGAAACAGCTCTTGGTGCTTAATCTTTTGAAAAATCAGCAGAAGTAGGCATTTATACGTATTGTACTTATTAAGTGATTATGTGAGAAAGGTAATAAGTTGTTTATTACGCAAACAAACTGTTCAAGAAGACTCATCATGAAGCACGTCCTAGGTCTGGCTTTCCTTTTTTTTGGATTTTCGTTTTCCGCATTTGCTGAAGCTTCAGTTGAAGAACTGTTGGATCAAATGGATCGGCTTTACCGCAGTGACTCAAGTCATGCCACAATTGAAATGCAAATCGTTACCGAAAATTGGGAGCGTACGACAATTATGGAAGTATGGTCCCGTGGAATGGATGACACGCTCATCAAAATTCTCTCTCCACGTAAAGACAAGGGTATAAAGACGCTAAAACGCGGCAACCAGATGTGGAACTACTTTCCTAAAATAAACAAGGTCCTCAAAGTACCTCCTTCGATGATGATGAATTCGTGGATGGGATCAGATTTCACAAACGATGATTTAGTCAAAGAAAACACACTTGCTGATGATTATCACTCCAAACTGGAACCACACCCTTCAGCTCCGGAACAATTTTATTTTATCGCACTTACTCCAAAAGAGAATACTGTTACAGTTTGGGGAAAACTCTCTATCAGTATTCGTCGTGATGATTTAATGCCTGTGGAACAGGTGTATTATGACGATCGTGAAGAAAAAAAACGAGTAATGGAATTTCGGGGCGTTAAGGAAATGGGAGGTAAACGGATTCCAACTGTAATGGAAATGGGGACTTTAAACAAAAAAAGTAAAACCTTAGTTCGTTATAAATCTATTGATTTTAACCCTAATTTTAGTGAAAACTTATTTTCATTCAATCGTTTGCGCCGTAAATGATTCTGTAAATTTTTTCCCAAAATACAGAAAAATACACTAAGGCGCATAGGAGCAACTGTCATCATCCATGAAAATATGTAACTAAAATAATTTCAGAAATGCTCGTATGCTTATACTGAAACTTGCCTTCCGGAATTTATTACGGCACAAGAGTCGCAGCCTGCTTTGCGGGCTGACCATTATGGGAGCATTTATTTTATTTTCCATCTCCCTGGGATTTAGTGACGGTAGCTATGGCAGCTTGATCAGGATGCTCACTGATACCCAATCCGGACACGTACAAGTCCACCGTCAAGGCTATTTGGAGCGTCCGTCGCTTTTCCGACATTTTCAACTCTCGCAGGAAATCAAACAGCAACTGAACGATCATCCTCAAGTTCAGGCCTGGACTACGCGAATATTTTCCTCAGCACTTGTATTTGGAGAAAAAAAATCGAGCATTGCACGACTCATGGCTGTTGATCCGGATCAGGAATCACAGGTCACACGGATACGGGAAAAAGTCAAAGCTGGAAAGTTTTTGAGCGATACCACCGATGTCTATAACCCAATTTTAATTGGAAGTCATTTACAAAAACTAATTCAAGTCAAAGTAGGAGAAGAAGTCGCTTTCATCGGACAGGGTGCAGACGGTTCGGTAGCCAATGATTTGTTTACGGTAGTTGGTATTGTAGGCAAAGGATCTGATGATGCGGAAAGCAGACGGGTTTACCTGCCACTAAAAAACGCTCAGGAATTTTTATCATTGGGTGATCGAATTCATGAAGTGACCATACGTCTGGATCATTTTAATCTTGCACGAAAAGAGGCAGAATCATTGAGAAATATTTTGAACAATGAAGCCCTTGATGTTCAGCCCTGGCAGGTTGTTGAGGAACAGTTTTACAAGGCCATGATGGCGGATCAACAGGGAAACTGGATCTCACAGGGAGTGATTATGCTGATTGTAGGCCTGGTGATTTTGATCACAGTCTTGATGAATGCTTTTGAACGCCGGCACGAATTTGGAGTATTGTTAGCACTCGGAACACCACCGGGTTTTATCTTTCGCTCGATAGTTTTGGAAATGACTTTGTTGAGTGGACTTAGTGTTTTAGTCGGGTCATTTTTCGCTTACGGCCTGAACTGGTATTATTCTGTTGACGGTATCAAGCTGGAAACCCCTTTGGAGTACGGCGGGGTTGTTTTCAATCAAATGTTGAGTGAAAACTCAATGTCTGTTTTGCTCATTCCTGCAATTTTCAGCATTTGTGTTACTTTTTTAGTGGCTCTGTATCCTGCAATAAAATCTGCACGGGCTGTTCCGATTGAAGCAATAAGGGAGAATTAGAATGCTCTGGAAACTGGCGTGGCGTAACCTGTGGAGAAATCGCACCCGTACTTGGCTTTCAGCGACAGTGATTGCGATTGGTTTGATGGCCCTGATTTTCGTGGACACTATGGTGGAGGGTATGAGCGTCAATATGGTCAAGAATGCAACCGATACCATAATGGGTCATGCACAAATACACGCACAAGGTTTTAGAGATGAGTACGATGTCAAACTCACCATCAATAATTTGGATGTAATGCTGACGCATCTGAGGGACCATCCTGATTTGAAGGATATGAGTATGAGAGTAGTAACTTACAGTATGCTCTCTTCGGCCGAAGGGGTAGAGCCGATACTTACTTTAGGAATAGATCCGGAAGAAGAAAAAAAGCTTTCTAAATTTGATGAAGCAATTATTGCCGGTGATTATATTAGCTCTGTTTCAGGCGGAGACTTAATTCTTGGCTGGAAACTGGCAGAGAAAATGGAGTTGCGTCTTGGGGAGCGGCTGGTGCTCACTGCAGTGGATGCTGAGTCTGGAGAAATGGTTCAAGAGTTATTTCGTCTGAGTGGAATATATAAAACCGGAGATAACGAAATGGACGCCTCCATGGCATTGGCACCTCGTGAAACTCTCCAGCACATGCTCAAACTGGAAGGAAAAATTCATGAAATTGCTATGCGTTATGCTCATATGAACGAAAAGGGTACTCCTGCCATACCTGTGACAAAACCGGATAAAGAATCTGGTAATGATCTGTCGTTGTGGACAGAACTGATGCCAGCGATGCAGGCTGCGTTGCAATTGACAGATCAAAGCATGGCTATCATGGGCTTGATTTTATTTTTTATTGTTGCACTCGGGATCACCAACACCTTATTGATGGGGCTTTACGAGCGAATGTTTGAATTCGGTATCATCAAGTCGATTGGCACCACTCCGTGGCAAACCGCACGCCTGATGGTGTATGAAGCGTTTTGCCTTGGTGTTTTTGGCTCAATTGTGGGATTGATGCTTGCAGTTATTGTGACCATCTTGTTTGCAAAATACGGAATTGACTATACAGGCATAGAGTATTCTGGGATTACTTTTCAAGAAAAAATCTATCCATCCATACGCTTGGAGCGTTTGGTAGTTTATCCATTTTGGAGTTTGGGGTTTACACTGGTTGCGTCGCTCTATCCAGCCTTTAAACTCTGGCGCATACTGCCTGTTGAAGCTCTGAGGAAACGGAAATTTTAATCAACAACAAGGTACCATGTCTGAAATTGTCATTGCCAGCAAGAATGTCTCCAAGCATTTCGGCGAGGGTGAAGCTCAGGTTCACGCACTCCGGGAGGTCGATTTAGATATCAATATCGGTGATTTTGCCGCTATTGTCGGTCCTTCTGGTTCAGGAAAAACGACTTTGCTAAATATTTTATGTGGTCTTGATAAAGTCAGTTCCGGTGATATTCAGGTTTCCGGACGTTCACTACAGGACATGAGTGGAAGTGAACTGGCTAAATTTCGTCGTGAACACATTGGCTTGGTCTTTCAGGCATATAACCTGATTCCAGTCTTGACAGTCATGGAGAATATTGAATATGTGATGCTGCTGCAAAATGTACCAGTAGCAGAACGTAAAGAACGGGTGGAAAAATTTCTTACCGAGGTCGGTTTGGAAGGTAAGGGAAATAGGTTCCCAGTAGAGCTTTCTGGAGGTCAGCAGCAGCGTGTTGCCATAGCACGAGCCATGGTTTCGCATCCGGACATTATTCTCGCTGATGAACCGACCGCAAATTTGGATTCCGAAACAGGTGTACTACTGCTAGATATGATGCGAAAATTCAACGAAGAATTTCAAATGACGTTTGTTTTTTCCACTCATGATCCTCAAATAATGGAACGCGCCAAACGCATGGTGACGCTGACCGATGGCCATATTGTCTCGGATGAAATCAAGTAGTTATATTTCGGGAAGGCAAAAAAATAATTTCTTTTTCCGACACATTCTACCGGCTTTGCTTTGGTCCAGCATTTTAGTCCCGGAGGCTTATACAGCTGAGTTTTCTTTCAGCACAAAAAGTTTAATTGCCTCTCAAAACTCCTCACAAACTAGTACCAATTTTTTCTTTAATCGCTTGCGAGCTCAAACCCACCTTGATTTGTCAGAGAATTGTGCAACGGAGTTAGAGTATGAATTATTTCCTGCCTGGATTGATTCCGCAGCACTCGTCAGCACTATCTCGATTAAGAACTCAAACACTAGAATTTACAGAATAGCTGACCTGAATCATTCCCTGACTGGAAAACCAGAAGTCGCTGATACCTCTGAACATTGGCAGGTTGAGCAAAATTTAGATCGTGCTCTGCTGCGTTGCCAGACTGGTAACTGGGAGTATATTATTGGCCGGCAAGCTGTGAATTTTGGTGGAATGTCAGTCAGCCCAACCGATATTTTTGCGCCCGTTTCTTTCAAGGCACTGGATCAGGAATTCAGGCCGGGTGTAGATGCGTTCCGGATTTTTGGAGGATTCGGAGAAACAGCCGAAATGGAAGCGGGAATAATAACGGGAAAAGATAATGCTTCAAAAAATAATGGTGCTTATTTACGTTCACATTTTTTACTTGGAACAACCGATCTGACTCCAATACTGGCCGGTAATAAAAAAAATCAACTGCTCGGCCTGACTTTGCAGGCAGATTTAGGACTAGTGGGGCTGGTCATTGATGGAGCCATGATTTTACAACGAAGATCTACTCTGGAAACAGCTGAGGAAGTTTTTAAAATATGGACTCCGTGGACTCTAGGTCTGAATTTGCAATGGAGTGAAAACCTGTTCACCATGCTCGATTTTCATCATAATCCAATGGGAGCAGAAAAACCAAAAAATTATCTGAGCAATGCTTCTTCCGCGATATACCAGGAATTTCCTATTTCGTTGTTAGGCAGGAATTATTTGCTGCCGACTCTGACCTATCAATTTTCGCCACTTTGGTCTTTGAGCAGTTCTACATTTTCCAACCTTAACGACGGTTCATCATTGAACACCTCACAACTTGAATGGAGCATTTCAGAAGATTCGCTCCTTTCCTGTAGCATCAGTTTTGCGTCCGGTAAAAGATCTGTATTGCCTGAAGAGAAACAATCTGAATTTGGGGACCTCCCAAATTCGTTTCAGCTTATTCTAAAACATTATCGTTAAGACAAGGCCAAATGGAAAACTCAGAGAAAAAAGTTGTCATGATCTCCGGAGCCAATCGTGGGATCGGCAGTGCTATTGCGGAAAAACTATTGAGTGAACATTATCTGCTAAGTTTGGGGGTACGTAACCCCGAACACCTTCCCGAATCGCTTGCTTCTGTGCGGGAAACGCAGCTGCTCTGCCATAAATACGATGCCCGAGACGGTGATTCAGCCAAATCTTGGGTCGATGCAACCGTAAAACAATTTGGAAGCCTCGACGTTCTGATCAACAATGCCGGCATTCTTCACACTACCGGACTTGAAGATGAAGAAGAAGATTTGCTGGACGATATGTGGGAAGTCAACGCCAAGGCTCCACTGCGCTTAACTCGGCTAGTTTTTCCTTACTTGCGAAAATCTGGTTCAGGACGCATTATTGATATAATTTCCATGTCAGGAAAACGAGTCAAGGGAAATTGGGTTGGATACTCGATGAGTAAATATGCTGCATTGGCTGCGTCCCACACTGCCAGCCTCCAAGGCTGGGAAGACGGAATTCGAGTAACAAATATTTGTCCCGGGTTCGTGCAATCTGACATGACTATTACTAATGCGCCTTCGTTTCCTCAAGAAAAAATGTCCCGTCCTGAAGATGTGGCAAAAGTTGTCAGTACTTTACTTCTCCTGCCAAATGAATCCGCTATTCCCGAGGTGATGATGAATTGCGTTTTTGAAACAATCTGAGCATTCAAATAGAATTTTAATTGTTATTTTGCCTAAACACTTTAAAATTAAAAAAGGTGAAAAAGTAGTATCCTACCTTTTTGTTTCAGAAATCTAGAATAAGATTACAAGCGTTTTAGTGGAATAAAGATTTTGGCGGAACAAGAAAAAAAACTTTTTTCCCTGAAGGGGTGTTCGTGCGAATTATTCTACTTGGTCCTCCAGGTGCTGGAAAAGGCACACAAGCTCAAAATTTGATCCGTGACTACGGTCTGGTACAGCTTTCTACCGGTGACATGTTACGAGCTGCCGTCAAATCTGGATCCGAAATCGGTAAACAAGCCAAAGCGGTGATAGATTCCGGAGCTCTTGTTTCAGATGAAATAGTTATCGGCTATGTCCGTAATCGGATTGCACAGCCTGATTGTGCCAATGGCTATATGCTAGACGGGTTCCCGCGTAATTTGACCCAAGCAAAAAAACTAGACGAAATGTTGGCCTCCCAGAATGAGCAGATCGACAAAGTAGTTGAGTTGTGTGTCAATGATGCGGCACTAGTAGCACGAATTGCCGGACGACGTTTTCATATGGCGAGCGGACGCAGTTACCATATTGAATTTAATCCTCCAAAAATCGAAGGGAAAGATGATGAAACTGGTGAACCGCTTGTTCAACGTGAGGATGATAAAGAAGATACTGTGGAATTCCGCCTGAATACCTACCACGAACAAACATCTCCTTTAGTTGAATACTACGGAGAAAAAGGAGTTCTTGGTAGTGTTGACGGCATGGGCACTCCGGATGAAATATATTCCAGAATTAAGGAGGCACTGGCAGAGTAGGCTGGTTTAATTCCATTTTGAATGTTTCCACACTAGTCTGAGATACTTCTAGTATCTGTTATAGTAATTTTGCCGTCATTACACTTTCGATAGATTAACGTTCATGGCGATAATAAAACCTAGAAAATAAACTCCATTGACAGTCAACTCAATTAAATATGATGTCCTCGTGATTGGAGCAGGACATGCTGGCTGTGAAGCTGCATTGGCGTCTGCCAGAATGGGAGCTAAAACTTTGCTCATTACTTTGTCGCGCGAAACGATTGCGCAAATGTCCTGTAATCCTGCTATCGGCGGAATTGGCAAAGGACATTTGGTCAAGGAAATTGACGCGCTGGGCGGAGAAATGGGAAAGGTCGCAGATGCTACTGGAATACAGTTCCGTGTGCTCAATGCCTCCCGCGGTGCTGCTACCCGCGGATCCCGCTGTCAGTCTGATTTTCTAGCCTACAAAACAGTTATGCGTCAGGTCCTGGAAAAACAGTCTGGACTCAAGATAGTTGAAGGTCTTGCTGAGGAATTATTAATTCAGAAAAATCAGGTGGTCGGCCTCCGTACTGAAAGCGAAGAGTTTTTTGCAGAAACAATAATTATCACCACAGGTACATTTCTCAACGGCCTCATTCATCGCGGTGCAGAACATATTGAAGCCGGAAGAGTGGCAGAACCTTCTGTAAAAAAACTTTCTCTATCTCTGGCGAATCAGTCTTTGAAACTGGGGAGAATGAAAACCGGCACACCTGCACGTCTTGACAAACGTACTATTAACTGGAGTCAACTGGGAATTCAGCCTGGAGACAAACAGCCCAAAAAATTTTCATTTTGGAATACAGAGATTTTATTACCGCAAATACCATGTCACATTGCTTACACGAATGAACGAACGCATCAGATTATCAAAAATAATCTGAGCAGGTCTGCACTTTATGGAGGAAAAATTTCCGGAATCGGTCCCCGCTACTGTCCCTCAATTGAAGATAAAATTGTTAAGTTTGCAGATAAAAAGCGACATCAGGTATTCTTGGAACCTATGGGATATACAGAAAAAAGCTTGATGATTTATCCCAATGGATTATCTACCAGTTTGCCGGCTGACGTACAGTTTGAGTTTTTGCGCAGCATTAAGGGTTTGGAAGAAGTTGAAATTTTTGAACCAGGTTATGCTATTGAATATGACATGGTGGATCCAACACAATTGAAAGCGACGTTGGAATTAAAAGCAGTGAAAAATCTGTATCTAGCAGGTCAAATCAATGGTACAACAGGTTATGAGGAGGCAGCCGCGCAGGGGCTGATGGCAGGAATTAATGCAGTTTTGAAGAGTCGGAAAATTCCGCCGTTTATTTTACGGCGCAATGAAGCGTATATTGGCGTGATGATAGATGATTTGATCACACGCGGAGTGATAGAACCTTATCGGATGTTCACCTCGCGTGCAGAGTACAGACTGCATTTGCGTGAAGACAATGCTGATGCCCGTTTAAGCAAAAAGGGTTGGAAATTGGGCGTGCTGCCAGATAAAGAATACCAGCAATTTCAGAAAAAACAGCAGGAAATTTCTCAGTTGTCCAGAATAGTAAAAGCGGAACGGATTACACCGAATATTTCTGTTCAAACTGAGTTGGAGATTCTTGGAGAAGCCCCACTGAAAACAGCAGTCAAGGTTTCTGATTTGCTGAAACGTCCGAAACTGAGTATTGAAAGGCTGCGGGGCTGTGATTCCATCAGTGGTAAAATAGACTGGAACCTGTACTCTCAAACAGTGCGTGAACAGGTGGAAATCAACATCAAGTATGCAGGCTATCTGGCTAGGCAAGATCAAGAATTAAAGCACATTAATCAAATCGACAGGATTGCTCTTCCGGAGGATTTGCAATTATCTGAAATTCCGGGGCTTTCACGGGAAGTGATTGAAATTTTAGAAAAATCAAAACCTGACACACTTGGACAAGCAAGTCGAATAACCGGCATGACGCCAGCAGCAATCACCATTTTACGTGTATATTTGCGTACCAAACAAGCAGCTTAAACCACCTACTGATCCCATATTTCAAGAGTGCAACAATGTCACATCGTAATGGAGTGATCAGCGTTTTGGTCGCTCTTCCTTTTGTTAGTATGACCGGACTGTTTGGAAAATTTCTCAGTCATTCTCCTTTATTGATCGTGCAAGGCAGGACCGTTTTTGCCTTTGGCGCGCTGTTGTTGGCATTGTTCGCTATCCGAAAGGCAATCTTTTTCAAGAATTATCGGGAATGGGCCTGGTTGATGGTGAGTGGAACAGTTTTGGCGGTACATTGGATTGCATTTTTTCAGGCAATTCAAGTTTCCACAGTTGCGATTGGATTGCTCTCTTTTTCCAGTTACCCATTGTTCACCACTTTTCTGGAACCACTCTTTTTCCGTGAGCAACTACGACGCCGGAATGTCCTGGCTGTGTTGCTTGTGATTTGCGGCTTGGCACTTATGGCCACTTCTAATAATGATGATTCTAACGCAATTATATCAGGTTCTGTTGTTCAGGGAGTGTTATGGGGCTTGGTGTCAGGTCTCGGCTTTGCAGTGCTTACCTTACTTAATCGTGGACATGTCCGCAATCATTCTCCGTTATTGCTCACCTGCTGGCAAAATGGTATTGCAGCATTGGTGATCCTGCCCTGGTCGTGGTCGGAATCATGGGATCTCAGCGGAAAAGACTGGGGTTTGTTGTTCATTCTAGGTGTTGTTTGTACAGTAGGAGGGCATACTTTGTTGATCAACGGCTTGCGCCACGTCCGAGCTCAAGTGGTGAGTTTGCTGATTGCAGGAATGGAACCAGTCTTTGCAATTTTATTTGCACTTTTTTTGCTGGGAGAAACTCCTTCCGGGCAAACCTTGCTGGGAGGTGTCCTGATAATAGTAACTACTGTTTTTATGATTAGCAGGTCTGAACAAAGTTAATACAGGGACAATCCATACTGTAAAAATAAAAGTCAGAAAATTGAAAATATGACTGAATCTAATAAAAACAACAGTAGAAATAAAACAGGTTCAATTGAAGGCAAAATTGTTCCTACTGCAGCAGGTTTGGATAAAAAACCAATACGTGTGAGAAAAAAATCCAGAGCTCTTCAGAATGACAATCCTCAAGTTTCAAAGTGGCAGGGAGACAAAGAATTAAAGATCAAAAGTGCTCAAACACAAAACTCAAAACGCAAGACTCAAGACTCTATTGGTCTGCCGTGGAAGCGTAAAAGAAACGTTTGTTCGGTTACAGAAGATGAATACACTTTCGGTCCTCCGCCTAAATCAACAAAAAAATTAAAGCAGCGACGTTCTGCTACACAAAAAAATATGCGCAGCAGGTTTTTCGGTGAACAAGGAAAACTCATGCTGGAAGCACTGCGAATTCCTGAGAATGGACAAAGTGCTCACCAAGTTACACATGGATTTCATCCATATCCAGGACGCTTCCATCCCGATCTACCAAAAATATTGCTCAAGCAGTTTCCCGCAGGAAGTATTGTATTTGATCCTTTCATGGGTGGAGGGACTGTTTTGCTGGAGGGTTTGCTGCGGCAGCACCAAGTGCTTGGAAATGATCTCAACCCAATTGCAAACATGGTGACAAAGGAGCGTTGTCGTTGGATTTCTGAAAAAAATGCCGGCCGTGTTTGGCGTGCATTGGAGGACGTGCGGGAACGAGTTATGACGCGAAGCATGGAGAAACGCCAGGTTCGCCGCAGGAATGTCAACTGGCTGAATAAATTTCACCCCCCATATTTGTTTGTTGAACTTTTGCACTGGATTGACGGTATTGAGAATCTACGTTCTGCAAATGAGCGTGATACCTTACGTGCTGTCTTTTCGAGTTTGATCGTCAAATTTTCCAATAAAATTTCAGAGACTACTGAATACACCAAGCCCCCTTCTTTTCCTAAAGGTGCAGTCGGAAAATGGATGGAACGTAAAACGCAAGAATTGCTTGAAAATCAGCTCGAATTGGCAAAAATAATTCAGAATACTAGACCTGCAAAAATTTGGAACGAGAATATTTTGAAACTGGAGGGTCCGGAAGAAAACTCGGTACATTGCACCATCACCAGTCCACCATTTCCTGGGACCTACGATTATCTTGAACTTCATGAACTCCGGATGAAATGGCTGGATTATTCTACAAATACAATGTCCTCTGGAGAAATCACGAACCGTAATTATTCTCCAAAACAATGGAAGCAGGTTTTTCGTGAATTTATGCTGAAACTGCGTAGATTGACTGCAGAAGATGGAGTGTGCTATCTGGTGTTAGCTGACTGGATTGAGCGGAATAAACGTGTTAGCGGTCTGGAATTTACACAAAAATATGCAGATAGCGTTGGTTGGAAAGTAGATGGAAGTGCTTCAGTCCAGCGGGAAATATTTGATTCTAAGCTACTAAAATCTTTTGGAAAAACTGGAAAGTGGGAGCACTTGATTTTGCTGCGGCACTGAATGGGTTGTCAGTCATTTTTTTTCACCACCCCTTTGTCCGGATCAAGCAAGATTGTGCGTTTTTTCCCTAAATTGCGTATTTTCAAGACCAAACTACCTTCAGCTATATCATCAAATCCCTCGCCATCCATGAAGGCACGTATGGTGATAAGGCCTTTGAATCCCGGGTCTTCTAGACGCGTCGGATCAATTTCCACCAAAACACGAGCGAATCCTTTTTCATTCAACAAAAACCGTTTCGGCAGACGGATTCCGTTGTAATCACTTTCAAATAACACCAGGCCGCTGCGTTCGAGAATCTTGCCGCTGACATTGTTTTGAATCTGAACACTGAACTCCAGCTGTTTTGATTTTTCATTCCGAAAGTCCAGCTCATAAACGTCAGTTTTAAGATACAATAAATTCGGAATTGGCCCCACTTTTTTTGTTAAATCATCAGTTCGTCCAAAGTCTGGCAACCATTGACCTGGATTAAGAATTGTGCTGGAAGAGAGATTGCTGACTTCTAACTGACCCTCAGTCAAGGAAACGGTGGCATTATTGTTGTTATCGGTGATGCGAAGCGAGGTTCCTTTGACACCAATCAGGGCTGTTGGCGTACGGATTTTGGTGCGCTGAAGACCTTTCAGGAAACGTCCGCGTAAAGAACCCCTTTTGAGAGTCAACTGATATTTAAATGTACGCCTGCTGGTGGATTGTTCCTCAGATAAATTCAAAACGATTTCTGAATTTTGGAACAAGCGGACGCGGGAACCGTCTCTGTATTCAACAGTAGCTTTGGATTCTTCTGAGGTTCGGACTTGATCTCCGGCATGGAGCAGCATTCCGTCATTGCCACGTCGTCCTCTTGGTGATTTAGCGGTTACTGCTTCCACATTTCCTTCTACCTGGAGAAGTGTGGCAATAGCGGGAGCTTTATCTTGAGCAGAAACTAATGAGGCAGATAAGCTTAAACTGAAGGCAGTGATTATAAGCAGGCAATTGAAGGGAAAGAATATTCTCATAAAATTTCTCTCATGTCCTTGTCAAACATCAGAAACTAACAAAGTGAGAAATATAGTAAAACCAACAACTCGATCAACTAACCAGCTTCCAATACTTCCGCAATCTGTATCGAGTTAAGGGCGGCACCTTTATTGAGGTTATCTGCAACAACCCAGAAAGTAAGACCTTTTGGATGAGAAAAATCCTCTCTGATTCTTCCCACAAAAGTTTCGACTGTTTCGTCAACATCCCAAGGCATGGGGTATCCACCGTTTGCAGGTTCATCACGTACAATTAATCCCGGAGACTTTTTAAGAATTTCCCTTGCTTCTTCCGGAGTAATTTTTTTTTCAGTTTCTATCCAGACTGCTTCTGAATGTGACCTCAATACAGGAACTCTCACACAGGTTGCGGAAATTCCCATATTAGGAGCATTCATAATCTTTTTTGTTTCGTTAATCATTTTCATCTCTTCCTTGGTGTATCCGTTTTCCATAAAAATGTCTACATGTGGGAAGAGATTAAATAAAATTTGTGATGGGAATGATGAAACCTCCAAGGCTTCTCCATTTGCCCAGGCACGTGTCTGATTAAGAAGTTCGTTCATTCCTTTTGCGCCGGCGCCTGCAGTGGATTGATATGTGGAAACTACAACACGCTTAATCTCTGCCGCCTTGTGCAGCGGATTCAAGGCAACCACCATCTGAATGGTTGAGCAGTTTGGATTGGCGATTATACCTTTGTGTTTGAAAGCCGTTTGCGGATTGATTTCCGGGACCACCAAAGGTACATCCGGATCCATTCTGAATGCACTGCTGTTGTCAATAACAACAGTTCCTGATTCCACGGCATGTGGAATATACACTTTGCTACTTTCGCGACCAGCGGAAAAAAATGCCAGGTCAACCCCACTGAAAGATTTTGAGGTCAATTGCTCAACCGGAATTTTCTCACCTCGGTATTCCAGCTTCTTTCCAATTGAACGAGCGGAAGCAAGCAGTCTTAAGTTTTTTACGGGGAAGTCGCGTGCTTCTAAAAGTTTTAGAAATTCATTACCTACAGCACCGGTTGCCCCGGCAATTACAACATTCTTCAATTTAATTTTTCTCGTTTATGATTAATTAAGATTATGAAATAAAAAACATTTGGTACAAATTGCTTTACTGATACATGAGCATTTTTTTAACTACTTAGATTGGTGCCGCTACCATCTAAAATGTTTTCAGCCTGCTGCTGCTTAAAGTGTTTTCTGCATACTGAAACATAAATGTCATTGCCCCCAATCTTAACCTGATCACCAGAACTCATCGGCTTCCCATTTTCATCAAGACGCAATACCATACCTGCTTTTTTGCCACAGTGACAGATAGTTTTAATCTCCACCAATTCATCTGCCCATGCCAGTAAATTGAGACTTCCTTCAAATAACTCACCTCTGAAATCAGTACGCAATCCGTAGGCCAACACGGGAATTCCCAGTTCGTCAACTATTTCACACAAAGAAAAAACCTGATCTTTTGTCAAAAATTGAGCTTCGTCAAGCAAGACACAACTCAGTTTCGTATGTTGGTCTGTTTTCTCAGTTAGTGCGAACAAATCGTCTTCTGCCTCAAAACTGACTGCATCCGACTCAAGACCGATACGAGATCGTACGCTGATGGCAGCGTGACGATCGTCAACTTTTGGTTTGAGAACCAGTGTGTTCATTCCACGCTCACGGTAGTTATAAGCCGACTGGATGAGGGTCGTGGTTTTTCCAGCGTTCATTGCGGAATAGTAAAAATACAGCTTTGCCATCTGTAATGGTGAAAAAATGATGGTCTAAATAAAAGTCACCATTCACATCAGCAAAGGAATGGCATTTGAAATATTATGCTCAATTTTTTAAGCCGATCAAAAACTGAGCAATTATAGCAATTAAGAAGAAAAAAATAAAGGCAGGAATTACATGAATATTATTTGGAAGGGGCAAGGCACGCTTGTTGCTCATATTATAAAGACCCCGGAGAGTGGCTCCGCCACTTGAATCCATAAGCGAATTCATGAATTAAAATCCTGAGCCTAACATGACCTGGGATTTATTCCATATTCACTCCGGGGCGTGACCTCAAAAGATACAGACATCCCCCACAGATTTCAAGCAGGAATTGTAAAAAAAATATTTTTTTTGAAATATTTTTTTGCTAACCGGCGAACTATTTATATCTTTTGATTCCACCCATCTGATTTTTATATTTTTATTGCTGTTTCAGTTTTTTTTAAAAAAATTGAGCAAGTAAAAAAAATAATTATTTAAAATTTCCTCTCTAAAAATTGCTTTTATCTTCTGCAAAAATTTCGCTTGAAATTTTGTTAGCACTCTAGTATGGTGAGTGCTAAAAGTAATTCAGCTGCAAAAATAAAAGCATTATGGAAGCACAAAAATTTACAGAAAAATCTCTGTTAGCCTTAGAAAATGCACATAGTGATGCAGTACGGCGTCAGAATTCTGAGCTGTCAACGCTTCACCTTTTGCATGCCCTTTCTTTCCAAGAAAACGGTTTGGTTCCACGGATATTTGAAAAAATGGAGCTGGATTCAGCAAAATTATCTCAGGCAGTGGAAGATTCATTGAAAGCTTTGCCGACACTCAGTGGTAGGTCTCCCGGAAGAGTGGTGCCAAGCGGTGAAATGAATCAGGCTCTTGTAAGTGCAGAAGATGAAGCAAAAAAAATGCAGGACGATTATGTTAGCGTTGAGCATCTTTTGCTGGCCTTGACCTCTGAGGGCCGCAAAGGTCCCGCAGGGAAAATTTTAGCGGAACATGGAGTAACCCGCGAACGTTTGATGAGCACAATTGAAGGTATCCGGGGCGGGCAGCGGGTAACAAGTCAGAATCCTGAAGATACATACGAGGCACTGGAAAAATATGGAGCAGATCTGAGTCAACGTGCGCGTGATGGGAAACTGGATCCGGTGATTGGTCGTGACGATGAAATCCGCAGAGTGATTCAAGTACTTTCGCGCCGTACAAAAAATAATCCGGTTCTGATTGGAGAGCCTGGTGTGGGAAAGACTGCAATTGCAGAAGGCTTGGCACAACGCATTGTGCGCAACGATGTACCGGATAGTTTGAAAAACAAAAAGCTGGTTTCACTTGATATGGGCGCACTGATTGCTGGAGCGAAATATCGTGGTGAATTTGAAGAGCGTTTGAAAGCTGTTCTCAAAGAAGTTGTCGATTCAGATGGACACATAGTGTTGTTTATTGACGAACTGCACACAGTCGTCGGTGCCGGTAAAACTGAAGGATCAATGGACGCCGGAAATTTGCTCAAGCCCATGCTGGCACGGGGAGAACTGCATTGCATTGGTGCCACAACTCTGGATGAATATCGAAAACACATCGAAAAAGATCCGGCACTCGAACGCAGGTTTCAGCAAGTTTTGGTGGATCAGCCCACAGTTGAAGACACGATTTCAATATTACGTGGATTGAAGGAACGTTACGAAATTCATCATGGTGTTCGTATCAAAGACGTAGCACTGATAGCCGCTGCAACTCTTTCTCACCGTTATATCTCGGACCGCTTTCTTCCTGACAAAGCTATTGATTTGATGGACGAAGCAGCAGCGCGCTTACGAGTTGAAATTAACTCAATGCCTGCGGAAATGGATGAGATTTCACGGAGAATACTGCAACTGCAAATCGAAAAAGAAGCTCTGAAAAAAGAAAGCGATGCAGCTTCCAAGGAGAGGCTGAAAAAACTTTCTAAGGAGTTAGCTGAACTGCAGCATAGCTTTGACAATTTGACCCTGCAGTGGGAAAAGGAGAAGTCGGCTTTGCAGGAAATGAGTGGACTGCAGCAGGAAATTGAAGAAGTACGGCTGAAAATTGAGCGTGCACGGCAGGACTATAATTTGGAAGAGGCGGCACGTTTGGAATATGGTGTACTTCCCGAACTGGAAAAAAGGCGGGAAAATGTACAGACTGAGGACGAAAGTTCCGAGAATCAACTGCTCAAGGAAGAAGTTGATGCAGAGGACATTGCTGAAATTGTGGGTCATTGGACTGGAATTCCTATGCAAAAATTGATTGAGGGTGAAGGTGAAAAATTACTTCGTCTTCCAGAACAGCTGCATCATCGTGTGGTAGGACAGGATGAGGCGATTGATGTTGTTTCAGATGCAGTCATTCGAGCACGTTCAGGAATCAACGACCCAAACAGGCCGCTCGGCAGTTTTATATTTTTGGGGCCGACTGGAGTTGGAAAAACGGAACTGGCACGGGCATTGGCAGAAAATTTGTTTGATGACGAACAAAACATGGTTCGTATTGACATGAGTGAATACATGGAAAAACATTCAGTGTCACGCCTGATTGGTGCACCTCCGGGTTACGTTGGATTTGAAGATGGAGGTCAGCTCACTGAAGCTGTTCGGCGACGGCCTTATAGTGTTTTGCTGTTTGATGAGATTGAAAAAGCGCATTATGATGTTTTCAATGTTTTGTTACAAATTCTTGACGATGGCAGACTTACAGATTCACATGGACGCACTGTTGATTTCAAAAACACCTTGGTAATCATGACCTCAAATATCGGCAGTCAAAAATTGGTTAACCAAAAGGAGGATAAACTTTCCAGTACTTTTCAGGAAGAACAAAAAAAAATGGTACTGCAGGAGCTCCGGCAGCATTTTCGTCCGGAATTTTTAAACCGTGTTGATGATACAGTGGTTTTTCATCCTCTACTTCAGGAACACATGAACAGTATTATAAAGATTCAACTGGAGCGGCTGAAAAAACGTTTAGCAGAGAGAAACATTTTGCTGCAGTTGTCAGAAAAAACGGTCAATTATCTTGCAGAAGTCGGCTATGACCCTGTGTATGGTGCCCGTCCACTCAAACGTGCAATTCAGAAGGAGTTGGAAACGGCACTGGCCAGAGCTATTTTGTCAGGTGAAGTCCTTGACGGAGAAAATGTGACGGCCAATGTTTCCGCTGGAAAAATATCTTTTGCAAAGACAGATTCTGTTTCCTCTGCTGAATAATCCACGTCTTCAGCAATGCTGAAGCTAAAGTCCATTTCTTATTGAAGCATCGTTATATATTAAATTATGTTGACAATTTACAATTTAAAGTATTGAATGTTTGCTGGGCGAACTTCAGGATTTTGCTTTTCAGGGATGTGTTCTTCGAATCCCAGTTGAAAAGAGAGTGTGGAGAGCTTAAATTTTGAATAAATAAATAGTTTTGTCCAGACACTGATTTGTTTGATCATCGTGATCAACTGTCGGGGGTGTCTAGGGGGTGACTCCAAAAAGTTTTCTTTTAGCTTTTTCATCTCCTTCTTTTTATAACTTGCTAAACGCAATATCGCTATAGTAGTGAAATTGCTGTATTAGCGTTAACAATAATTAAGGGAGTAATCAAATGCTTAAAAGAATAACGATATTATTTGTATCTGTTGCCTTGTCATTTTTGTGGGGTACAACAACCTTTGCTGAAGGTTCATTTGTACTTAAGCGAATTAAAGAGCGTGGTACTATAAATATGGGACATAGGGAATCTTCAGTTCCATTTGCATACATTGGTTCAGATGGAAAACCAATAGGGTACTCAATTGATCTTTGTATGAAGGTTATTGATGCTGTTAAAAAAGAAATCGGAGTGTCAAATCTGAGGATAAACTATGTCCCAGTCACTTCACAGACTCGAATTGCCCTTATGGCGAATGGGACAATAGATATAGAATGTGGTTCAACAACCAACAATCTAACTCGTCAGAAACAAGTGGACTATCTGCCGGTAACATTTATAACTGGTACCAAAATCGCTTCTAAGAAAGGTTCAGGAATTACTGAAATAGAAGACTTGGATGGCAAGACAATCGGTCTTTCTTTGGGTACTACCAATGAAAAAGCCGTCAAACGTGAGGCAGCTAGACTGGGGATAAAAATCAGGACCATAATGGTTAAAGATCATCCGCAAGGTTGGTTAGCCCTTGAATCTGGTCGCGCAGATGCGTATGCCTCAGATCATGTATTGTTATACGGACTGATTTCTAAATCAAAGAACCCAAGCCAATTTCAAGTTACTGGACGATTCTTGAGTTATGATCCGTATGGGATAATGGTACCCAGAAACGATTCTACTTATCGGCGTATTGGAATTGTGACTATAGCTGATTTAATGCGATCTGGTGAAGCTAAACAGATATACGATAAGTGGTTCAATCCAGGCCCTACCAAAATCAATATGCCTATAAGTGACACTCTAAGAGTGGCATTTCAAATACAGGCATTACCTCACTAAATTGATAAGAAATACATAGGTGGGTTGAATTTTTAAAAAGTTTGACTCACCTTTCAAAAATACATCAACAAATAATTGAAAGTAGAAGAACCAAAGGTACTTTGAAATGCAATATAACTGGGATTGGGGCGTAATATTTCGTGAACCATATCAGGAATGGATTATCTCTGGGATTGGTTGGACAATCTCGGTTTCAATTGCGGCATGGATCCTAGCCTTTTCCTTAGGGTCAATAATAGGAATTTTAAGGACAACTAATAACAGGATATCACGAAGAATCGCCACAGTATATGTTGAGATTTTTCGCAATATACCACTAATTGTACAGATGTTTTTGTGGTATTTCGTTTTTCCAGAATTGCTTCCAAATGACGCCGGAATGTGGGTAAAGCGTGAAATGCCTATGCCTGAATTTACGACAGCAGCAGTATGTTTGGGGCTCTATACTGCTTCGCGGGTTGCTGAGCAAGTAAGGTCTGGTATACAGTCTATTGGACAAGGGCAAAATAATGCTGGATTGGCTACAGGCTTAACAACGGTGCAGGTTTATCGATACATTCTTTTGCCAGTTGGATACCGCATCATGATTCCACCATTAACGAGTGAATTTCTAACAATTTTTAAAAATTCTTCAGTAGCACTTACTATTGGAGTTCTTGAGATAACTGCACAGGCTCGACAAATTGAGGAATATACATTCCAAGGTTTCGAAGCATTCACAACTGCGACAGTACTCTATATCCTTGTAACTTCAATAGTTATGATACTAATGAGAGTAGTTGAGGGAAGAGTTAGTATCCCAGGCATGATTTCACTGGGAGCCAAATAGTATGTTTGACCAATTCGATACAAATGTTATTTTAGAAAACTTGCACTTCCTGATTGCAGGAATGCAGCTTACTCTTTTGTTAACAGTAGCAGCTATTTGTGGTGGCTTGGTTTTGGGGACATTGCTTGCACTCGCAAGGCTATCCGGTTTTTGGATTTTATCTCTCATTTCTTCCACATACGTAAATTTTTTCCGTTCAATGCCTTTGATCCTGGTGATCTTCTGGTTTTATTTTTTGGTCCCACTTATCCTTGGTCAACCTGTTGGTGGATATTATTCTGTACTGATTGCATTCGTTCTATTCGAAGCCGCCTATTATTGTGAAATTATCAGAGCAGGTATTCAAAGTGTTCGGAAAGGACAAGTATACGCTGGACAAGCTGTAGGTCTCAATTATTTTCAGAATATGCGCTACATAGTTTTGCCACAAGCATTCAGGAACATGGTGCCTGTTCTACTAACCCAAGCCATTATACTTTTTCAAGATACTTCACTTGTATATGTGGTTGGTGTTAAAGATTTCCTGGTTAGTGCAGATCTTGTAGCCAATCGAGAAAATCGTATACTTGAAATGTTCACAACTGTAGCATGCGTATATCTAATAATGTGTTTGTCAGGTTCGATCCTCATCAGAAAACTTCAGAGGAGATATGCACTATGATTGAACTCAGAAACGTAAGTAAATGGTATGGAGATTTTCAGGTATTAGATGATTGCAGCACGATGGTTTCAAAAGGAGAAGTCGTAGTTGTTTGTGGTCCCTCAGGATCGGGGAAATCAACGCTAATAAAGTGTGTAAACGGCCTGGAAGAATTTCAAAAAGGAGAGATTCAATTTGATGGAATTTCAGTTGGAAACAAAAAAACTGATCTCCCTAAACTTAGATCTAAAATCGGAATGGTTTTTCAGAACTTTGAATTATACCCACATCTTTCCGTTGTGAATAACATCAAACTGGCTCAGCTCAAAGTTTTAAAACGTAGTAAAGAAGAGGCAGATCATAAAACCATACAACTTCTAGAACGCGTTGGACTTGCAGACCAATCTTTAAAATTCCCAGCCCAACTATCTGGTGGACAACAACAAAGAGTAGCTATCGCAAGAGCGCTTGCTATGGACCCAATCGCAATGCTTTTCGATGAACCAACCTCAGCACTTGATCCAGAGATGATTAACGAGGTCCTTGACGTTATGGTAGAACTTGCAAAAGATGGAATGACCATGATGGTCGTAACTCACGAGATGGGTTTTGCTCGTCGAGTTGCTAAACGGATTATCTTCATGGACGAGGGGAGAATTGAAGAAGACTGTTCTACTGACGAATTTTTTGATAGCCAACGTGGGGTCAGAGCTGAGGCTTTCCTCTCAAAAATACTTCATCATTAATCTCCGCATCATTCTATTCAAAATATTCAAATTAAATGTAATTTGTTGACTATTAATTTGGAAATATTCCCCAATTAAAACATTTTGCTCTTAGTCGAAAATAGATTATGTGCTAAATGAGAGAATTCATTTAATTAATCGAAACTTTTAACTAAAATTTGCAATCTAATAAGAATCCTGAATTAGATTTACAGCAAAATATTTTCACCCATGACCAAAGTAAAATCCATCAAGCAATTTTGCCCAATTCGCAGGGTTGGTAAAGATACGTATAATCATTTTTTTGGCTATTACAACAAAAATATTTGGGATAAAACTGGAAGATACCTTTTGTCCCAGCGTGTCCCAATGCCGACTGGAGACCTGACAGGTAAAGAAGTTGCAGAAGTTGGCTTTTTTGACTTGGAATGTGATGATGTTTACCGAGTGATTGGGGATACAAGCACTTGGAACTGGCAAATGGGCTGTCAATTACAGTGGTTGGATAATAACGAAAATTGGCAAATCATATATAACACTCGGAAGCAGTCTTCAACGAAAGTTGATACGGTCTATTCAGACTTTTGTTCTACATTATACAACATAGAAAGTAATGAGAAGAAAGAACTCCCTTTACCAGTATATGTTGTTTCTCCGAACAGTAAATATGCTCTTAGTGTCGACTACTCAAGGTTTCAAGTCACGCATCCTACAATCGGATATCATGCCACCAAACTGGAACCAAATCTAGAAAATGCTCCTGAAAATGATGGTATATACCGTTTGGAAATTGATACTGGTGAAGTGGAATTAATTCTTAGTCTTTGTGATTTGAGAGAATTTCAGCCAGTTGCATCTATGGATCGAGCAATTCATTGGGTAACGCACTTGGAAATTAATCCTAGTTCTTCAAGATTCCTCTTCATCCACCGTTGGACCGAACGAGTCGAAGATGAAACTTGTTTCCTACACCGACTTTTTACTGTTAATCCAGACGGTACTGGCCTAAAGCTTCTAGAATGCACTGATCATCCTCTTCCTCAATTGGAAGAAGGCTTTGATCAGAACAAGTTTGGAACATTTGACTACGAAAAATCTGAATACCAGATTTCCCATCCTGCATGGAAGGACGATGGGCAAATTATTGTTTGGGGACCACATCTAGGTAGTATTCATTACCACCTTTATGACAGTTTGAGCGGAGAAGTCGAAGTTATTGGAGAGAATTTGTTGACTGAAAACGGACACATGACCTATTCACCAAATGGAAAATGGATTCTCTCGGATACATATCCTGAAGAATCAACCAACGAGCGTCTTCTGATACTTTACGATGTAAAAAATGACAATCGCTATGATATCGGTAGTTTCTATACAGATCCAAAGCTTGGAAAACAAAACCGCTGTGATCTTCACCCGAGGTGGAATCAGGATGGACAACAGGTGTGCATTGATTCAGTACATGAGTTAACGAGGCAAATTTATATAATAGATGTTTCGGCTATCACCTGTGATTAGTTATGTAGACATTCTTCTAATAAGATTAGTAGTAAAACAAATAAACACAGTACTATGACAACCAATACCGGTCCCTTACAAGGATTACGTATTCTTGACATGAGCCGGATTTTAGCCGGACCAACCTGTACCCAAATGTTGGGCGACTTGGGAGCGGATGTAATCAAAATTGAACGCCCAGGAGTCGGAGACGATACTCGGAAATGGGGGCCTCCATATATCAAGGATGCTGAGGGCAACGACACCACTGAAAGTGCGTATTATCTCTGTGCCAACCGCAACAAACGCTCGCTGACGGTGGATATCACAAAACCAGAAGGACAGGAATTGATCCGGAAGCTGGCAGGGAAATGTGACGTACTGATTGAAAATTACAAAGTCGGTAGCCTTAAAAAATATGGTTTGGATTACGCTGGAATGAAAACAGATTTTCCGGATTTGGTCTATTGCTCGATTTCAGGATTTGGACAGAACGGCTCAAAGTCGCACCTTCCTGGCTACGATTTTATGATTCAGGCCATGGGTGGAATAATGAGCGTTACCGGCGAAGTGGATGGTTCACCGATGAAAGTCGGTGTGGGAATTGCGGATGTGATGTGCGGAATGTACGCCGCAGTGAGTATTCTGGCAGCAATTCGTCACCGAGAACGGGGAGGAATCGGGCAATACATCGACTTGGCATTGCTCGATTCGCAAGCAGCATGGCTGATCAACTCAGGATCGAATTATCTGACTTCACGTCAAGATCAGCACCGCCTCGGCAATGCCCATCCGAACATAGTGCCTTATCAAGTTTTCCAAACCAGGGACAGCTATTTTGTGCTGGCGATCGGTAACGACGCACAGTTCCGGAAGTTCTGTGAATTTGCTGAGGCTCCTGAATTACCTGACGATCCACGTTTCAAAACCAATACAGATCGAGTACGTAATCGTGACGTGTTGGTTCCGATGGTGAATGATTTGACCATGCGACTTTCCACTCAACACTGGCTGGAGGGACTGGAAAAATTGCAAATTCCCTGCGGCCCGGTGAACACAATTAAGGAGGTATTTGACGACCCACAAATTCAGCACCGTGAAATGGAAATATCCATGCCGCATCCGCTTTCCGGAAAAGGTGCTGTGAGTTTGATTGGTAGTCCAGTGAAGATGTCAAAAACTCCAGTCAGTTACCGTCATGCTCCACCGACTTTGGGACAGCACACGGATGAAGTCTTGCAGGAATTATTGGGCATTAATGAAGCAGAGCGCAGCGAACTTGCTGAGAGGGGGATTATTTAGAATGAATAATCAAGTAGCTGATATTAAAAATGAAATGAGAAAATTGGCCAACAAGAAAATTGCTGAACATTCTCAAAGATTCTTCAAAACTGGGAAAGGGCAGTATGGAGAAGGCGATATATTTTTAGGTATCAGGGTTCCAGTTCTAAGAAAAATTGCCAAAAAATTTCGTAGAATTTCGCTTGCTGAGGTGAGTAAATTACTGGAATCAAAATTCCATGAAGAACGTTTGCTTTCAATCCTGATGCTTGTCAATCTTTTTAAATCAGGAGATGAAGACGATCAAGAACTGATTTATGAATTGTATCTCGACAAGACGAAATTCATCAACAATTGGGATATTGTTGATATTTCAGCAGGAAATATTGTTGGTGCATTTTTGTTTGAAAAAGACAAAGCGCCACTTTATCGTCTAGTTTTTTCTGAGAACCTGTGGGAGCGGAGAATTGCCATTGTCGCCACTTTTTATTTTATCAGAAATGATGAATTTGATGACACTTTGAAAATTGCGGAAATATTATTCACTGACAAAGAGGATTTGATACATAAGGCAGTCGGTTGGATGCTGAGGGAGGTTGGCAAGAGAGTGATTGAAATTGAGGAAGAATTTTTGGAGGAACATTACCTGAAAATGCCGCGCACCATGCTCAGATATGCAATTGAAAGATTCCCGGAAACAAGAAGGAAAATGTATTTGAAAGGCCAAATCTAATAATCCTAGATCTAACACAAGTGTTTTTCATTTATATTTATAAACAGGAGACGCAGGATAAAGACAAAACATTATCCTTTTTTAAACAGTTCGTCATGTTCATCACAGTAAAAAACCATTCATTAAAGGAAACATGTTTGAATTGACTGAAACCCAAAAACAACTGCAGGCGACTGCTCGGGAGTTTGCAAAAAAAGAAATCGCTCCCCGTGCGGCGGAAGTGGACCGTACTGAACAGTATCCTTGGGAAAATGTAAAACAGTTGACCAAACAGGGCTTTATGGGCATGACCGTTCCGCAGGAATACGGTGGTCCCGGAATGACATATCTAGATGTGGTGCTGGTAATTGAGGAAATTGCCAAAGTGTGCGGAGTTTCGGCGCGGATTGTAGTGGAAGCCAACATGGGCGCAGTTGGAGCGGTTATGAAATACGGATCCGAAACTCAGAAAAAACTGGCGGCGGAACACGTTTTAAGTGGTGATAAACCAGCGATCTGCATTACTGAACCCGGAGCAGGAAGCGCAGCCTCAGAAATGAGCACTCGTGCCGATCATAAAGGTGACCACTATATTCTCAACGGCACAAAGCACTGGATTACTGGAGGTGGAGTTTCCAAGTTTCATTTGATTTTTGCCCGTGTTTTTGAAAATGAAGAACCGCAGGGCATTGCCGGATTCATCGCATTGAGTGGTACAGATGGTTTGAAAGTAGGAACACGCGAACCGGCAATGGGTTTGCGCGGCATTCCGGAAACACAAATTATTTGTGAAGATTTGGAAGTTCCGGAAGAGATGATTCTGATTCCTCCGGAAGGTTTGCAGCGAGGGTTTGCCGGACTGATGAATGCCTACAACGGTCAGCGTGTCGGAGCCGGTACCGTGGCACTGGGGATTGCTGCCGGAGCTTATGAATTGGCCTTGGAATATTCTCAGCAGCGAGAACAGTTCGGTCGCCCGATTTGTGAATTTCAGGGGTTGCAATGGATGCTGGCCGACATGCACACCCAACTCGAAGCCGCAAGATTACTACTCCGCAAAGCTGCCTGCAGTGGAAAGAAAGGGTTCCCGGATATGCTGGAAGCAGCACAAGCCAAAATATTTGCTTCGGAAATGGCGATCAAAGTCACGAATGACGCTCTGCAAATATTCGGTTCTGCCGGTTATTCCCGGAATCTGCCGCTGGAACGTATGGCAAGGGACGCCCGTATGTTCACCATCGGTGGTGGTACAGCACAAATTCTGCGCACGGTTGTCGCCTCTGCATTGCTCGACAGGAAACTCCCGCAAACACGAGACGGACATTTCAAATTGGCGGAAAAAGGAGTTTAATCCCGCATTGGCCGGTACGTAGCCCTGCCATACAGTTTTTATTTATTTATCCCTGGCCGGCACGTAGTCCGTTATGTACAGTTTGAGTAACTGCATAGTCTGGAACGTAGTCCGGCCCTGACGTTTTGCAGGATTTTGTTAAAAAATATTTGTGTGTTTTTGGCAAAAATAAAGAAAAGGAAAAAAGATAATGGCAAATTCTGCAGAAATTATTGGAAAACGACTCTATCTGGCAGGTTGTCGCCGGGCTTTCGGGATTCCGGGTGGAGAGGTTTTGGTTTTGATGGAGGGGCTGAGAAATTCCGGAATTGAATTCATTTTAACAAAGCATGAAAATAGCGCCGGATTTATGGCTGAAGGCGGATTTCATGCTGATGGTGCTCCAGGAATTCTAGTGGCTACGCTTGGTCCGGGAGTCGCTAATGCGGTGAATGTGGTGGCCAATGCGTTTCAGGATCGCGTGCCAATGATTTTCCTCACCGGCTGTATTGATGCCCATGAAGCCTTGACTTACACGCATCAGGTTCTTGATCACGGCGAGTTGCTAAAATCCGTCACGAAAGCCAGCATTAGGGTGGTCGATGGTGCTGTCGATGTGGCGGTTGACAAGGCTGTAGCAACTGCCTTGGATGGACAGCCTGGCCCGGTACATCTAGACCTACCGATTAGTGTTGCAGCAAAAGAACAGCCTGAAAGTGTGATGATTGCCAGGAAGTTCCCCTCACCTGCAACTCCACCTGAGGGAAAAGATCTGGAGACTGCCCGACAATGGCTTCTCGAAACACAACGGCCCTTGATGATTGCTGGAGTTGATGTGTTAAACCAATACGCTGCGAAAGCGGTAGAGGATTTCGTTAGGGAATTTCGGATTCCGCTCATAACTACATACAAAGCCAAAGGCGTACTGCCGGAAGATAATCAGCTTGCTCTCGGTGGAGCAGGACTATCTCCATTGGCCGATCAACATTTGTTGCCGTTGGTGCAGGAAAGTGATTTAATTTTGTTGGCCGGATATGACCCGATTGAAATGCGGGTTGGTTGGCGTAACCCATGGAACGATGATGCTAGGGTGCTTGAATTTTGCGCTGTGCCGAACACACATTACATGCATCAGGCAGGCTTGAGTTTTGTCGGACATGTTGGCGAAGGATTGAAAACCTTGCGTAAAGATTTTACTCCGCATACCGTTTGGAAAAACTGCGAGCCAGAAAAAGTACGAAACCGATTGAAATCAATCTTTTCCGGAAACGAAGAATGGGGTCCGGGTGCGGTTATTGAAGTTGTGCGTGACGCTTTGCCAAGAAATGGAGTCGCCACTGCCGACAGTGGGGCGCATCGGATTTTGCTGAGCCAGATGTGGGAATGCTACGAATCACGCGGATTACTGCAATCTTCTGCGCTGTGCACAATGGGTTGTGCAATTCCGTTGGCAATGGGGTTTTGTTTGACTGCAACGGAACGTCCGGTTGTGGCTTTTGTCGGGGATGCTGGATTGGAAATGGTTTTGGGTGAGTTAGCAACTCTGCGAGACTTGAAACTTCCGTTGGTGATCGTAGTCTTTGTCGACCAATCTTTGGCTCTGATTGAAATGAAACAGCGTAAATCCGATTTGCCGAACCTTGGTGTAGATTTTGGCGCAACAGATTTTCCTGCAGTTGCGGAGGCTTTGGGAGGATTTGGACTCTGGATTTCCAGCCGAAACGAATTGAGTCTCGCGCTTGACGAAGCTTTTGAGCGTAAAACATTTACGTTACTGGCTTGTAAAATTGGTGAAAAGGTTTACGATGGACGCTTTTAATTGTGGCTTTCGGACCGATGAATTCCTGCCTCTCTTAGGTGTTTTGTGATTGTGATTATTTCGTCTCCGCTCAGTTCCATAATTGGAGCGATCCTGTTTGTCTAAAGAATAAAATTCTGTACAGCTCCCTCCTGTTTTATCCTGAAGCCGAAGATTTTTGTTTGTAATGTCTCCTTTAAATTCAAATAAGAAAGTCATTCATTTTACAGGAATCTGCGGAACTGGAATGGCGTCGCTTGCTGTGTTGTTGAAATTGCGTGGACATCAAGTTCGTGGTTCTGACGAAAATGTTTATCCGCCCATGAGCGATTTCCTTGCACAAAATAAGATTACTGTACAAAGTGGATTTTCAGCAAAAAACCTAGATCCTGAACCTGATTTGGTTGTTATCGGCAACGCACTCTCACGGGGGAATCCGGAAGTCGAGGCTGTTTTGGAGAGCAAACTGTCGTATATATCAATGTCGGAATTACTGAAAGAGTATTTCATTCGTGGAAAAACCTCACTTGTTGTTAGTGGGACTCACGGAAAAACTACGACGTCTTCTTTACTGGCCTGGGTTTTTGAGTCTGCAGAGAAAGCCCCTGGATTTATGATCGGTGGAATTGCAGAAAATTTTAAGGCCAGCTGTCGTGACGGCGATGGGAGCTATTTTATTATTGAAGGAGATGAGTACGACACAGCATTTTTCGACAAACGTTCAAAATTTTTCCATTATCTTCCGGATCAATTGATTCTGAATAATCTCGAATTTGATCATGCTGATATCTTTGACTCACTTGCTGACATTAAAAAAGCCTTCAGACTGATGCTGCGTCTCATTCCTCGAAACGGTCTGATTGCCGCAAATGGAGATGATGTAAATGTTCAAACCGTGCTGGAGTCAGCTTATTCTCCTGTTGTTAAATTTGGTTTTGGAAAAACATCTGATGTGAGAGCCTTAAATCTCGAAACCAGTGAATCC
Organism: SAR324 cluster bacterium; assembly: GCA_022448485.1. GTDB lineage: Bacteria > SAR324 > SAR324 > SAR324 > NAC60-12 > Arctic96AD-7. The sequence continues at coordinate 52,116 of JAKUUI010000006.1, forward strand.
GGAACTGCATTTGAAGTGGAAGATAAACGCCGGAAAGAATCTGAGCAGGTTAAGAAATTTGAACTCAAACTTTCTGGAGCATACAATGTGCGAAATGCATTGGGTGTAATAATATTGGCCCGATACAACGGCATTACTGATCAAACGATTCAGGCTGCTTTTAATTCGTTCCAGAGTGTACGCAGGAGGCAGGAATTACGCGGAGAAGTAAACGGAATTGCTATTTATGATGACTTTGCACACCATCCGACTGCAGTACGAGAGACAGTTACTGCGATCAGACAAAAACATCCGGGGCGCCGCCTGATCGCTGTTTTTGAACCACGGAGCAATACCAGCGTGCTCAAAATTCACCAAGAAGTCTTAATTGATTCTTTCAGGGAAGCAGATGAGGTGATTTTAACAACACCACACCGACTGGCACAGATTCCTGTAGAGCAGCGGCTGGAAGTGCCGGAAGTTTTGAAATCACTGAATGATGATAAAATTCCTGCTTATGTATTTCCTGAAGTGACCGAAATCATTGAGCATCTAAAAACAAATTGCCGTTCAGGAGATGTTGTATTAATTATGAGTAATGGCAAATTCGATAATATCCATCAGCGTTTACTTGAGGCACTTTAACTTTTAATAAAGTATTTAAATGGCTATACGAGAACACACGATTTATGATTGCATTTTGAGGAATGCTTGCAATCATTCTGATAAAACAGCCTTGGTTTCAGGAGATTTGTTCCTCACTTTTGCAGATGTTCCAATACACGTCAATAGTCTAGCACGTGGGCTGCTGAATACAGGTTATGAAAAAGGAGACAGGATTGCGGTGCTGTTGAATAACTGCGCCGAGTATGCACTGCTTTTGGCCGCTTGTACTCGTATCGGGGTCATTGCAGTGTGTTTGAATACACGCACAAGTGCCGATGAAATGCGCATGGTGCTTGAAAGTACAAAACCGAAAGCTTTGGTCTTTCAGACGAATTACGAGACCCAAGCTGAAGCGCTCTGCGGTTTGTTACCCCCTCGTCAGTTGTACTGCATTGATGAAGCCTCGATACTTTCGGCATCCTTCGACCAATTGGTAGATGAAGATCCTTCTCCGCTCGCTGAGCCGCAACCGGGTGTGGACGAGGGTTGGTTGATAATTCCCACGGCCGCTGTGGATGGAGTTCCTAAAGGTGCTTTGCTCAGTCAGCGAAATGTACTTGCCTCTGTTGCAGTTCATCTTCATCATTTTGGACGTGAAGCCATCGAAGGCCACTTAATAGCTCTGCCGATTTTTCATGTAATGGGTCTGACTTCTGCGTGGGCAACTTTCATCAGCGGCGGCAAGAATGTTTTGCTCAACCAATTTGATGAAAAACGGGCTGTGCATTTGATTGATACAGAAAAACTGACATATTTCGGTTCATTCCCTCCGGTGCTGGAACGCGTACTTGATACTGCAAAAGAAACAGGTTTCGGATTGGAAAGTTTGCAGATGGTATACGGTTTAGAAGGACCGCAGAATATTCAGCGCTTACAGGAAGAAACCTCTGCAGTTTTTTGGTCGGGATTTGGACAGGCGGAAACAACTGCTTTTGTAACAGCATCTCCTGCTTCTGAACGCCCAGGAGCTTCCGGACAAGCGACTTTGATCAACTCTGTGGCTGTTGTTGATGAAGTTGATGAACTGGTATCTACAGGAGAAGAAGGAGAAATAGTTGTGCGTGGAGAAAATATTTTTCTTGAATACTGGGACATGCCGGAAGCAACAGCATATGCGCAGCGTAATGGTTGGCATCATACAGGTGACATTGGACGTTTTGATGATCAAGGATACTTATGGTACGTTAAACGTAAGGCAGAAAAAGAATTGATAAAAACAGGTGGTGAAAATGTATATCCGGGAGAGGTGGAAAAGATCTTGCTAAAGCATCCTGAAATCGACGATTGCTGTGTGATTGGAGTTCCGGATAAGACTTGGGGCGAATCCGTAAAAGCAATTTGTGTCGTCAAAGATGGAACAAAGCCTTCCATAGAGTCAATACGTAATTATGTTGGAGGGCAGATTGCAGGCTTTAAGAAACCACGACAAGTAATTTTTGTAAAAGAACTGCCTCACGAAAATGATGAAATAGATCGAGAGGCAGTAAAAGCTAAGTGGGGAGAATGATGAAAAAGTTACTCCGGAGTCACATACGCCGAAGTGATTCCGCCGTCCACTACAAACTCAGTTCCGGTGGTATAAGACGATTCATCGGAAGCTAAAAACAAAGCTGACTGTGCCATTTCTTTGGCCTCCCCAAAACGCCCCATTGGAATATGCACAAGTCGTTTTTGTTTTTTTGCTTCAGTGTCGAGGAATTTCATCAGCAGCTCGGTTCGCAGCGGTCCCGGACAGAGTGCATTGACCCGGATGTTTTCCCGAGCATGAATCACCGACAACTCACGTGTCAGCGCAATCACCCCGCCTTTGCTGGCAGTGTACGCAACTTGTGGAGTCGCCGCTCCCATCAGTCCAACGAAAGAGGCCGTGTTGATGATTGAACCACCTCCCGCACGCTGCATTGCGGCAATTCCATATTTGCAACCTAGAAACACGCCTTTCAAGTTAATCGCCATCGTCAAATCCCAAACATCTTCTTCGGTGACGAGTGCATTGTCATCACGGCTGTCCATGATTCCAGCGTTGTTGAACATCACATTCAGTTTGCCGAATTGATCTTCTGCGGATTCAACCATTGCTTCAGAGTCGGCGGCACTCGAAACATCTGCATGAGCATAAATGGCATCTCCACCAGCAGCCTTGATTTCGGAAACCGTTTGTTCTCCTTCGGGATCATTCACATCCACCGCCACAATTTTCGCACCTTCTTTTGCAAACAACAGTGCGGATTCTTTTCCAATCCCACTTGATGCGCCCGTGATTAGGGCGACTTTGTCTTCTAATCGCATTTTTAAAACACCTAAAAAATAATTAAATTTGTTGAAAATATTGTTTCAATTCCCAACCCGTTACAGTTGCCTCATACGCCAGCAGCATGGGTACAATAAAAAATGCCGGAGTTTACAACGTACGCTGAACAGCTCCGGCCTGTTTTTCAGGTGATTTTATCAGTGATTAAAACCAGAATCAAATTGATTCTTAGGATGATGGACCGACTTATTTTACATAAATAAAATTAGGAATCCACAAAGCAATTTAGGGAAAGGCCATTATCAAAGCCAAACCAAGTGTTATAATCAGAGCAAAAGGTATGCTCTGTGAACTGTAAAGAATGGTTCGTGCAAATCATTTCTACCTTATGTTAGCCTAACTTATGAATTGCAATTTTGAATTTACTTGCATGGTCTAGTGAGTTTCTGCTAAGGTGAGCATCCAAGACTTCACTTAATTGTTGCTCCAGCATTTGTTACATGCCAGGTTTTACTTACCTTGATCACAACTCCTATTCGGATTCATACATTCTTCAAATACTCAGAAATGTGCAGAACATTGCGATGGTTGGTGCGAGTGCAACTTGGAACCGCCCCAGCAATTTTGCTATGAAATATTTGCTTCAGAAGGGTTTTCAGGTAATTCCGGTCAATCCGAGTGCAGTTGGAAAGAAAATTTGTGGGGAAACGGTGTTCCCGGATTTAACTTCACTCCCTGGATCTGTAGACATGGTGGATATTTATCGTCCTGCACAAGAAGCTCCTCAGTTGGTGGAAGAATCAATCGAAATTGGGGCGAAAGTGTTTTGGATGCAACTGGGAATTAGAAGCAACGAAGCAGCACAAATTGCTGAAAAAGCTGGGTTGCAGGTTGTGATGGATCGCTGTCCTAAAATTGAATTTTCCCGCCTATTTGGAGAACTGGGTTGGAATGGGATCAACACAGGTGTTATCAGCAATCGCAGGCAAAGGATTTGATGAAACAACTACATCCACAATTTGGTTTTAACACACTTGCTGTTCACGCCGGAACGGCACCTGACCCTGCAACAGGTGCGCGGTCTTTTCCGATTTATCAAACTACTTCCTACGTATTTGATGATGCTGACCATGCAGCTTCACTTTTCAACTTACAGGCCCCCGGATTTATTTACTCCCGTTTGACCAATCCAACGGTAGCAGCCTTGGAAGAAAAGCTTGCCACACTGGAAGGCGGGCGCGGTGGAACCGTGACATCTTCCGGACAAGCTGCGGAAACACTGGCTTTGTTTCCGTTAATGGCTCCAGGAATGGAGGTGATTGTGGCAAATAAATTGTACGGAGGTACTATTAATTTGATGGGGAAAAGCTACCAGAAATTTGGCTGGAATGCGATCTTTGTGGACAGCGAAAATCCGGAAGCATTTCGGCAAGCCGTTACGAAAAAAACGCGAGCGATTTTTATCGAAAGTCTCGCCAATCCGGGTGGTGTGGTTGTGGATATTGAAAGCATTGCCAAAGTGGCAAATGAAGCGGGAGTACCGTTGGTTGTGGATAACACGATGGCGACTCCTTTTTTGTGTCAACCAATGGAATGGGGTGCAGATTTGGTGGTGCATTCCACAACAAAATTTCTTTCCGGACAAGGGAATGCAGTCGGAGGAGTAGTCATTGATTCAGGAAAATTTACTTGGTTGGAAAATTCTAAATTTCCCAGTTTAAGCACGCCTTCACCGGAATATAACGGACTCACTTTTGCGGAAACTTTTGGTGATCTCGCTTTCACGATGTACAGTCACGCCATCAGTTTGCGCGATCTTGGCTGTTCTCAATCTCCAATGAATGCCTGGATCACGCTCAACGGTATTGAAACTCTGCCTTTGCGTGTCGAACGTCACTGTTCCAACGGATTGACTGTAGCAAAATTTCTTGAAAAACACCCCAGTGTTGAATGGGTTTCGCATGCCGGACTCGAATCCAGTCCTTATTACAAGCTTGGGAAAAAATACATGCCGGACGGTACAGGTTCGGTCTTCACTTTTGGTGTCAAGGGAGGTTATGAAAGCGGTTTAAAAATGCTGGAATCAGTGGAACTGTTCAGTCATGTGGCCAACATTGGTGATACTCGTTCGCTGATTCTCCATCCTGCTTCAACCACACATCGTCAACTGACTGAGGAACAGCGCATCGCTGCTGGTTCTGGGCCGGAAGTGATTCGTCTTTCCATTGGAATTGAATGTGCTGAAGATATCATTGCAGATCTGGATCAGGCTTTGAGAAGCTTGGGATAAGCTAATAATCTGCAAGCAAAATAAAAGAAAAACCGGCTTTTTAAATTGTCAAAACCGGATAGTGAATTTTACGTTTGTTTCTCCTTTTTTGTGCCAGAAGCTCAGAGCAGGAAACTCTTTTAGCTGCCTCTGTTTTTCCAAATTGGTGAGACTGGAACTTTTGATGAGCATTGATGTTCCTCCGGTTACAAATGAAATAAATCCAATAAACATACCTGTACTGAATAAGCGTCCTGCCTCATTACGGTTGCATTCAATAAAATTTTTATATTGCCGGTCATCTTTGTAAGAACGTTCTTCACACGGAGCTATGATTACACCGGTGGTGAGTAGTGCGACCCCAGTCCAGAAAACCTGCCGACTGAATTCATAACCCTGCTTCGAATCCTCCCACTTTACTTTCCATTCTTGAAACTCCTTAGGATTAGCTTGCTCAGAGAGCTGTAGTTCTTCAGGAATTTGTAATGTTTCGAAAGCCATGCTGCGCACGACTCCTGTCTTGACATCTGCGATTGTAACTCTGACGTTCACGTTTCGTGAACCCAAAGGATCAAAACTGGCCCAGGCAAAATAATCAAGTTCAGCAAGCACTCCCATACTGGTACCGGCAAACCCGGCTTTTCCTCGTTTGAGCATTAGTTCCTGTTCCTGATTAATAGCTTTCAACAGGGAACGGTCGGCCAACTGGGTATGTGCCGCCAGAATCATCCGCAGAGCATTGTCCATCACAGCTACATAACGCGGCACTGGGACGATAGCGTTAACTTCAGTTTTGAGAATTCCAACAACCGAGTTGTTTCGTAAGTTACCTTTGTTGACTGCCCGTAGCGTAAGTTCTTCAAAAACTTGTTGAGTTCTTAACACTTTTGTGTCTACTGAAGACATTTCTTTTGCCTGTAATGAAGAAACTGAAAGAAGTAAAGTTTGAAGCAGTAAAATAAAGATATTTGCAGATTTATAAATGTATTCCATTGCTGAAAGAGTCGATAATTTAAGTAGTAATAAAGCAGACCGACCTTTAGTCAATTCTCCGGAGCCAGCATATTTGGAAGTTTATTTCTCAGTGAAACTAATTACATTTCAAGCCGGCCACAGATAATAAAGGTAGGAAACATAAATAGCCAAGAAAAGGAATCCCTCCTTGCGGTCAAGAACATGGCCGGTCCAAACTGTGGGAAGCAGTAGGATGGTCACCCCAAGCATTACGTAGAGGTCGACGGAGGAGATGCCTGTGCCGTCGAGCGGAGCAACAAGTCCCGCGAGGCCAAGCACAAACATGATGTTGAAAAGGTTTGAGCCGACTGCGTTGCCTATGGCAAGGTCCGGTGTTTTCTTGTAGGCCGCCATTAGAGCGGTAGCCAATTCCGGAGTCCCTGTACCTATGGAAACAATGGTCAGTCCGATCAGAGCCTCGCTCAGTCCGAAAAGTCTGGCGAGGTCTACCGCGCCTGTTACTAGAAAATTGGCACCAAATCCTAAAGTAATAATTCCCAAGATTAATAAACCAATATCCCGCTTCAAAGTTTTGCCGGGATCTTCCGGAATTTCCAACCCGTCGATTTCATCCCATTCTGGAGAAGTTTTTTTGACTGACATAATGTTTCCGACCACGTAGCCCACAACACATAACAGCAAAAATGCTCCTTCCATGCGGGAAATGTGAAAGTCTTCCATCAAAACAACCATCATGAAGGAGGCTCCTACCAGCAGCGGTACATCAGCCTTGACTAGACGAGAATCAACCTTCAATGGACGGATCAAGGCTGAGAGTCCTAGAATCAACGCGATGTTCAGGATATTTGATCCCACAACGTTTCCGAGCGCAATTCCTCCCTGATGGCCTATAGCGGCCTGTACGCTAACGAGAGCTTCTGGTACACTTGTTCCTAGCGCAACAACTGTTAGGCCTACTATCAGTGGACTTAAACCTAAATGTAGGGCCAGAGTAACTGCTCCCTTTACCAGCCAGTCTGCTCCAAAGTAGAGCATGACAAGCCCACTTACGATATAAAGGAAAATTATAAACAATTCAGGCATTACTTATCTCAAGCAAGAGTTGTGTTAGTACTGTGAACGTTATTTCAGGAATGATCCGCTTCCAGCCGTTTTCCCATACTGACTGTTCAATCATAGCTAAACCCGACTCTCCGTTAGAATGTCATAACCTTATCGTTCCTGGCTCAAAACTGCAAATTGATTTTGGGGCAATCAATTTTTAGCAGTACAGATTCGACAGAGTTCATGATTTACTCTCCGTAGCCCCGGCCTTGAAAATCAGGGTGCACTGCCAAATAATTTATCCATCCTCTGTGACCGTCATAAACACCTATCACAGAATCGATTAACTGGGTTTGAGTGTATCTCACCAAAAAAAGTTTCGGCTGAACCTGAAGTTTTCTGGCAATATCTTTATGAAGATAATTCCATGGAACAATTAATTAACACATTTGCCAAAGTGTGACTAAGGCAGCCTCATCTTCTGTCTTGTAAGGGTGGATTATGAGTAGGATTTCAGGCACTAGTCGTTGCGGATAAAGGTTGCGTTTCTGGAGGAGACCAGATAAACAGGATACTTGATGCTTTCCAAAACATATGCAGAAATTCCCTGATCAGAAGTCCACCAGTTGCTTTCATTGTAAATTTCATTCTTTGCAGCAGATACTTCCAGACGTATTTGTGTTCCTTTAAATACGGTTTGAAAAGCATGGTATGCGCGACGCGTGTGGAAGGTATCCGTAACTAAAATCAAGTGGCGAAATCTCTCTTTTTCACTAAATTTTAGTAGATCGTATGCTTCGTCAAATGTTGAAGTTGCACCGCTCTTGAGCGAGGGGACAGTAATAATTGGAACGCTCAATTTTAGTTCCTTAATCATGGCTAGCGCAATCTCTTCGTTTGTCGAAAACAGATGAGCAAAACGAATGTTTCTCTTTTTTTCATTCGTTAGCAACAAGCGCGGTGCATACCCTTCCGTAAAAAGTTTTAAGGCATGAGGAATTCGAGTGTCCTTACCGCCGGAAAGTACAACAATCGCATCAGCACCGGAAGTTGCGTTGTTGACTGTAAAAAAATTCGCATATGCGGTCAGGATTGACTGGTACTGTGAAATTGCTGCTGCCAGAAGGCCGAAAGATAAAATTACGATGATCAGCCATTTTTTCATGTTTGTGAATCTCCGCATAAATGTATCCCCTTTTCACTTAAAATCCCATCCATAGGTATATCGTGTGATTCAGTGGGTACGGTTTCAAATAGCTGAAAATCAAAGGCCAATGCTAAACGGAAAGCGTGGGTTTGATCCAGAAAACGGTCATAGTATCCCCTACCGTAGCCGAGTCTTCCGCCCTGGCTGTCAAACGCTAATCCGGGGACTAAAACCAGATCGAAGATTTCAGGACTCAACGCAATCCGTTGTTCCAGTGAAGGTTCTAAAACTCCCAAGGCTCCGGAGCGTAAATTATTAAATGAGTTCAGTTGAGAATGAAAGAGTTCCGGTGTATCCGGAAGAACGCATGGTACGCCAATTTGTTTACCGGAGTTCCATGCCAACTCAATAATTGGTCTGGTATCCGGTTCTTCTGTTTTGGAAAGAAAAATATGGATTGTTCCGGCATCCATGAAAACGTCCCATGTCTGCAAGAACTTCAACATCTGGAGTTCAGCCTGTTTTTTATTTGCTGCTGACATTACACGACGCTGCTGCAGCACTGTTCTACGTATTTCAGTTTTGTTCAAAAGTAACGCCCCAGACATGCTCAGTAGCAGCGCACGGCATCACCTTTCAGGATGGTGCTTCGAAAATTTGAAGGAACTTTTCCCCAGGAAAAGTCTTCCTGCACACGGAATAACTTTAATTGACCAATCCTATCAAATTCAATGCTGGAGATAGTACTTCCGTTAGTCCCCTTTTTTTTCTTGAGCACTCTGCGGAAAATTTTACACTCCTGCTCTAGTTTTACTCGGTTGCGTCTTCCTAGATTAATTCTGACATAAGCTCGATTTGCGCGAGACTCGATGATAAAACCACCAAGAGGGAAACGACCCCGAACAAGACTTCCTAGTTCTTCCCAGAGGTTATTTGATTCTGAAAAAACGAAAGTGAATTCGTGATTCATTTCGTTTTTTACAGGATCTTCGACACGGTAAATCCGGAATCTGATATATGTGCTCCAATCGTTCGATGATACTTTTTCCGGGCTTGGCTGCACTCTCATTAGGACAATGTAACGAACCCGAAGCCACTTGCCTAATTCAACGGACTGTTTTACCAGATCTTCTTCAAATCTACGTAATTTACTATCCTTTAGAGAATCTCTCATTTTTGAAAATTCACTACGGTTCAATGCTCTCTCAACCCGGACTTGGTCAATGATTTCCAAGTCGCCGTGTTCTTCAAGTACAGACTGTACAAAGCTTACGCTCAGTACTTTGTGGTAGCGGGACAGGTTTTCTGAAAATTGTACTGGGACGAAGGCGACGAATGATTTGGATGTCAACAGTTCTTCCCGAGTTGGAGGAATAGGAACATCCTCACCGGAATCCAGAGGTGCGTTCATGAGTAAGATCGGCTTGGACTGACAAGCGGTTGTGAGCATCAGAAGACCAAATCCAAGTCCAATAAACAATAATTTACAACTAAAGTTGTTGAACAGTCTTGACAACAAAAAAACCTCTCAATAACGATAATGTTCCGGCTTATAAGGCCCATCAATTGGAACATCTAAATATTTTGCTTGTTTTTCAGTCAGGCGTGTTAATTTCACCCCTAATTTGCCTAAATGGAAGCGAGCAACTTTTTCATCAAGAATTTTGGGCAGAACATAGACCTTGTTTTCGCATTTGCCGCCGTTTTGCCAGAGTTCAATTTGGGCCATTACCTGATTGGTGAAACTATTTGACATAACAAAAGCAGGATGCCCTGTTGCACAACCTAAATTTACCAAGCGGCCTTCTGCCAATAAAATCATGCGCTTCCCATCAGGCCATATATATTGATCCACCTGCGGCTTGATGTTGATCTTTTTTAGTGAATGATCACCATTCAAAGAAGCTACATCAATTTCGATGTCAAAATGTCCAATATTACAGACAACTGCTTGATCTTTCATGACATCCATGTGCTCTCGGCAAATGATGTCAGCACAGCCTGTAGTGGTAACAAAAATGTCACCAACTGGTGCAGCATCTTCCATGGTTAAAACCTCATAACCTTCCATTGAAGCTTGTAATGCACAAATCGGGTCAATTTCTGTCACCAGTACACGTGCACCTTGGCCGCGTAAAGATTGAGCAGAACCTTTGCCCACATCACCATAACCGGCAACGACAGCAATTTTGCCTGCAACCATCACATCGGTTGCACGTTTGATCCCGTCAATCAGCGATTCACGGCAACCGTACAAATTGTCAAATTTACTCTTGGTAACGGAGTCATTCACGTTGAATGCCGGAATTTTCAATAGACCTTGCCGATCCATTTGCTCCAAACGATGAACACCTGTTGTAGTTTCTTCAGAGACACCATTGATTTCTTCCAGTAAATCAGGACGTTTTTCATGTACGTAGCCAGTGAGGTCACCCCCGTCATCTAACAGCAAGTTAGGCCCTTTTCCTTCTGGCCATTCCAAAGTCTGTTCGAGACACCACCAATATTCCTCTTCGGTTTCACCTTTCCAGGCAAATACTGGAACTCCTGCTTCTGCCATTGCAGCAGCAGCTTCATTTTGAGTAGAAAAAATATTACAGGAGGACCAGCGTACCTCTGCACCCAATTCAATAAGGGTCTCAATTAAAACTGCGGTTTCCACAGTCATGTGCAAAGAACCTGTGATGCGTGCCCCTGCCAGAGGCTTTTTATCCCTATATTCTTCCCGAAGCATCATCAAACCCGGCATCTCATGTTCTGCCATTGTGATACTCTTGCGCCCCAGTTCTGCAAAATTAATGTCTGCCACTTTGAAGTCCTGAGTTGTGGTTTCCATCCCTTTGACCCCTTCTTGCATGTCGTTATACTCCATTTTCATTTTATCTCCTTATTGTTTGGTTACTGTAAAAAAATATTGAAGCTCCTGATAAAGAATACTCTAATTAGAATCTTTAAAATAATATTTAATATTACTGAAAAATGCAAGATATATCATTATATGATCATGTGATGATATAACGTCTTTGTAAAACACCAGAATAACTAGGGTATTTTGTGAAAAATAGCTAATTATGAGGTTTATTGTTTTAACAACAAATATTGAAAAAAACACAGATTCTTGAAATATAAGGTTTTTTATGAAAAATTATATAGTTAATCAAAATAATGATAAGTTATTGATATAATATAATAAAATATGATTATATATATATATAATCAAAAAATATCACATAAAATCAATTATTTTAAAAAAATAATGCTTGCACTGCTTTGTGATTTGGCATATAACAAATCATACAATTATGATACAGGTAATTATATTGGACTGCTGGTCATTAAAATAAAGTATTTATTTGCACATGGATGTGCAAAATTTTAGTGATCCTTGAATGGAAACCCTCTTGCACTTTTTTATGTGGAATGGAGAGCATGATACATACTCTTAACAAAGTCACACTAAGAAACCAGCATAAAGTTCCCAGAAAAATTAAGACTCGGAGAGCCTCACTAGCATCAAAAAGAAGCTTAAAGCAAGATAGACCAGAAAGAAAGCTCAACGAAACCTGGCTGAAAAAAACTCATTTTAGTTTGCTGGCCATTATAATTTTTGCACTTACTTTTTACCTGAGTTCCCTTCTCCCCCTCTCTTCGCTCAGTTCTCCATCCCTCCCGTTAAAAACACTTCACGAACTCAATATATTAGCCTCAAAAGTTAGCGGGCTAATGGAAGAAGAAACAGTCAGAACAGATGAAATTGAGCAATTATTGGTCCGTAAATATAAGGGAGTAACACATTTGAGTTTTCTCAGGACAGAAAAATATAAAGCAAATGACGCTTTTCCTGAAAAAAATAGTTCTGAGTTTCTCAGTCAAATTGAGAATAAAGTTTCTTTTCAGATACCGGTCGGAAAAAATGGAACTCAAGGGATTCTGGTTGTCACTCAGGATATTTCTCCTTTTGCGAAAAAACCTTTTTGGATACGATTGTTGATTAGTGGAAGTGTGGCTCTGCTTATTGTGGCAATGCTGGTACATAAACAAACTCGCCGCATAACAGACAAGGTTGATGTTCTATGCCGTCACTTCGTTAAATATAGACGTGAGAATGAATCTGGAGAATTATATCCCACCGAATCTTCTGATGGGAGAACTATGATTGGGCAGCGAATAGCAGTTCTTGAAGAGCTTTGGAAACGTTTCCAGTCTATGCAGGAAGAACTAGCTCAAAATGTGGAAGAGCTGGAAAACTCAAAACAGCAATTGGAGCAAACAGTGACTGACCTGCAATTGGCTAAAATGAAGGAACGCCGATTGGTTGAACTTGGAAACACCGTGGCGGAATTCGGACATGACATCCGAAACGCCAACGGTTCCATCTCAAGTTTTGCAACTTTGCTGTTAAAAATTCTTGATAAGGATCGTATAAAGGCGATGGAGGTGGTTCAAGCACTGACCTACATTCGGCGGATAAAGAACTCTTCAAATAACGTGACTGGTTTGACAACAGATATTCTGGATTTTGCTGCTGGTAGAATTGAGATTCGTCCGGAAATATATCAGTTAGACGAATTTCAGGAGCAAATTGAGTCACAACTGGGTTTTATTGACGAACTTCTCTTACACTATCGGGTTCCAGCCGGACAACCTGCATTTTTGCTACGAATAGACGGGAGGAAAATTATTCGAGTGATAGTGAATTTAGTAAAAAATGCGTGGGAGAAATTCCAGGATTCGCCTGAAACAAAAGATGGAAAACCTGCTCAGATTGAGGTTCGTTTTATTCCACAGAATATGAGAGAACTAAAGATTCAAATTGTAGATAATGGCAAGCCAATTCCGGATTCTATTTTAACTAATCTATTCCAGTCTTACCAGACTGAAGGCAAGGAAAAAGGGACAGGGCTTGGCTTGTCAATTTCTAAGCAGCTTATTGATGCACATGGGGGAATGATTCGCGGATACAATCAGTTGGACAACCGAGGCGTGGTTTTTGAGATAATTCTTCCGGACTGTGTAATTCCTGCTCCATCACGTACGGCTCAGAAAGAAAATGATTCTGTATCTCTGAGTGCATAAAAAACTTGGGGTTGAAAATAAAGATCCTCACTTCCGGAACTCTTTCCTCCATTTTTTAAACTGGGTTCACCCATTCGATTGTTGCATTTGTTTGAATGCGTGAGTAATTGAGACCTGAGCTGCTGTGCTGTTCTTCCATGAGCATGAAATCCAAATCGTACAGGAACGATCGCACAGCCTGGCCAACGGATTCTTCAAATTCTTTAGACTGAATACGTTTCAGTAATTTTGTATCAATATTTTGCAGGTACATTTGCAATCCTTCAAATAATAGTCGTAGAAAACGGCCGCACTCCTTATTCACCACCCTGATGCATTCGGTTTACAGGCCAAAGTTGTATACTTGCATTCTTCATCGGCAGATCCGGAAAAATCTTGAGGAAAAAACAGGAAAATTGTCGTAAATATGGTTTTCCTCAGTAGTACCAAATTCCTTTTCAACTTCAAAGAAAGCTCCTCTTTAAACTGAATATCAACCGAAGATACGTATGTCCTTATAAAGCTTCGTCTGAGGCTTGAGTTTCATGGTTAAGGTTGTCATAATCAGTTTCTATTAATGGAAGTTATTATCAGGTTGCTGAATAAAAATATGATGAAATGGTTATGCTTTGGAGCGGCATCAATCACCTGGCTGTTGATACCTTTCGGAGCATTTGTGCGTTTGAAAAATGCTGGACTTTCCTGTCCGGACTGGCCACTTTGCTACGGGCAGTTTCTTCCACCCCCGGGATTTGAAATTGCTTTGGAAACGGGACACCGTTTCGTTGCAACTCTTTTGGGGATATTAATTATTGTAATCACTGTTGTTACATTTCGAAAACTCGCATATTCCCATCATAGAAATATAGCCGTCTTCAGCCTGGTTTTAGTTAGTATACAAGGTATTTTGGGTGCATTAACAGTAACAATGGTACTCTGGCCGCCGGTTGTGATACTACACCTGATGGGCGGGAACCTTTTGTTTGGGATTCTAGTATATTTGGCCAGAGTAACTTTTCTAGATGATGGGAAGTATTCTTCAGCTAGGGCATATGCTGATAGTAATCCTCGAAAAGACAGAATGATGAAGCGACACCACATAATTTGGATGATAGCTATGCTTTTTTTTATAATTGCTTCTGGAGGATATAACAGCACGACTTCTTCAGGTCCCCACTGTGAGGCCTTTCCGGGATGTCACGAAGGCAGTTATTTATCATTCGGAATGAGCGGAACAGACCTTTCTGCATGGTCAGGAATAGAAGGACACATTTTGCCTCCTGCACCCTCAGGTTTTCATGGACGTTTTCTTCCTGAATATGAAAATGAATGGATCCACATGCTGCACCGCCTGATTGCTATTATTGGTGGAGTGACACTGATGATAATGGCGTGGATCTGGCTGAAGAACAAATATGGGTATAATGCAACAGGACTGAGTATTATTGTCTTAATTCTATTGGAAATATGTGTGGGTGTTCTTAATGCAGTCTACCGTGTTCCAGCACCAATTTCAACTCTGCACACAGCAATTGCGGCTATGCTGACAGGATTAATTTTTTTTGCAATTGCAGAAAACCAGCATAAAAAGGCGAAAGATTGAAAACTACATTTACTAGCCGAACAGCTATTACAGTGATTGTCCTCGTTTCAGCAGGAATACTGTTTTTTCTGTTTTGGCTAATCTACCTTCGGGAACCAGCAACAAGTGAAAATTCTCTTGATCTCACATTTCTTCCTGCAGTCAATGCTGTGTTAAATTCACTGAGTGCCGTGTGTCTTTTTCTAGGCTATCTGGCAATCAGAAAAAGCATGCGGGAGCGTCATATTAAAATGATGCTTAGTGCTTTATTTTTTTCTTTATTGTTTTTAATCAGCTACCTCACCTATCATGCTTTTAGCGGGGACACATTATTCCAGGGTGATGGCTGGATTCGTTCACTGTATTTCTTTATTTTGATATCACACATTTTACTTTCAGTCATAGTCTTGCCGATGGTTTTGACTACAGTCTATTTTGCAGCAAGTGGGGATTTTACCAGACATCCTAAAATAGCCAGGATTACATTACCGCTCTGGCTTTATGTTTCAGTTACAGGTGTGCTAGTTTACCTGATGCTGTATCACTTATGAAGTTGTTGGAAGCATGAGTCGAAATTTCCTGAACGCTGTGTTCTTGGTGCGAAATTCAGGAGTCACATGGAGTTCTGTATTGACTCTTTGTATGCATATTGAAATGCGGGGCTGGGGGTAAGTTGTTTTAACGGAGTCCAGTTTTCGCTGATGATTTTCAGACCTTCTGCTTCCTTGACGAGAAACAGGTGTTTGAATCCAACATCGTTGAGTGAAGAAGATGTGTATGTCTGAACAAAGCGAACGTGGTAAATATTTTTACTCTTCAGGACCGAAAGATCGTTAACAAGAATTCGGCGCAGTTTATTTCGAGTGCTGACATTTTGTTTGTGTGCCTGCCAACTACGGAAATCCCATTTCTCGGTGAGAAAATTTGAAGAATAGAACGACAAGTAATTTTCTATATCATTCTCTTCCCAAGCCCGCCTCCATGACTCAATAGTTCCCAGGATGATTTGCTGCTCTCTAGAAATTTCTTCTCTGGGAGAAAAAGTCACCTTTTCTTCAATAATTACCGGAGTGGCTCCCAATTCAACTGAGCGGGTTAATTCCAGGAAGTTTTTATTGCTGACGGAAATACAACCACGAGTCGGTATGGGGTTGCCTTCTATTGTCCCGTGAATCCAGATTCCATTCCCGTTTTTCCTTTCGATCACTTGATCAAAATAGTTTGGATAACTGACTTCAAACGCTCCGGTTCCATAGACATTGGCACCATTCCCATAATACTGTGCTAACTCCCATCCAGCCCAAGCTTGATTTAGCCAATAAATTCCGATTGGTGTTTTGAGATCTCCTTCACGGAATTTATCTCCATTAACCTTTCCGGTGGTACAGGGAAAAACCTTATGCATTTTCCAAGAATTCTGAAACTTATAGACCATCAGGCGACATGCAGATTTGTCTACGACTATAACAGTTGATTCAGGATAATCGTTGAAAATCAAGCCCTCAGGCCTCAGTTCGTTCCCGTGAACTGAGATTGAACTCAACAGCAGGAAAATCAAAAGGAAGAATAAATTTTTCATTGCAAGAACAAGCACTGATGCTGCGAGAATATGTGATAAAAAAACTAAGTTTTTCTATGCTTTCGATAGATCCAGTAACCAATGGTAAAAAGCATCACAACAGGAAGCAATGTGAGAAATATGGTTGTAACGTAAAATGCCTCTAATGTTTCTTCACTGCCAGAAAAACAGACTGCACAGGCATTTGCTGCTCCTGGTAAGAAAAGAAAAATTAACACAAAAAGCAACTGCAGAAAACGAACCAAATGCATTCTATTAATATTATTGAGGTTGGATATTGTGATTGTTTAGATGGAAGAGAGTTTCATGTCAGATAAACCAACACATAAAGAACAGGCCAGACACAGACTACGAAATACCAGAAGATCTGGAGTGGGAATAGCCCTTCTGGTGTAATTGGATTGCGTGAAGCCCCCAAACGATTCCAGGCAAAAATCAGGACTGTCAGCGCCCCAATTACGTGAAACCCGTGTGCACCAATAATCAAATAAAACAAACCACCGTAAACACTGGATGATACTGTCAATCCGAAATTAATTAGTTGCACCCATTCATTACCTTGAGA
The DNA here is from genome assembly GCA_022448485.1 of SAR324 cluster bacterium. GTDB lineage: Bacteria > SAR324 > SAR324 > SAR324 > NAC60-12 > Arctic96AD-7. Next base: position 69,228 of record JAKUUI010000006.1, read on the forward strand.
TATTAAAAAAAAGGTGCCAAGCAGGATAGATATTCCTAACCATTGTCGCCCCTCTAAAATCTTATTTTTTTGTAGCAAGGCGCGAGAGTAGGCCATCAACAACCCACTGGCTAATAACAATAAAGTGTTGAATGCTGTAGTTTCGACGGGCAATCTTGGTTGTCCCCAAGGAGGCCACTCATCCAGTCCGGCACGGATCACCATGTATGCGCTGATAAGTGCGGCAAAAAACATGGCTTCAGTAACCATAAAAATGAGCATTCCAACTATTCCGTTTGAAACTGGTGATTTTGTTCTTTGTGGCTGACGGGGCAAAGAGACTTCTGTGGTGGCTAACAAAACAGACTGGCTGGATGTTGTTTTCATAAGCGTTGCTCAATACACGATTTATCCGCAATACAATCTATCCATTGATCTCCCTCTGTCATCATTATATCTGGAGCAGTTCCAAAAAAGAAAACACCTAACAGACAAAGAGCCAAAATGAGTAAGAGCCAAATGATTTTTTTTTCAAACTTCAAATGCATATAGTTTGCTGCCACCAGGAAAGACTTTATGATCGCAATTCCAAAGGCAGTAATTAAAGTAAGTGCTGGAACTTCAAGCATTGGACCAGCCACGCTGATTGCCAATAAAACAAGAAGCCAATACCAGATTTTTACATAGTTAGGATGTTCATGTGTTTCACTCATAATGTGCGACCTGTATTGAAGGAAGAATCATCAGAAATTTGCGATATAAAATAAAGGGAATAAGAAGATCCAGACAAGGTCTACAAAGTGCCAGTAAATACCTATCAGTTCGACACGTTGAAAATTGTAGCCTTTACGGATATCAAATGAAATAAGCGCCATAATGACCATCCCTCCGATGACATGTAAGGCGTGCAACCCTGTCATTGTATAATAAAACGACCAGAATAAATTATCTGTAATTGTGTGGCCATGAATAATTTTGCCAGTATATTCATAAGTTTTAATTATTAAAAAAACCAGGCCAAAACCAATTGTGTACCAAATGTACTTAAAAGATTTCTCACGATCTCCTTTTTCAATTGCAGCATGGGCCAATACTACACTCAAACTTGAAGTAAGTAGTACAAATGTATTGATAGCACCTGCTGTCACACTCGTGAGAGAAGCGTCTTCAAACCCCGGTGTACCATTCAGTTTAAAGAGGATAAAACAGGCAATTAAACCACCAAAAATGAAAATTTCTGAAGCAAGCAGCCACCAAGTACCTAATCGTCCAGTAGGAATTCCTGTAGCACTGCGGTGTGTAGCAATTGGACCTCTCATCGACATTTTTGAATCCTTTTTTTGAGTTAATAAACGAACAGGAGCATCATCTATTTCTTTTATTGTATGAACAAATCAGCTTTTTTCGGGAGGCTCATTTTGCGGCCAGTAATCTAAATCACGACCCGGAGCACTATATTCATAAGGCCCGCGGTATACTGTCGGAAGAGTCTTGAAATTACCATGCGGCGGAGGCGATGGAATAGACCATTCCAATGAATTGGCTTTCCATGGGTTATTTGGTGCCTTTTCACCTTTGAACATACTGACGAAAAAGTTGTAAATGAAAATCAGTTGAAAGAACAACATCACAACCAGACTGGCAGTTGCAAAAACCCGGATGTCCTGTAATTCCTGTGTTGCCAAGTCGGGAAAGTGATTGTAGTTGTAAATACGTCTGTGCTGACCAGCCAAACCCAGAAAGAATAATGGCAGGAAAATACAATTGAATGGTATGAAGGTTCCCCAAAAATGAATTTTACCAAGGGTCTCATTCATCATCCTACCAAACATTTTTGGAAACCAATAAGTGATTGCCGCAAACATGCCTATAATCGTGATCGGGAAAAACGTATAATGGAAGTGTGCAAGCACAAAGTATGAGTCATGGAAATAGACATCTAAGGCACTCGCCCCTAAATAAATCCCCGTAACTCCTCCAATCAAAAATGCTGCTAAGAAACTCAAAGCCCAGAGCATTGGCGTTTTAAATTCAATAGAACCTCCGTAGAGGGTGGCTATGTAGCTAAACATCATTTCCGCGAGTGGAATTGAAATTAACACTGTCGTGACAACGAAAACATTGGCCATACGAGGATCAATGCCTGCTATAAACTGATGATGTGCCCAAACTACAAAGGAAAGACCGCCCGTTGCGAATGCAGTATAAAGTACCGTTCTGTATCCGAACAATTTTTTTCGGGCAAAAACCGTGATAATATCAGCCACTATTCCTAAGGTTGGAAGCAGAACTACATAAACCTCTGGATGACCAAAAAACCAAAACAAGTGTTGCCAAAGCAGCGGATCACCGCCTCCGGACGGAAGGAAAAATGTAGTTCCAATTCTTTGATCCATGAACAACATAACTGCTCCGGCAATTAGTGGTCCAACAGAAGCCATAAACAATATGACTGCTAATACTATAAACCAGACTGCTATTGGAATATCCATCATTTTCATCCCCGGAGCACGTGCGTTCATTGTGGTTGTTATAAAGTTGATTCCACCCAGTAAAAATGAGACAAACTCCAAAGCAACAGCAAGAACCCATAAAGATGATCCCCAGTCGGTAAGACTATATTCAGCAGCTGAAGAAAGGGGAGGATAAGACGTCCAAGCTCCCCCGAATCCTCCTCCTTTTACAAAGAATGACAGGATCAAAACCAAAGCGCTGACTAGAAAGATCTGGTATGACAATCGATTCAATCTAGGAAAGACCATATCATCACAACCGATCATCAGTGGGATAATATAATTACCGAATCCTGCAATCAACACGGGCATTGCTACCCAGAAAATCATGATTGTTCCGTGATTTGTAACCAGCATGTTATACTCTCCCGGTCCTACCAGACCATAGAAAGGCACCAATTCCCCGGGGAAAGCTAGCTGCATTCGGAAAGCATACGCAAAATACCCACCGATAATGGCCATTATCATACCGGTGAATATGTACTGCATCGCAATGATTTTATGATCCGTAGGGAGGATATATTTATGTAAAAAATTCAGTTCTTCATGATGTTCCTCATGAATGTCTGTTTGAACAGTGGCAGCTTCTTGACTCATTTTTTCCTCTAAACTAAAAATGACTTAAAATATACTTGCTAATAGCGCAGCAAAAGAATCCTCTTTGCCAATATGGGAGGTCTTTGATGGTAAATCAGTCTTGGTTCCCATCCGTTTCTGGTAATGACTCTCATAGCTCCCTTTTTGAATCTGAGCCATGGTTGCATTAAAACTTTCTTCAGAATGGACAGTTACTGCAGCACCCATAATTCCGTGGCCGTACCCACACATTTCAGCGCATTGCAGATCAAAGGTCCCAGTTTTGGTAGGCTTAAACCACCCACTGATTGTTCGTCCAGGCACAGCATCCTGTCGAAGTCGAAAAGCCGGGACAGCAAAGTTATGAAGTACGTCACGTGACTGCAATTCATAGTGGTAGGTTTCTCCAACTTTTAAATGAAGATCATTTACAGTAGCCACATCATCAGGGGTATCTAGTTCTCCATCTGGGCCAGCGTGAATGAATGACCAGCTCCATTGCTGTCCAATAACCCTGACAAGATTGTCTCTTGGCGGTAGAGTCTGTTTTATGTCTACCCAAACAAGAATATTGATAGCAATAATGACAACGTCAAACGCAACTACCGCATAGTGAGGATAGTGTGTCCATTTCGTTTCGCTATGCTTCTCACCAGTAATGTATTTGGCTTTCACGCCGTCTTTCCTGCGATACCGAACCATGAGATAAACAAAAATGCCAAAAACTAAAAAAAACCAAAATCCGATGATCAATGTGATCACAAGGAAAAGGTTGTCGATATCCCCTGCAAATGAGGATGCACTTTGTACATAATATTCAATCATATTAATTATTTATTCCAACATAGTTGTTATCTTTTTAGCAATTAAGTGGAAAAACTTATTCTAGTTATGAATAAGCGCCTACACTAAAAGTTTAAGAATATACGTCAAAACGCAAATTTACCTATTTATATACTTAACGTGCCGGGTCATCAAGAATTAAAATGCAAAAATGTAGGCAGATAACATAAACAATATGCACCCACCCATGATTGCATAAAAAACTCTTGGTGCCCACACATCCGAGTCATTTTGTTCCATAGTCCTCCAAAAAAACCAAAACTTAGATAATTAAAAACCGTTCCAGAATTATAATAATACCTAGAATGGGTAAGTAAAAAATAGAAGCAAGAAAAACTTTACGTGCATTATTAAAATTACTTGTAAAACAAAATAATGTAATCACAATCATAAATCCTAAACCAAGAAGTGATGCACCTGCAAGATAAACCAGACTTCCTTGACCGATCATAAAAATAGCAAGACTTGCTATAAAAAGCATGCCACCGTTAAGCAGCATTTGTACACCAGTTTTTTTCCCAGTTTGATCCTCTAGCGAAAGCATCTTGAATCCGCCTCTACGGTAGTCGTCTCGATACATCCAGGCAATTGCAAAAAAATGAGGAAGCTGCCAAAAATATAGCAGCGCAAAAATTGGCAGAACTTCCCAGTCCAACTGTCCACGAGCTGCTGTCCATCCCATTACTGGTGGCAATGCACCAGTTATTCCTCCAAACCAAGTGTTGGCTACTGTTTTTTGTTTCAGCGGAGTGTAAACTATTGCATAAGATAAAAGAGTCAGTATTCCAAGGGCGGAGGTAATTGAATTGATACCAAACCATAAAGTTGCTATGCCTGCGATGGAAATGATAATTCCAAAACCGAAAGCCTCATTACCGGATAGTTTTCCCATAGGAAGAGGCCGGTTCCTTGTCCGGTTCATCTTTGAGTCAGGAACTTGTTCTTGCCATTGATTTAGAGAATGAGCACCTCCACCTAAAAGTGCAGTACCTAGAAGCAAATAAAGTAGTGAAGAGACACTTAAAACACTATCTAAGGGAAGAATATAACCTAGTGCAGCACTAAAGATTACGCTTGAAAGAAGCCTTGGCTTGGTTAAGGAAATATAATTTCTAATCTTACTACTTGTGAAAGATGGATAAATGTCTGCTAAGATAGTTTTTTCTCGCATATTTATTAGGTATTAATTTTAATTCTGGCTAATTATTTCACTAGTGAAAACTAACACATAAATTTTTTCATGACAAGTATAAAATAAAAAAATTAAGTTAGATATCAGAGCAAATTTAAATTCACAAATGTATTAAGGCTTGACCAAATTCAGTATATTTTGTATAGTCGCAGATCCTAAAAGTCATCATTATTATTTTAAGCAAATTTCAGGATGTTGAAAAAAGCTTAGTTACATTAGTTCCCATTCTCGGTTTTAACAAGGAGAAAGAAATGAAGGTTCGAAGCGGGTTAATTCAAATGGCACTAAAGGGAGATACATCAATGTCTCCGGAAGAAATTACAAAAAAAATGATTGAAGCACATATTCCTTATATTGAAGAAGCAGGGGAAAAAGATGTGCAAGTGCTGTGTATGCAGGAGGTATTTACACAACCATATTTTTGTCCCAGCCAGGATACTAAGTGGTATTCAGCCGTTGAAAAAATACCTGAGGGACCAACAACGAAACTCATGCAGGAATACGCCAAAAAATATAACATGGTGATTGTCGTTCCCATTTATGAAGAAGAAATGACAGGAGTATATTACAACGCAGCCGCAGTGATTGATGCCAAT
>JAKUUI010000060.1 GCA_022448485.1 SAR324 cluster bacterium
CAGAGTAGCCTGTGAAGCCTGTGTTGAGGCACGTAACAATGGTCGTAATCTGGAAAAGGAATCCCGTGAGATTCTTACAGAAGCCTCACAACACAGTCCTGAACTGAAAGCTGCTATGGAAACTTGGAAGGAAATCAAGTTTGAGTTCGACGTTGTTGACAAACTAAATTAATACGAAAGGTGTGAAATGAGCAACATCCAAGATTATCCTTCGCGTATAGGAGAGCGAAGCAGTCTAAAACTGGGTACATTTTCCTACCTCACCCAAATGAATTCCGATCGTCTGCGTAAGCAGATTGATTATCTTGTTCGTCAAAATTGGGATGCGGCCCTGGAACATGTCGAACCTGAACGCGCTGGCTCAAATTACTGGTATCTATGGAAACTTCCTTTGTTCGGTGAAAGAAATGCGGATGTGATACTTGATGAAATAGAAGCCTGTAAAACTGCAAATCCGGGACATCATGTCAGACTTATCGGCTATGATAAACTCAGGCAGACTCAGGGCACTGCAATGGTCGTACACAGAGGAGATTGAATTATTACAGGCAAATGACTCCCATAAAAATTTCTCCATCAATTCTATCTGCGGATTTTTCACATCTTGCAGAGCAGGTTCGTGAAGCGGAAGACGCGGGTGTGGATTATATCCATGTGGATGTGATGGACGGGCATTTTGTCCCGAATATTACCATTGGCCCACTGATAGTCAAAGCCTTGCGACCTATTACCAAGCTGCCGCTGGATGTGCACTTAATGATTGAGAATCCGGAACGTTATATTGAGGATTTCAGTAAAGCCGGAGCAGATATAATAACTGTTCACCAGGAGACGTGTCCCCACCTGCATCGCACTATTCAGCAGATTCACGATTTAGACATCCGGGCCGGTGTCAGCATAAATCCCTCTACCCCTGTGAGTACTTTGGATGAAATCATCTCTGAAGTTGATCTTGTGCTGGTGATGTCAGTCAATCCTGGATTTGGCGGCCAGTCGTATATTGCTTCATGCACGGGTAAAATCCAAAAGTTGCGTGAAATGCTGGACCAATGCGGTTCATCCGCGGATTTAGAGGTGGATGGAGGTGTCAATGTTAATACAGTCAATGAGGTTATTGGCGCAGGAGCAAACGCCTTTGTTGCCGGTTCTGCAGTCTTTAACGACAAACAAAGTGTTGCAGAAAATGTGCGTCTTCTCCGAGATAAGATAGCTTCTTCCTGATTTCAGGCAACCTACATTTTTTCCCAGTATCAAAAAAACTGGAATCTTTCCCAAAAATGAGGGATAGTCAACTTCAAATATTTCCTGTCTGACTAAGAATTTTCTTCTCAACTGCTATTCCTTGGATTTCCCGTGTCAACTAATTCCTGCCTCAACATCGTTATTGCCGACAAGAACTCACTGCTGGTCGGAGGTCTGACAGAAATGTTTAAGCAGGATGTGCGTTTTGATGTACGTGCTACTGCGACTGATGGAGAATTGTTTTTGAAGTTGGTTGATCGTATATGTTTTGATGTAGGGATTATTGGCTGGAAGATGCCTTATTCCGATGGTCGTCAGGTTCTCACTAACCTTCGTGAACGAGAAAGTTCGATACGCGTGGTTGTTTATAGTGGTGCAAATGTGGCCAGACAAGTTTGTCTGTTGGGTGGAGCTGGTTTTTACTCAAAATCAAAACCTCCAGATGGGTTAATTGATGTAGTCTGTCAGGTGGGACAGGGGAACAGTGTTTTTCCATATGAAAAGCATGAAGCCAAAACTGACCTTCGTCTTTCAAGTTTGACTTCAAGGGAACTTGAGATTCTTGAAATTTTGTCTTTGGGTTATTCCAATCGGAAAATTGCCAGCAAATTTGAAATCTCTGCTAACACAGTCAAATTCCACCTTAAAAATATTTATGAAAAGGCCCAGGTGGATAACCGCACTCAAGCGGTTGCTTTCTATAACCAATTATACAAAGAGGAATTGTGATCAAAACATTTATCTTTGCACTGGTTATATTAACGGCCAGCACTGTTTAAGCTGCCGAAGGACTGCAGACTTATATCTTGCTCGGCGACAGCGGACAGTCAATTGAGGAGATAAATTAAGCCTTGTCAGCTGCACTTACGGTTTCCGGTTTTGAGGTACTGGATCAATATGCTCCAGCCGAATCTACAGAATGCAGTGTTCTTGTTGTTTCGCATTCGAAACTTTTAATAACTTTTTCTCCCTTACGTGCCGCCATGACGGTTTTTTTCGACAATCAGAGTGGGCTTAATTTTCATCAATTGACAAACTCAGATCTCTCTGCAGAATACGGAATATTTGGGAAATGCATACCTACAGGAAGAGTTTTCAAAAGCGGAGGCTGCTATTAGCAGTATAAGCAGCAAAATAGGAAAGGCGATCCAGAATAAATATCAAAATGTAGCACTCAATAAAGGATATGGCTCAACCCAAGAATTTTTTCAGAAGGATCTTCGGGGCATTTCAGGAGGACTTATGAACTCATCCATAAAAAGACATCACATTGACCTGCAAGATGAACCGGTACTGCCTGTGAGCAAGCGAGGAACAGAGATTCTGAGTGACCCTTTGCTGAACAAAGGTACAGGATTCCCGGACAGCGAACGTGACGAGCTGAGCTTAAAAGGGTTAGTGCCACCTCAAGTTGTGAGCATTGATGATCAGGTGCGGAGGGTGATGGAAAATTATCGTCGAAAAACTAGTGATTTGGAGCGCTATATTCATCTTGAAGCGCTTCATGATCGAAATGAAACTCTTTATTATCGGGTATTACTGGAGTACATTGATGAGTTGACACCCATCATTTACACGCCGGTAGTGGGACAGGCCTGTCAACATTTCGGTCATATCTACCGGCGGACACGCGGGATGTATTTTTCGTCCAGTAACCGTGGTCATTTCAGGGAGATGGTCAAAAATTGGCCCGAAGAAGAAATTGACATTATTGTGGTTACGGACGGAAGCCGCATTCTTGGCTTAGGTGATTTGGGCAGCAATGGTATGGGTATTTCCATAGGTAAGTTGTCGCTCTACGTGGGATGTGCGGGGATTTATCCCAGCAAAACATTGCCTGTTATGCTGGATGTGGGAACCAACAATAAAGATTTGCAAAACGATGTTTTCTATCTGGGGGAAAGGAATGACCGGTTGGTGGGCGAAGAATTTGACGGAATGGTTGAAGAATTTGTCAATGCAGTCACCGAACGCTGGCCGGAAGTGCTTATCCAGTTTGAGGATTTCACCAATGACCATGCATTTCCTTTGCTAGAACGTTATCGTGAGCGAGTGTTATGTTTTAACGATGACATTCAGGGCACAGGAGCCGTTACCTTAGCTGGAATCCTCAGCGGTTTACGGGTTACCGGAGAACGTTTGTCAAAACAGCGTTTTGTCTTTCTTGGGGCAGGTTCTGCAGGTGTAGGGATTGCGGATATGATTGTATCCGGCATGGTCGAAGAAGGAATGAGTGAAAGTGAGGCTAGGAAACAATTTTGGTTGGTTGATTCAAAAGGACTGGTTACACAAAGTAGGATCGATGAATTAGCAGTTCACAAAATACCATATGCGCAAAACGGAGAGTTTGTTAGTTCACTTCAGCAAGTGGTTCGTCAAGTAAAGCCAACTGCATTGATTGGAGTCAGCCAACAGGCAGGATCTTTTACTGAGGAAGTGATCAAGGAGATGCAGAGCCACGTTTCTCGACCGTTGATAATGGCACTCTCGAACCCAACTTCACAATCAGAGTGCACTGCCGAACAGGCATTTCGCTGGACAGATGGTCAAGTTTTGTTCGCCAGTGGGAGTCCGTTTTCGCCGGTCACATTCGGTGGAAAAGTTTTTGTGCCAGGACAAGGTAACAATATGTATATTTTCCCAGGAGTTGGGCTGGGAGCAATTCTCTGCAATTCCCGCCAAGTTACCGACAGCATGTTTTATGCTGCAGCGAAAACACTGTCGGCACTTGTTACTCCTGAAGAACTGGAGGTAGGAAAGCTCTATCCGGATTTGAAGACCATTCGGGAAATTTCCTCACAGATTGCCGCTGCCGTGTGTGAAGTTGCTTTTAAAGAAAATCTGGCTCAAATTGAACGGCCGGAAGATTTACTGAATTATGTAAAACAGAGAATGTATCAACCGCATTATTTGCCTTACAAAGCGGTCTAGATTTTGGGTTTTGTCAACCAGGACGCCCATCAATCCTGGGTGCAGCGAGAATGGGGAAATAGTTCCAGAGGAAAAAGGCGAAAGCAAGAATACAAACGCTGCCGGAGAGTAAAATCAAAGTTCCGTAAGCGGAGGGGAAAATACGGGTGCCGCAAAACGCAGTAGCGAAGAAACATTCAGTAAAACAAAAGCTAAAATTGTCAGCAGTGGCGGCTGGAGGGGACGTCCGGAATGTCCCAATGAGACCCGTGCCATCATGCCAAGTGTGACAATGCCAATTCCTCCGGTGGTGAATACGTGTGTTGTCAGAAAAGGCAGAATACCTCCGAATTTTGCCTGGGCTGTCAGCCCATATCCCACAACAAGCAAGTCATAGCCAAGATGGAGCACCCAGAGCAGAGGCGTTTCCCAGATTCGTGAATCATGCCAACCGATAAGACGAAGTGCGTGAAATATCATTACCAAACCGGCAAGAATTACGAGTAATTCTGGAGGAAGATTAAGAACTTCCTCGAATATCAGCGCAATCGATAATCCGACTGCTCCAAATTCAATTGGCTTCCTGATTTGTGTGGCTGCTTCTGAGAGAGCACTTTGCGTGAAAAACGGAATAACTCTACCACCCATCAAAACTATCATCAGGATGATGAGATTCAGCATCATCGTTGTGCCAAAATCTGCGTCAGTAACGGTAAAACCAAAATGTCTCAGATGCACTTCTGCATTTGCGAGAGACATCACACCAAGGACCACCAGATAACCGTAGTTGCGAGTGTTTTTGCAGCGAACAATTGGAATTCCGATGCCAGCCAATAAAACTGGTAAAAACCCCCAGTCTGTTCAGGCAATCAGCCATTAGGGAATGGATTGAGGAAAAAAAGGAAAGATTCGTCCGGAAAGCCATAAGACGACAAGTGCCGCAAGAGATTTCCCGGCAGGCATAGGATGGTTGATCCAATTGCGGACAGCAGTCAGCAGGAACAAGGCGATGACTGCTACAGCGCAGCCGAACAGCATTTCGTGACTGTGCCAGTTGGTAGGATCATAACAAATTGGAAGTAGTTCCCCCCAGTGGTAACTAATAATCCGCAGGAGCATTAACAGTGAGGCAGACAGTCCTGCTAACAAAAAGGACGGGAGAAATCCCAGTCCGAGCAGTGCCATTTTACTCGCGACGTTCTCCTACTTTTTCATCCGGCCGTGTGACCTCACTGATACGCACACCGTAACGCTCATTGACCACGACTATTTCTCCACGTGCCATTAACTGGTCGCCGACAACAATATCCATGGGTTCTCCGACTATTTTTTCAAACACCACCATGCTGCCTTTTTTCAGATTAAGCACATTTTGTACTTCCATCACAGTTCGTCCAATTTCGACGATCACAATCAAGGGCACATCTTCAATGAATTTTACCGAATGAAAAATTTCTTCATCTTCCTCGGCTCCAAATGCCAGCATCAGCCTTCCCTCTGCAATTGGTGTTTATTCATAAGTGTTTTTCAGGCGCAAAAGCACGCCAACCTTTGAGCGGGTCGGCACGGATTTCTGTGAGAATAGTTTGTGCAGATTATGTGCCTCTTCCGGAAGTGTTAGCAGGACTTCAAACAAGATTTTCCATAATGTATCGACGACGGTCGGCCGTATTAGTTCCCATATAAAAGTTCAGTAATTCTGGAATTTCGTGAGTATGTTCCACGCCAACCGGAACGGCCCGCATGTTTTTTCCAATAAACTGTCCGAACTCATTAGGTGAAATTTCACCCAGCCCCTTAAAGCGCGTCACCTCAAAGTGTGGCCCTTTCTGCAATTTTTCAAAGGCATCATTTTTTTCAGCCTCACTGTAACAATATTTCGTTGTTTTCTGATTTCGTACACGAAAGAGCGGCGTTTCCAGTATGTATATGTTTCCTTGTAAAACAAGCGTTTCGTAAAACTGCAAAAAAAAGGTCAGCAGCAAATTGCGGATATGAAGACCATCCACATCAGCATCTGTCGCAATCACTACCTTCCTGTAACGCAAATCATCAATTGAGTCCTCAATTCCGAGGGTCTTCATGACGTTATACAGCTCAAGGTTTTTGTAAATTACTTCTTTGCCTTGTCCATGACAGTTGAGCGGTTTTCCTTTGAGACAGAAAACTGCCTGTGTGTAAACATCGCGAGCGCTGATCATGCTTCCGCCTGCAGACATGCCCTCTGTGATAAAAACGGTGCTTTCATCTGCAAGTTCGTTTTTGTCTCCCAGGTGAAATTTACAGTCTTTGAGATTTGGAATCGTCAGCGCTGATTTTCTTGCATTGTCTCGGGCTGCCTTTTTAACATTGTTCAATTCCTTGCGGATACGCTCATTAGCCTGGATTTTTTGTTTGAGCAATTCAGCGACTTCCGGATGTTTATAAAGAAAATCGACAAAGGTATCACGAACCAGCGGCATCAGCCAAGAACGCAAATCAGAGTTGCCTAATTTGTTTTTAGTTTGTGACTCAAAAACCGGCTCCTGTACTTTAATGGCAACAGCCCCGACAAGTCCGTCTCTGACATCCGGTCCATCAAAGCTTGAGTTATAAAATTGGTTTACACCTTTGAGAATACCTTCACGAAATGCAGAAAGGTGTGTACCTCCGTCGTTTGTGTGATGACCGTTTACATAGCTGAAATATTCCTCACCGTAATGATCTGTGTGTGTGAGAGCCATTTCTAATTGACCGTTTTGGCAGTGCACAATGTCATAAAGATTCGACTCATTCACTTCCTCATGCAGTAAATCCAGCAAACCATTTTCCGATTTGAACTTTTCACCATTCAGCGTGATTGTCAGCTTTCGGTTAAGGTAGGCATAGTTCCATAGTTGTTTTCGGATAGTGCCGAGATCAAAGCTGTAATTTGGAAAAAGATTGGTATCCGGAGTAAAGCTGATTTTTGTACCGTTGCTCTCATTTGTGCCATTTGCTGTTGGTGCAGTTTTAAGTTCACCAGACCTGAACTGGGCAGAAAACATCTTTTTTTCACGAAAAGAAGTGACTTCAAAATGTTCAGAAAGAGCGTTCACTGCCTTAGTGCCTACGCCATTCAAACCAACGCTGAATTGAAAAACCTCGTCATTGTATTTTGCACCGGTGTTGATGATGGAAACACACTCTACCACCTTCCCCAAAGGGATTCCTCGTCCGAAATCACGGATGTTAACTATTCCATTTTCGATGAGAATATCGATACGTTTCCCGAAGCCCATAATAAATTCGTCAATGGAGTTATCCACTATTTCTTTAAGCAAAACGTAGATGCCGTCACTGGGGTGGGAACCGTTACCCAGACGGCCAATGTACATGCCGGGGCGTAAACGTATATGTTCGAGGGAGGAAAGCGTGAGGATTTTGCTTTCGTCGTATATCGTTTCTTGTACTGAATTCATTGCCTTTCCTTGACAGATTCGCATTCCATGCTTTCCCTCAACTCACAAGGTGAAGGAATTTGCCGAGCTGGTAAAAAACTTTTTCCCGACAAAGTTAACCCTTCAAATATATGCAATCATCATGAAATTGTCAAAATCTACATTTTTTTCACCTTTCAAATTGCCTGATGTTGACATGTTGTAATTAACAGAAAATGTGAGTAATTTTTACAAATGTAAAATTTATTATAAAAAGTCTTGTATTGCTAATAATACTGTTATAAAGTTATATCACTGAGAATTTCTCTCGGTGTTGTGTGATTGTTAGTTTAGTTAAAAGAGTATGGTTTTAGGGCCTACTTTGGTTCGTTGGGAACTGGGTACTTGAACAGCAGTCTAATTTCATAATTCTCCAATAAAAAGGAATAATATGAAACAAGTAAAAAAAATAATAAGTGTGGTTCTAGTGCTGGGAATGTTCAGCGGTACTGCATTTTCTGCCACCCAAATTGAATGGTGGCACGCGATGGGCGGTGCGCTCGGTGAAGCCGTTAATACCATTGTTGGCGGATTTAACCGCAGCCAGACCGAGTATGAAATGAAGGCGGTATATAAAGGTAATTATACCGAAACCATGACAGCAGCAATAGCCGCTTTCCGGGCCAAAAAACAACCACACGTAGTGCAGGTGTTTGAGGTCGGAACCGCCACTATGATGGCTGCAAAAGGCGCAATATATCCGGTACATCAAATGATGGAGGATACTGGTCAACCATTTGATGAAAGCAGGTACATTTCTGCTGTTATCGGTTATTATACGACTACAGATGGAAAGTTGCTGTCCTTGCCGTTTAATAGTTCCACGCCGGTGGTTTTCTGGAATAAGGCTGCTTTTGCCAAGGCCGGTCTTGACCGCGCTCCAAAAACCTGGGAAGAGATGGGTAAATTCTCCAAGAAGTTGATTTCGAGCGGAGCCAGCGAATGCGGCTTTACCATTGGTTGGCAGTCCTGGTCAATGCTGGAAAATTTCAGCACATGGCATGATGTCGCGTTTGCCACCAAGGAAAACGGATTTGCCGGATTGGATACTGAATTTGTCTTCGACAGTCCTTTGCACGTCAAGCACATTCAGCAGTTGGCAGATTGGCAGAAAGACAATGTCTTTCGCTATGGCGGACGCAGAGGTGACGGGAATCCTTTGTTTGCAGAAGGTAAATGCGCTATGTTGATTAACTCCTCGGCTTACTATGGTGGATTGGTAAAGAGCACCAAATTTGATTTTGGTACCAGCCAACTTCCTTACTGGGCCAGTGCGGTTTCAGAGCCTCAGAACTCCATCATCGGAGGAGCCACTTTATGGGTACTCAAAGGTGGCACTAAGGACGAGTACAAAGGTGTGGCGAAATTCATGACCTATATGTCAGATGTCTTTGTCCAGACGTATTGGCACCAAAATACTGGTTATGTGCCGATAACCAATGAAGCCTACGAACTAACCAAAAATTCTGATTATTACAAGAAGAATGAGGGGCGTGATGTAGCTATCATTCAGATGAGTTCAAAGCCACCTACTTCTAATTCCAAGGGATTACGTCTCGGTAATTTTGTGCAGATTCGAGACATTCTCAACGAGGAACTGGAAGCAATTTGGGCTGGAAAGAAAACAGCAAAAGTGGGACTGGGAGATGCAGTATCTCGCGGTAACAAATTGCTGCGAAAATTTGAGCGGGCTAACCGCTGATCTTTGCAGCTTGTCCAAAATATGTGACAGTATAGGGTGGACTTACAATTGAGTGTCCACCCTTTTTCTTGCAGGGCACATCTCAAGTGTCTGTGGATATGCCATTACCTCCTGGTGTAACATCCTCGCTTTAGTTACCCTGCCTGCAAATTGTTTGATCTTTTATCCCTATGCTGGATTGTTGAATGGAGAAACGTTGCACTTTCAATAATATGTGGCTGCCGTATTTTTTGGTGGCACCTCAAATTATCATCACTTTTATCTTTTTTCTTTGGCCAGCCAGTCAAGCACTTTATCAATCTTTTCTGATTGAAGATGCATTTGGTTTGTCCTCAGAATTTGTCTGGTTCGAAAATTTTGAAGAACTTTTCAGTGATCCTCTCTATCTGGATTCATTTTATACCACAGTACTTTTTAGTGTTTCAACGACTTTTCTAAGTTTGTCACTTTCATTACTGTTTGCGGTGATGGCCGACCGTGTCATTAAGGGTGAAATGGCATATAAATCCATCCTCTTGTGGCCTTATGCAGTAGCTCCGGCAGTAGCGGGAGTTTTATGGATGTTCATGTTTAATACGGGGAACGGTATACTTGCGCTTACGCTCCAATCTCTGGGTTACGAATGGAATCATGTCCTCAGGGGTGGACAGGCGATGGTGCTGGTAATCATTGCTGCTGCCTGGAAACAAATCAGTTATAATTTTATTTTCTTCCTGGCAGGATTACAGTCAATTCCAAAATCCATGTTGGAGGCTTCTGCAATTGACGGTGCCGGACCTGTAAAGAGGTTCTGGACAATTGTTTTCCCTTTAATTTCACCAACGACTTTCTTCCTCATTGTAGTAAACGTGGTCTATGCGTTCTTTGAAACTTTTGGAATCATACATGCGGTCACTCAAGGAGGTCCCTATAAGTCCACAGAAATTCTTGTATATAAGGTTTACAACGATGGTTTTGTCGGCTTGGATCTGGGCGGTTCATCAGCTCAATCTGTTATTTTAATGATCATTGTCGTTTCGTTGACAGTGTTCCAGTTCCGTTACATTGAAAGGCGTGTGCAATACTGATGGTTGAAAATCGCCCCTGGCTGAATGCCCTGACACATTTATTACTTATTTTTGGAATTATTGTAGTCATCTTTCCGATCTACATTGCCCTTGTTACTTCAACCCACGAGGCTGAAGACATTCTGACAACGGTGCAGCCCTGGTTCGGTTCAGAAATGCTTGAAAATTATGGGACTGTACTGCAAAAAGGGAAAGTAAGCGCGTCCGGTATTCCTGTTGGAATGATGATGTGGAACAGTCTGATTATGGCTCTCGGAATTGTGGTCGGAAAAATTACGATCTCAATACTTTCCGCATTCGCTATTGTTTATTTCAGATTTCCTCTGAGGAATCTTTGTTTCTGGACCATTTTCCTGACTTTGATGCTTCCAGTTGAAGTACGAATCTTACCAACTTATGCAGTTGTCGCGAATTTAGGATTGTTGAATTCCTATGCGGGACTGACACTTCCACTCATTGCTTCTGCAACCGCCACTTTCCTTTTTCGTCAGTTTTTTATGACAGTACCGGAAGAATTGGCAGAAGCCGCGCGAGTCGATGGTGCAGGACCAATGAAATTCTTTTTCGATATTTTACTGCCGCTCTCCCGTACAAACTTAGCCGCACTTTTCGTTATTTTGTTTATCTATGGTTGGAACCAATATCTCTGGCCACTGATAGTCACGACTGATGAAAGTATGACTACAATTGTGATGGGAATCCAAAGGATGTTGTATGTCGCGGATGCTATCCCTGAATGGAATATTACAATGGCTACCGCCATACTTGCTATGCTTCCACCTTTGTTGGTAGTAATTGTCATGCAGCGTCAATTCGTCAAAGGCCTTGTTGAAACCGAAAAATAAATTTAATCAAACAAATAATTCTCATGGCAACAGTCAGTATTAAAAACGCAACTAAAACTTACCCCGGAAACGTGCAGGCTCTCCACGGAATCAGCATTGATATTAAAGACGGTGAACTGATCGTCATTGTTGGTCCTTCCGGATGCGGAAAATCAACCATGCTCAGGATGGTAGCCGGACTGGAAACTGTCACTTCGGGAGATATCCACATTAACGATGAATGGGTCAATAAAAAAGAACCTGCTGATCGTGACATTGCAATGGTCTTCCAAAATTATGCGCTCTATCCCCACATGAGTGTTTATCAAAACATGGCTTACGGTTTAAAGAACCGGAAAATTCCTAAAGACCAAATTGAGCAGCGTGTGCGTGAAACCGCAAAAATTCTTGAATTGGAGAATTTGCTGGTACGTAAACCCAAAGAACTTTCCGGAGGCCAGCGTCAACGCGTAGCGATGGGACGAGCTATTGTCCGTGAACCAAAAGTGTTTCTCTTCGATGAACCACTCTCGAATCTTGATGCCAAACTGCGTGTACAAATGCGTCTTGAAATAAAACGTTTGCAGGAACGACTCGGAGTAACAACGATCTACGTCACTCACGATCAAGTCGAGGCGATGACTTTGGGACACCGTTTGCTGTTGATGAACGAGGGTAGAGTTGAACAAATAGGTACGCCTCTTGAGGTTTATGAAAAACCGAAGACTCTTTTTGTTGCAGAATTTATTGGTTCTCCCTCAATGAATTTAATTCCGGTCCGTTTAGATCCAAGCGGCAACCAGGTCATTTTGGGAGAATCGCTTCCCTTGCCGCTGAATAATTTTGAAAATATTGTAAACGGTGACTCATCTGTCACTTTAGGAATGCGTCCGGAACACCTGGAAGACTGTGAGGCCGAAAATGCCTTGATGTTTTTACAGGTGGAACTGTTGGAAAAACTTGGTGCAGATACAGTTGTTTACGGG
>JAKUUI010000061.1 GCA_022448485.1 SAR324 cluster bacterium
CCATTTTCCTACATACTTGTCTCCATCAGAAAAAGTTATTGTTCCTTGACCATGACTTTCTCCATTCTTAAACTCCCCTACGTATTTCCTACCATCAGACCAAGTAAATGTTCCTTGACCGTTTTGTTTCCCATCCTTGAATTCCCCTTCATACTTGTTTCCACTAGCCGAAGTGAATGTTCCTTTACCAGTCCTTTTCCCCTCTTTGAATTCACCAACATACTTGTTTCCATTTGACCAAGTTTGTGTCCCTTGACCATCTTCTTTCCCCTCCTTGAATTCACCAACATATACGTCTTTAGTAGCTGAAGTATATGTTCCTTGACCAGTCCTTACCTTTATATTTTTATCAGCAGCAGATTCCTTCCATTCCCCTTTATACGTTCCTCCATCAGGATAAGTACAGGTATCACCAGAACATACTAATTCTTGACCATACGCAGAGGGAACAAGGAAAGCACAGAACAACACGATCGCAAGTAATTTCTTCATTTGATTCTCCTTTGTAGAAATCAGACCAGTTTGTGAGTTTTGACTGACTGTGAGAATGAGTGGGAGTCAATCAAAAATGGCATTAATAAAATATTGATGTGTAGTTAATAACTCTAAGTAATAATCAATGCAGATCAATGTTAAAAGTTTACATTGTAAAAGTCAACCAATAAAATTTATTCAATGTGTAAATATGGAAAATCCTCTTGGTAGGCCTGCCGAGACCTGCTAATTCCACTCTTCTTTCTATATACATAGTATTGCTAACCGCCGTTATTCTTTCCATTATATTAGACATTTCTCTCCATATAATGAGATATACATATAACTATCTAGCTGATATAACTATATAAGATTTAATTCTGCCTCTACGAAAAGGCGCAACTATCTTAGGAATCTTTAAAACTTAATTGTCGTGGGAATTTCGCAACGGCGTATAGACTTAAATGTGTAAGGCTTATGCTTGTGAAGGGCTTATAGGATATAATGACTTATAACCAACTGGTACAGGAGTGGTACACGAGAGGTAAATGGATATGTGATTGTCCTGTAAGAAACTAATAATCTTCCACAGCATGCAAGACCTTAGCCTGCAATCTCCTGGTTAAGCGTCATAAGTCCGGGGTGATTCAGGGGAATCTGTCTGTGGAAGAATAGCTGCTTCTTCCGAACTATCCTCTTTTGAAGAATCTTTGATCTCAGGTTCAGGATCAATCACTGGAGTGGGCAAACGTTCAAGAGCAACGCCTAAGACTTCCTCAACGGTTCGTACTGGTATAATTTCTAAACCATTCTGTATTTCTTCTGGAATTTCGGTCAAATCTTTTTTATTTTTATGTGGAATCATCACAGTTGAAATTATGCCGCGTTTTGCTGCAAGTAGTTTTTCTTTTAAACCGCCAATCGCTAAAACCTTGCCGCGCAAAGTACTTTCTCCTGTCATAGCTACTTCCTTTCTGACAGGAATTGATGTAAATGCACTGACTAATGAAGTTGCAATAGTTACCCCTGCTGATGGACCGTCTTTGGGAACAGCGCCCGCAGGGACGTGTATGTGAATGTCGGTTTTTTCGAAAACTGAGGAAAATATTCCCAACTGATTAGCATTTGTGCGCACATAACTCAGGGCGGCTTGCGCTGATTCTTTCATCACATCTCCGAGCTTTCCAGTCAGCTGCAATTTGCCTGTGCCTTTCATAATATTCACTTCAGTAACTAACAGTTCCCCTCCGGCCTGTGTCCATGCTAACCCGCAAGTTGTGCCGATCTCGTTTTGTTCTTCTGCTTTCACATGCTTGTAGCGCGGTACTCCCAAAAACTTTTGAACACGATTCGGTGTGACCACGACTTTATTAAGATTTGTCTTCTTTACCAACTGAGTTGCAACTTTACGGCATGTTTTAGCGATTTCCCTTTCAAGATTCCGTACTCCGGCCTCTCTGGTATAACTCCGGATAATATTCAGTAAGGCTTTTTGATGGAACTGAATTCTTTTTGATGTCAGTCCATTTTCATCCATTTGTTTAGGGAGAAGGTGTTCACGGGCAATGTGCTCTTTTTCCAGCTCAGTGTAGCCGGAAAGACGGATAATTTCCATTCTGTCTTTTAGGGCAGCCGGAATGTTTTGCGGCACATTTGCTGTGCAGAAAAATAAGACATCTGAGACATCAAACTCCACTTCCAAATAATGGTCCATGAAAGTGTGGTTCTGTTCCGGGTCAAGCACCTCCAATAAAGCAGCAGCAGGATCTCCCATCACACCATGAGTCATTTTGTCTATTTCATCAAAAAGTAGCAGCGGATTTCTGAATTTTACCTTCCGCAAAGATTGGATTACTTTTCCTGGCATGGCACCAATATATGTCCGGCGATGTCCTCTTATTTCCGCTTCATCTCGCACACCACCAAGGCTTACGTGCGCAAATTTCCTTCCCAAAGCTTCGGCAACAGAACGGGCCAGAGATGTTTTTCCAACCCCCGGAGGTCCTACCAAGCAGATGATCGGACCTTTCATTTTGCCCACTTGCTGTGCTACAGCAAGATATTCGATGATACGTTCTTTTACTTTTTCCAAACCGTAATGCTGAGCATTCAGGACTTTTTCCGCTTTTTCCAGGTCAAAATTGTCTTCCGTTTTTTCTGCCCAAGGCATGCAGAGCAGCCAGTCAATGTAATTACGAACGACATTTGCTTCAGACGACATGGAGGGCATCAATTTGAGCTTATGAAGTTCCTTTTCTGCCATTTCTTTGGCTTCATCAGAAAGTTTCATTTCTTTAATTTTCTTCGCATATTCCTCCATTTCAGCTTTGCTGTCTTCTCCTTGCCCCAACTCTTTTTGGATGGCCTTAACTTGCTCATTGAGGTAGTATTCTTTTTGTGTCCGGCCAATTTGACCCTGGACTCGCTCCTTTAGTTTTCGTTCCACTTTTTTGAACTCTTTTTCTTCAAGCATCCGTCCATAAACTATTTCGAGTCGTTTTTGAGGATCCGCGTTTTCTAGCAAATCCTGTTTCTTTTGCAAATCCAAGTTCAGTAGCGGAGCAATGCGATCTGCGAGAATATGCGGTTCTTCTGAGTCAATGGACAATTTTTCGATACCTTCGGTTCGTTTTTTTACCTCCTTCAGGTAGCGTTTGAATTCGGCACGGACGTTTTTACTGAGGGCCAATAATTCAGGTGCATGGGAAACTTGCTCAGGAATGGGTTCCACAACTGCGGCGAAATGAGGATCTTCCATGTGTGCTTCAATCAGGCGGCCCCTCGATTTTGCTTCAAAGAGTGCTTTAATGGTTCCATTGTGGAGACGCATAATTTGCAGAACCTGACCTATTGTACCTACTCGAAACAGATCCTTTGCTTCAGGTTCTTCGATCAGCGGGTCTTCTTGAGCAACAACAAAAATTTGACGGTCTCCGGCGAGAGATTTTTCCAGTGATGCAATGGAGAGTGAGCGGCCGATGAAAAACGGTGCAGTCATATGGGGGAACACCACAATATCACGCATTGGCAACATTGGCAGCGCAATCTGTTTTTGTTTCGTCTTTTTTTTCTGGGTTTTGCCGGACATAAACTACCTTTAAATTGGCTTAATTAGCGAAGTTGTAAAACATTCTTGCATCTTGAGAACTGAATGAATTCATCCTCTACGCTTAATCCTATTACATAAATCGTAAACTGCCAAGTGAAGAAACTTATTTTTACTTTATCGATTTGTTGCTGAAATCGCAAGTAATCAAGGTGCGACGGTAAAAATATTAATCACGCTTTTATAAAGGAGGTAAAGCAGCGGCGCTCATTTCCACACAGATTTTGTCTCCATCATAGTAGCGGTCAACTTCCTGAAATTTCTTCCGGTGATTCTGATTTCCTACAACGCTGCGCAGGTGAAATTCAGCTGTACGCTTTGCACCGGAGATGGCATCCTGCAAAAGAGACGCGCAGGCCCGGCCTAAAACTATGACGTCAAGCATTCCACGATCTGCAACCTTATATTCCAGATCATGGAAAGTCTGTAATTTGTTACCAACTACAGGGGAACATCCATTTAACAAAATGTGGCTAAAAAAGAGAAATAGAATTATTCGTCGCATTTTTTAGTGAAGGCTTGACAACTTTTGAGTCGTTCTCCAAACTATTTTTTATAATATTTTCGTATTCATGGAGTATATATTTGTGGGTCTATGCCCCATAAAATGGGTTACCGAATGAGAACAGCATCCGAATTTATCCGGATCTTTTCTCAAGGTCCACTCGGTCAGTTATAGAACAAAATTTATTTATCCATGAAAAACTCTTCTTAAAACTTTGTAAGTGCAACCTTCATGCAGATTAGACAGTCTACACAATTGTTTTCTCGTGCCCAACAAAAAATTCCTGGAGGCGTAAACAGTCCTGTCCGTGCTTTCAAATCGGTAAACATGACGCCGCTTTTTATCACACGTGGTCTGGGATCTAAACTATATGACGCGGATGGTAACGAATTTATTGATTTTGTAGGCTCCTGGGGACCAATGATTTTAGGACACGCACACGCAGAAGTTGTCAGGAAACTTGAAGAAACTCTGAGGAATGGAACTTCTTTTGGTGCACCCACTGAAGGAGAGATTCTGTTAGCCGAAATGGTTTGTGAGGCGGTACCGAGTGTTGAAATGCTGCGTTTGGTGAATTCCGGTTCAGAAGCCGCTATGGCGGTTCTTCGAGTTGCCCGTGGTTATACAGGGCGCGATAAAATAATCAAATTTGAGGGATGCTACCACGGCAGCGTAGATCCCTTACTTGTCCAGGCAGGATCTGGAGCAACGACTTTAGGAATTCCTGATTCTCCGGGAGTTCCGGCGTCTTTTGTTGAACATACACTGCAGGCGAAATTCAACGATCTGGAATCTGTCATCAAACTGGTTGAAGAAAATTCCCGAGAAATTGCCGCCGTTATTCTTGAGCCTGTAGCAGGAAATATGGGCATGATTCCTCCGGGACATGGATTTTTGAAGGGACTGCGGGACTTATGTGACCGCGAAGGAATTTTGCTTATTTTCGATGAAGTAATGAGCGGGTTCCGCGTTGATTACGGAGGTGCACAAGCTCTGTTTGGTGTTCTTCCGGATATGAGTATTTTCGGTAAAATAATCGGCGGCGGTCTTCCGGTCGGAGCTTATGGCGGACGTCAGGATATCATGCTTCAAGTTGCGCCTGCCGGTCCCGTTTATCAGGCGGGTACGCTCTCTGGGAATCCGCTTGCGGTGGCTGCGGGCTTATCGACTTTGGGAATTTTAAAAAAGCAAAATCCTTACCCGGATCTTGGTCAAAAAACCTCATGGCTTTCCGGAGAGTTTCGAGCGGCGGCAGAATCTGCTGGAATTCCACTTCAGGTGCAAGCCATGGCTGGTATGTTCGGATTTTTCTTTTCAGAAACTCCGGTACGTAATTATCAGGATGCCCTCAACTCTGATCTGGAACTATTCACTCGTTTTTTCCGGCGTATGTTGAAACAGGGGATTTATTTGGCTCCTTCGGCATTTGAATCGCTTTTTGTTTCGACCGCTCATACTGAGGAAGATTTAGAGCGGACTGCCAAGGCATTTCGTAAGGCACTGGAAGAAAATTGATTTAACTTATAATGTTGACAAAGCAGGGATGAAACTTCCATCTGTAAACAGTGATTATTCCTAGCTTTAATCAGGTTTTTCATCAGGATGAGTGATTTCCTTAATCCGCACTCCATAGCAATCATTTACCACCACGACCTCCCCCCGAGCAATTAGACGGTCTCCGATTAACACGTCAATCGTTGAACCGACGATTTTGTCAAATTTCACTACAGACCCTTGTTCCCAAAGCATAACCTCATGCAAGGATATGTCTGTGCGGGCAATTTCAGCCTGTATAACATGAGTAGCATCAGCTAAAAACTTAAGATTATGAAGAGTGGAGTCCTTTTCTGGAGTTTCAATGTCCATAGGCTTTTTTTAACACATGCTAAATTTTTACGGTCTGGAAATAAATTGAATAGTTTTTTTCTGGCTGCATGAGAAACAGATTATTTTTGATTGCAGAAAAAATTTCTAATCAGGTCCAAAGGACAAAATCACGTAATTTAAATTTTTTAGAGGACCAGTAAATCTTAACGGTTGACTTGTTTTATTAATCTTGCGATTATCAGATGAATTCGATCTACTATAGTTTGCAATTCACATTATACGGTCTATCGGCCAATGATACAATAAGTAAGGAGCGTGCACTATGTTTGGTTTAGGTATTTGGGAACTTTTGATTATTTTGGCTATTATCGTAGTTTTGTTTGGAGCAAAACGCTTGCCTCTGATTGGTGAGGGACTTGGCGGAATGATTACCAACTTTAAAAGTGCAACAAAGAAAAACAAAGAAGATCAGGCAAAAATTGAAGAAAATACTACGGTCATCAAAGAGGACACAACTGCTATCAAAGAAGATGCAACTGTCATCAAAGAGGACAACAGCTGAAATAATTATCTATTTTTTCGTTTGGGCCTAATAACCAGATTCATGTTTACTTTTTGTTCTTTGAGTCGGGCTATCACTGGAACAATAGCTCCGTAGTCAACTTTTTCATCAGCTTCCACATCGACAAGCCATGGCTGCCTCCTACCCTTAGTCCATTGCCGTATTTTATCCTGGAGTATTCGATGGCTTTCGTCATCTTTGCTTCCGCCGATGCGGGTGTTCCCTAAATACAGTACGCCAGCCTTGTCAATCACCACTCTAAGCGGTTCTTGCATGGGCTTCATTGTATCCTGATTGTAGCTGTCTTCCGGAAGATCCACCTGAATCACATGGTTAACGATTGGCGCAGTTACCATAAAGATGATCAACAACACCAGCAGAACGTCAACAAATGGTGTGACATTGATCTCGCTCAGCGGCTCATTCTCCTCCCAGGAGCCTCCCATTCACTATCCATTCAAAACGATTAGTAAGTTCCATGCCAAAATTTCGCATGGTATTAGTTAAGAGTCGAGACTGATTGCGAAAATAGTTGTATGCCATTAATGCGGGTATTGCGGCGAGTAATCCTGCTGCAGTTGCAACCAGGGCCTCAGAAATGCCGGGAGCAACTGAAGCAAGACTTGTTACTCCTGTTGTTCCAATGCTCTGAAAGGAGTTGATAATTCCTAAGACTGTTCCGAACAATCCAATGAAAGGTGCGGCACTGGAGATGGTTGCAAGAACATTTAAACGGTTTTCGATGAAAGTGTGTCGTTCATTGATAGTCTTTTCGATCACTCGTTGCAGTTGCAGACTGAGATGAGGGAGCATCGAATTGTTTTCTGCAATACTCGGAGAAGAACGCTGAATGCGTTGACTCATTCTGGCTGCTTCCTGATAGGTAGCAGAAAACATGAATGAAAAAGCTGAAAAAAGATATTCCGAAGAAACTTTTTTGATTTGATTTAGACTGGATTCGTTGAGGTAGATTTGATAAAACTTCTTGTCTTCTTTGCGGATATTGTAATACTGAAGTGCCTTAATAATGATGATGGCCCAGGAAAGGGCCGACATCAAGGCCAAAATGAGCAACACCAGCTTTGCAATGAGACTGCCACTCAGCACCATCCCAACTATGCTCGTTTCGCCTAGCCATTCGGTGAGCATAATTCAAGGTGCAGTCGAAGTTCGTGACAGAGTTGCAAAGTGTTTACAAGCGGGTGAACTCAACTCTTCGATTTTGCTTCCAGGCAGATTCATTGCTTCCGGAAGCTGCAGGACGTTCCTCGCCGAAACTGACCAAGGAAAATTGTGATGGACTGGCTCCAAGGCTGACAAGGTAGTCGAAGACTGCCTTTGCGCGCCGTTCACCCAAAGCTAGGTTGTACTCATTTGTGCCCCGCTCATCACAATGACCTTCCAATTGTATTTGGACATCGGGATTTTCAGCAATCCATTCGTAATTTTCCTGGATAACCTCCTCAAATGCCGGGGTGATAATACTCTTGTCGTAGGCAAAATAGACCATTCCCAAATCTTGAATGGCTGTTTCAGGCTCTTCAGGCGGAGCTGAAATGATGGTGACAGCTTTAGGAGCTTCAATACTTTTTTCGGCATCTTGCTCAACGGCTATTTGCGCCTCTTCTTTTGCAACCTCTTGCTGTTGTTCAGCAACCACTACTGCAGCTTTCTTTTCTTCAGCAACTTCCTGTACTTCAGCTGCCTTCTGCACTTCTACAGTTTGTTCCGGTTTAGGTTCCGGTTTAGGTTCCGGTTTAGGCTCTTCAACTTCAGGCTCTTCAACTTCAGGCTCTTCAACTTCAGGCTCTTTAGCTTCAGGCTCTACAGCTTTAGGCTCTCCAGCTTTAAGCTCTTCATCAGGCTCTTCATCTTGAGGCTCTTCAGCCTCAGGTTCTTCAGCCTCAGGTTCATCAGCTTTAGCTTCATCAGCTTTGGGTTGTTCTTCAGCTTTCGCCACAGGATCTACCTCCGCCGACTTTTGTGTAAACCCTGAAAGAGTAAACAGAAAAGCAATCGTAGTGGCCCAAACAATCAGCAATATTATGTTTTTCATTACATACCTCATCTGTGTTGCAAATTTTTTAACAGGTAAACTCCTGTCAGGCGAAATGCGAGACAGTAAAAACCATCTGGTCAAATATAACCCATAAAGGTTTTTTTTGCAAGTGGGGTGCCTAATTCTTCATCCGGGTAATAAATTGACAAACTGCCAATGGCAGAATAACGAACCAGGAACCTTCCCTGGCCAATTAATGTAATATTTCTATAAGCAGTGAAAATCAACAATAACTGGCTTTATTTCTTTACCTGAGGCAATAGAAACCACAGAACATTGTCTAAATTCAGTGTATTATTCAATATTTGTCAACACTTTTACTCTTTTGGATTTTTCAACAATAACCGGTTGAAACTTCCCGTCCTTGAATTTCCCTACATGCTTTTTCCCATCGGGGAAAATGAGGGTTCCCTTTCCATTTGGAACACCTTTTCTGATTTCACCCTCATATTTACTATCAGTTTTCTCATCCCCATTCTTGAACCAAACCCATTCATCATTCACCAACTCACCAAACAAAACCCCGCAAAAAAGCGGGTCTTCTATCTTGAACTGATGACATATTTTTTCCCGAGCCAACTCGCCGTACGGGTCGTCACTTTCCTTCAGGACTAGTAGCATTGACTTTTGTTCTTCGATGTGCCCCAATTTGCCTAGTAATTCGCTTGCTTCGAATATTGCCCGATTTAAATATGGACTATTTGGGTAGTCAGAAATCAATGCACCGTAGTAACTGAGACTTAGTTCCAATAAACCATGATTCTTTTGAGTCTCCGCCAACAGCAAAATTAATAAATCTTTTTGTAAGTTGTTCCCTTTGTTGATCAGTTCCAATACTAGAGCCTCAAGCGTGCTGGTTTCACCCACAGAGGCCAGAGCCAATATTGTTGCAAATTGATTCAATTCTGAAAACTGTGAGCTGCTGCTTTTGCTTTGATATTCCTCCAGCTTTTCTTCAAGTACTAAGATTTTAAATTTCAGAATACCAAGTGTTTCAGCTAATTCAAGGTTGCTTTTAGTCAGAGTCTCGATTTTTGCCTTGTGCAGCTCCAGCAGAGACAATTGCAGATTTTCCTTTTCTGATAATTTTTCTTGAACCTGCATCAGTTGCAGCTGTAAACGTGCAACCAAAAGCTTAACTTTCTTAACGTCGCTTGTTTGTGCAATTAAAGGAGAAGTAAAAAAAAACAAACCCACTGCCAGAATAGTTGCAACTGAAAGTCGATTCAAAACAAGGGGTAAAGGAATCACCATATTTCATTTCAATCCAGAGTTCCAAGCTGGATTTGTTTCATTAATTCCATCAGCAGAATTGGTAAGTCTACTAGCAGAACCTCCGGAAGAAAGAGAATAATAAATTTTCCAGTTACTTCCTTTACCTGTGCCTTGATTTCCAGAATAGGCAATCATGGAGCCGTCTGGAGACCAAACCGGACTTTCGGCATTCATACCATTAGGAGAAACTTGACGCCCCAAGCCTATTATATTATCAGCAACGCCGAGGCGAAAGACAGTTGACTTATTATTTTTTACGTTGCAATACGCAATCATAGAGCCATCTGGAGACCAGGCTGGATTAATATTATACTTGTCACTCAGTGTGAGACGCCTGGATTTTTTTGTACTCAGATCCATCAGGTATATTTGAGGGCTGCCAGTTTTATCGGATATGTACGCAAGTGTCTCTCCATCAGGTGAAAGGACTGGTTCAGTTTCAATAGCTGAATGTTTAGTTATCCTGCGTATCCTTTCCAACGAAGGCGTAGTTCCCCCAGTAACAAACTCGTATTCGATAATATCTGTATTTTTTCCGCCCATATATTTTGCAAGATAAACTTTTCCGTTACTTCCCCATGAGGCACTGCTGCCCTTACCTTCATCAAAATAAATACTCTCCGACTTTAATCTTAATGGAAGGAAGCCTTGCCAGAGGACTTCTGATCCATTACCAGTTTGTGCAGAATAGATAATAGCATCCCCTTTGGGATTCCAGCTTACGCCAGTATTATTATAAAAATTATAGGTAACTTTCTGACTCTTTTCTGCACCAAAACGTTGCATTATTAGAGAATTTTGACCCTCTCCTTTTTTAGCTGCTGACCACACAAGGATACTTCCCAAGGAACCTTTGATGCCCATTAATTTGTCGGTGAGAAAATTACCCAGTTGAGATGATTTTAAATTAATATATTCCCCATCCTCATTACTAAATTTCATACCTTTAGTAATTGCCTCAAAACTTGTACCTTGAGCCCCACTCAGTTTTACTGAAATGATTTTTTGATCAGGTGTAGGATTTATATCAAGATTAAAAGTAGCCTCATCCGAATCGTCTACAATGTTGAACAGCAGAGTTTTTTGCATTTGACTGCGTAACTGTTCAACCACTGGATCTATTATGTCTGAACTACCATTAGCAGTAATGGAGAGTTTGAGTTTTTCGATACCAGGCTTGTTTATATCGTAATAACTAAGAGCCAAAGCCGGCAAAACAAGATAGAGAGAAACTCCAAAAAGTAAAGTTAGCTTAAATATAATTTTCATACAGTCTCCTGTGATTGTGGTTTGAACGTTTATACACTAAATGAAGTGTATATCTAAAGGGGCGAAAATTTCAGCCCGATTTCAGTCAGTTTGCCTTCAAAATTTTCAGGCAAAGGTGGTAAAGTCTCCAATTTATTAAACAAGGATTTAATTGACTGATCAAAAATCCTGTTTCCTGAGACTTTAACTAGTGAATACTGCAGCAGAGTTCCATCCTTCGCAATAACGAGCTTTACTTTTGTTACCAAGTGGGCACTTAATTCTGCTGGTAATTTCCATTTATCGAGAATGTAACTGTCCAATTCCTGCAAATAATCCCTATGCTGCACAACACTCAATTTAGGGATATTCCTAGTAATTTTCGATTTTCCCTTGGCAAAAAGAGCTGAGTTCTTTGTAATTACTTCAGTTGCCTGAGACATGTCTGATACAGAAAGCTTACCCTGTTTTCTTATCTTTTTGAGGTTCAAATTTTTTGTATTTACTGTAAACCCTTTTAAAATATGTGTGAGTGAAACTCTCTTTTTTTTACTTGATTCAGGAATAGTTTGTTCCAAAGCCTTCAAATCTTCCAAAGGAAGTTTTTTTATCTCAGATAACTCTTGAGAAATAGTTGCAACTTGTGAGGAATCAGTATCTCTCTCAACTAAGGTTTCATCCTCTTCAACAATCTCAGGCTGTTCAGGTACCTCTGTTTTTTCAACAGTCGTTTCTTGCAGATCTTTTACCTGAATTTCAGAAACAGGCGTTTCCTTTGGATCTGCAATTTTTGTCTCTTCATGGTCCTCAAAATCTGCTGAAATTTCTGCTTTGTCAGTTTTAGGGACTACTTCATGTTCTATTTTTTCGTTAGCCCCAAGTTTCAAATCCGGAAGTTGCTCTAAGCCTTCTGAACTGGCCTTCAGTTCTGGTTCCGGCTCCGGTTCTGGTTCAGGCTCGGGTTCAGGTTCAGGTTCGGGTTCAGGTTCGGGTTCAGGTTCGGGTTCAGGTTCGGGCTCAGGTTCG
>JAKUUI010000062.1 GCA_022448485.1 SAR324 cluster bacterium
AATGGAAGAATGTGGATACTTGTGGATTGCTAACTAGTTAAATATATTAAACTATTTAATAGTTAGCGGATTTGGTTGGATTCGCATGGAAGTATGTGTGGCGGAGAGAGAGGGATTCGAACCCTCGGTACGGTTGCCCGCACACGTGATTTCCAATCACGCACCTTCGGCCACTCGGTCACCTCTCCTTTACAGATTTGGTCTGAAAAACCATTAACTTTTCAAACGCATTAATCCTAACTGAGGAGACCGGTCCGTGCAAGCTTTTTGCAAGGCTTTACCTACCTTTAAGATTCCATTATGCGCTTTTGCTTGTCATACCGTGACAGGCTTTGTATGCTGGATAACAAACGTTTTTTCAAATAATTTCAACAGACATTATGAATTTACTCAATTACAGTCACAGTATTCCATCCTTGTTCATCATGAGCGGAAGACTCTACCAAAAAAATATTATTCCAATTTTATTTTTGACTGCCACACTGATTGCACCAGCTTTTCTCATTGGTTTTGCAGAGTGGGGTGAAACAGAGAGTATATTATTTTTTCTGTCTGTACATCTATTGGAGGGAGCAATCACACTAGGTGTGATTGGCAAAGCATTTGGCAGTTATTTTCCATCACTTGGAATTTTACGTGCGTTCCGTTCACCTCTATTTCTGGGGGCAATCCATGTAGCTATCCTGCAATATCTACTTTTCATCACAGGCGTAATTGGGCTGAGGCTAGCTTTTCCCTTCAGTATTCTGTTAGTGTCGCTATGGCTTGTAGGATTATTGCTGACTTCAATGGCGCAACCGGTTTTTATCGTTGAAGGAGTTCGTGGTATGCGCGCAATGGTGAGGAGCATACGGCTAGCCCGCGGTGATTTGTCACGCGTATTTGTGGTTGTAGTGATCAGCACGATTATGCAGTTTTTTGTTTTTGCTTTACTCTTCACCTTGTTCATGCCGGACTTGAATTTAAATATTGATCCGAATGACAATGAGGCACTTCCATTTAACCTGTCTGAAATTTTGAGTGATCCTGGCATTCACCTGGCAATCCGCTGGACACAATATTTAGCATCCCTGCTGTTTTACCCCTTTGCTTCACTGCTAACATGCTTGCTCTATTTTGATTTAGCTCAACGTCAGCAAGTGCTGAATGTGGATCAACTGGCTAAATTCTCAAATCAATTGTTCCGCACCCCGCTGGCCGGTACAGCAGAATCCGCGAGTCCTGCGGCTGAGGAAGTCATTGAGCCCACAGATGTGGAAATCCTTGATCCGGATCCGTCAGAGGAAGATAAAGACAAATGAAAATCCGCTCTGCAGAATTTATCCTCAGTGCGGCTAC
Organism: SAR324 cluster bacterium; assembly: GCA_022448485.1. Classification (GTDB taxonomy): domain Bacteria; phylum SAR324; class SAR324; order SAR324; family NAC60-12; genus Arctic96AD-7. The sequence continues at coordinate 1,339 of JAKUUI010000062.1, forward strand.
GCCGTGGCAATTTCCAGCTACAACTCTTCCGGAAATCGCATTTGCAGGCCGCTCAAACGTAGGAAAATCTACATTGATCAATTCTCTGCTCAATCGTAAGAAACTGGTTAAAACCAGTTCCATTCCAGGAAAAACGCAGTTAATAAATTTTTTTAAGATCAACGATGAATTTCATTTTGTTGACCTTCCCGGATATGGTTTTGCCAAAGTTCCGGGAAATGTCCGCAAACAGTGGCAGCGACTGATAGAGGCATATTTGCAGGAGCGGGAAACCCTCCGGAATGTAGTGCTGATTGTAGATAGCAGACACGGGCCGACTGCACAGGATCGACAGCTCAAAGAATGGCTGGACCATTATCAGCGGCCGGTTCTGATTGTGGCCAGCAAAGTTGACAAATTAAAGCGCGGACAGATTCAAAAACAGTTGAAAAAAATCCGACAGGATCTGTCACTTGAGACAACGCCCCTGGCGCACTCATCTTTGCAAAATGGAAGGCCGGATGAAATATGGAAAAATTTGATTCCGCGGATTGAAGCGGAAGCGTAAATCCACAGAGGCCGGCACTTATCCCGGATCCGTCGTTTTGCGAGTCAGGCAACAGAGTTTACCTGCTCAATTTGCGAGAAGAAATAAGAACTTTCAATGGCAGCGTTTTCCAGACTGTCTGAACCATGGACAGTGTTTTCCCCAATACTTTCAGCAAAATCCCGACGAATCGTACCCTCAGCTGCCTCAGCAGGATTTGTTGCCCCCATGATTTCTCTGTGATGTGTAACTGCATTTTCTCCTTCCAGAATTGAGACCACAACTGGACCGGAACACATAAATTCCGTCAGTTCACCAAAGAAACGTCGTTCCCGATGTACAGCATAAAATCCTTCTGCTTCACGTTTTGACATGTGAATCATTTTTGTGGCAACAATGCGCAGGCCGTTTTCTTCAAACCGGCTGAGGATTTTTCCGATAAGGTTCCGGCTTACGCCGTCTGGTTTAATGATTGAAAAAGTTTTTTCAAGAGCCATTATTCTTTTTTTATTCAAGGTTTAATGTTGTTCGTGAAATATCTGCAGATTAAATTCTACGACCGATTATCACGGATAAATGATGTGTCGACACACCGCAGGCACTACGTCAAGGCTAAACTTCAGTAATATCTCAAAATGTCTTTCACTCCTTTTTTCAAGGAGAGATTAGGAGTGGTTTAATGCTAATTTTACAGCACCCCGGCCACTCCTCGAAAAAATGAGGGAGGGTGAATGCCTGATAATCAAAGATTTTATGCCTTGACACAATACTAAGTGAGGGTGCAGAAATTTTTCAGCAGCTGCAGACCTGCATTCTGACTTTTTTCTGGATGAAACTGAACCCCCCACAAATTGTCTTTACATACAACTGAGGCAAAATCATATCCGTAATTGCTGAGACCTAAAACGTGCTCACTGTTTTCCGGCTGCAAGTGATATGAATGCACAAAATAAAAGTGCATTTCATCAGCAACTTCTAGAAAAAGCGGATCTTTCTGCTGCTGAGATACTTGATTCCAGCCCATCTGCGGAATTTTAAGCTCGTGCTGAAAACGTTTCACTTTTCCTGGAATCCAGCTCAGTCCGGCGTGACTACCGTCTTCTTCACTTTCGTCCATCAGCAATTGTGCGCCGACACAAATTCCCAGCAGCGGAGTTCCTGCCTTAACTTTTTCCTGCAGAGCTTCAAGCATTCCGGAGTTCCGCAAATGTTCCATCGCCGGAGCAAAAGCCCCGACTCCCGGGAGCAGAATTCTATCCGCATTCTTAACTTCATCTGCATCAGAAACGAGCTGATTTTCCACTGCAGAAAAATCCAGTGCGTTTTTCAGATTATGCAGATTTCCAACTTTGTAATCGATGATTACATTCATGCCGTTCAGAGAGTTCCCTTTGTTGAGACTACTTCTGTGCGCCGTGGATCTAACTCAACGGCAACACGTAAAGCTCGACCCAAAGCCTTGAACAGCCCTTCACATTTGTGATGATCATTGATTCCATAAAGTATAACCATGTGCAGAGTCATCCCGGACGACATGGCCAGTGATCTGAAAAAGTGGGTAATCATTTGAGTATCCAACTGACCAATGGTCTGCTGAGAAAACTCGCCTGAAAACACAAATTCAGAACGTCCTGACAAATCCAATGCTGCCCTGATTAAGGCTTCGTCCATTGGCACATAGGCATGGCCGTAACGGGAAATCCCTTTCTTTTCACCAACTGCCTTTGCTAACGCACTCCCCAGCACAATTGCTATATCTTCAGTTGTGTGATGAGCATCAATTTCCAAATCACCGCTGCATTTTATTTTCAAATCAAACAAACCGTGAAAAGCCCATAAATTTAGCATGTGATCCAAAAAACCAATTCCGGTTTTTATTTCAGTTTTTCCGGAACCGTCAAGATTCAGTTCCAGTTTAATTTTTGTTTCATTGGTAATACGCTCAATTTTTGCGACTCTTTTTTGTTTCATAGCTCCTCTTTTGTTTGCGATAATCGACAGTTCAGAATGAGTAAGTCAAGCGTCCGGCAAAGTGTAAAATCATATCTTTCCTTCCAGTAGGCACTGTGTGGTCATTGTAACTGAAGGCTCCTGCCGGTTGAAATACGTTTAAATCCAAGTCCAGATTTGCGTGCCCGGCCACTTTTAGTGTAAAGGTATTGTCCCACTCAACGCCGATCATACTTGATTTCGTGCCGTTTGCGTCAAGCACAGGCTTGATGCGCTTTAGTTCGTAAAGAGCAAAACGGTAAACTGCGGTTGTTTCTGGAATGTCATAGCGATAACGAAAACCGCCCATTTGGGTATTGTTAATTGAGTGTCCCAAACCGGTTCCGCTTTTCGGATCAGGACTGCTTCCGTTAAAATAAAACTGGGTTCCGCGGTATGTTCCCGGTGAAATTTCGTGAAAGCTTTTCAGACCCCGGAGATAATTTGTGCCTTTTCTGCTGCTGTCCTCCAGTTGCTCGTCTCCGCTGGCCATCATACCGACCAGCTCATATTCCTCTCCAGGTTTTTTCCAGCTGAGTTCCAATTCAGCTGCTCCACCTGAAATTTTCCTTTTATCCAGGTTGTGCCTGTCATCATACTGGTAATAATTCCGATTGCCCTGATTTGAAATAATATCAGCATAAACCGCCCAAGCTGGTGTTTCCCACTGCATGCGGAGTCCAAAATACTCCTGTTCGTGTGCATTGTAGTAAATCGGTTTACAGCTTGAGTTCAGCGTATAACCTGCAAGACTGCTGTTACAGGCACTTCCTGAAGTGAAACCCCCGCTTTCCAAGCTGGAAAGCGCGCTGCTGGAAAGTCTCCTAGCAGGAATATTATTCAACCCCAAAGGAACATCGTGCTCTGTGTATTTAACACGGAACATCTCAATCCGAAAAGAATCAACGACTTCACCCTGAGAATCCACTTCATGCCAAAAAGGATAATCCAACGAAAAGAAATAAAGCCAGTCTCCATCTGCAGAAGAAAGTTTCATTCCACCGATTTCATAACACCAAGTTCCCGCTTTGCAGCGCTGAGAAAAACCACTGAGAATTCCGGAAAAGACCTTGCCATTCCGGTCTCCAATATTAATTATGTGTTTGCCGATTTTTGTTTCTTCATTCGGGTTTCTGTTGAATTCCAGATACGATTGCCTTGCTGTGATATTTGCAGTTTGCGATTCTGCACCAGTCATCCGTGAACTGCGTGATGCCCTAATATCAGACTGATAAATCGGCTCCTGATTCGTAGCAAGTTCCAGGTTAATGGAAATTGTACGATGCACCGTTGAGCGCAAAAGCAGTCGCAGATCCTGGTCAAAAGAAAACTCTTCTGGAGAATTTGTTCCAGTCCTTGATGCAGGAAGAGCTGTTGATTTAATCTTTGTAGTACGGAATCTGTAATCGCCGGATAATTCAACTCCCGGTGAAAAAGTCAGATGCTCTTTTCGCTCAGAAACATCACCTCTTTCCAGAGGTACAAAATGCGATTGTGCTGCTGCTGAACCGGAACTTGTCAACAATACAAATAAAAACAAAGCAGGAGAGAACGAAAACAGCCGGACAAAACAAGTCAGTAAACAGGCAGGCATAAGGCTCTGTAAAGAAATACGTAAAGTGACTCAATAAAACGATAATTTATGTATGAATATTAGTAGAATAAGCTAAGGAAAGCAAGTTTTTTCAGTATGATGTCTGTTTATTTCAATTAATTATGGTACTGTTAATGATGCGTTCGCGGTCTTTATTGCTGCTATTCAAATCTTTACTGAACTTACTGTTGATACTCATTTGTTTCAGTGTCCAGCTCGTGACTGCACGAATCAAATCATTTTCCAAATCTAGGCAAACCCCACATTTTTTCAACAAGTCTGCTTCACTTTTCTTGAGATTACCGTCTATCACCGCAATTGCCGCAAGAATAAAGAACACATTTAGCGCAAAACCAGGATCCATGCTGATTTTTTCTACCTCGTCAAGTTTCCTCTCTTTCACCTTGTTCATTAAATCGTGAATTTCATCCTTGTTATCGAGCAGGCCAATTGCTTCCTGCAAAGCAACAAACTCATGTTTCTCAATTATATTATCCGCAACAACAATGTTTGCGATTGCATTGACTACCCAGTCCCTGATTTCTTTTGATGCTCCTGCTAGAACTTTGGTTAATTCACGATCCAATTGTAATTTATACATGACAACTTCAAATTCTGGTTAGAAAAAAAATAAAATAAATTATTACTAAGTAATTTCTTCATGAAGAAAGTCCCGCTTGCCGTGACCATAACGTCCTACTCCCTGACCATTGCCGTACAGTTTGTATTTGTAAATCACCAGACCCTCAAGTCCAACAGGCCCGCGTGCATGGGTTTTACTGGTACTAACTCCAATTTCGGCTCCCAATCCATAGCGGAATCCATCTGCAAAACGAGTTGATGCATTCCAAAATACTCCTGCTGCATCCACCATATTCATGAACCACTCGGCAAGTTGTGAATTTTCAGTTACTATTGTTTCGGTATGCTTAGAGCCAAAATGATTGATGTGTATGACTGCATCCTCTGCAGATTTGACCGATTTAACAGAAATGATCAAATCGGTATATTCCATTGTCCAGTCTTCCTCAATTGCAGTAGTTAACTTTAACTCCGGAAATCTTTCCAGACGTTTTCTCGTTTCCCGGCAAACCCTCAATTCTACGCCTGCTTCCTGCATTTTCCGTAAAATTTCTGCCAGCCACTGATTCGGATACTTTTGATGAACGAGTAAAGTTTCTGCAGCATTACAAACGGCTGGATAATCCAGTTTTGCATCAAGCGTAACCTCAATGCTTTTCGCTTCATCTGCAGCTTGGTCCAGATACACATGACAAAGCCCATCTGCATGTCCCAGCACGGGAACTTCTGCATTTTTGTGAATATGCTGAATCAATTCTTTGCTCCCGCGAGGAATGATTAAATCAAGCTCCGCACTCATTTTCACCAGCTGAGCTACTTCATCCCTGCTTTCCGCCAAACTGACAGCATTTTCCAGAGCATTATCACTTTTGGCCAGAGTATCCCGAATGATGCCGGCTAAGACGCTATTTGAATTCTGGGCTTCTTTGCCTCCTTTTAAAATTACGGCATTTCCGGATTTTAGTGCCAATGCAGAAATTTGAATGACCACATCCGGACGTGATTCAAAAATTACCAGAATGACTCCTATTGGACAAGAAACACGATAGAGATCAAGTCCTTCGTCAAGCCGGGTAGCCTGAATTATTTTTCCGGATGGATCCTGAAGTGCGGCAACACTTTCGCAGTTTTGTGCCATTTGCTCAATCTTTGCGTGGTTGAGCAAAACACGATTGCGGGCACTTACAGACAACTTTCCACGCTCCAGCATTGTGCCGGCCTCAGTCATATCCCTGGCATTCTCAGCCAAAATCACGACCGAGTTTTCACGCAACGCTTCAGCCAATTTATGAAGTATTTTGTTTTTATGGAAATTATCCAAGTTCGCCAAAACAAGGGACGCTTCACGTGCCTGCTTCACTTGCTGGTGGATTGCTGATGATACTTGAGAGCTGCTCATTTGTTGATATACGGATACAGTTCACGCCTGGCGGTTCTGGAGCAGGTTTTAAAATAAACCGCTGATAGTAAATTCAAAACGATCTGGAGTTTCATGGGGACGCTTATCCAATTTTGAACCATATTCAAAACGCAGCACACCCATTGGTGTTATTACCCGAAAACCAAAGCCCGCACTTTTACGCAAATCCAAGAACCGTGGTTCTTTTTCACCAAGCAGTTGATATTGCCTTGATTCCACATTCACATTTCCTGCATCCAGGAATACCAGTCCGCGGACAAAACTATTTTCATCTTGACTGAGTGGAAACAGTAATTCAAGACTAAAGACTCTCTCAGAAATTCCACCGCTTTTCAATTCCTGTAATTCGTCTGCACTCAACCCAACAGTTCTGCTGTCATAAATTTTTGTCTGCTGGTAGCCGAGCTCGTTTGTGACCACCCGATATTGACGGTAGATCCGCTGCTCGCTGGGACCGTAAGGCCCGGCAATGTTATAATAATAATGCCCTCGTACGGAATCGATTCCTCCAAGCCGATAACGGTCCTCAGATGGAATCGGAGAACCTCCTTGTTCTTGCAATAACCCCAAACGTCCTTTGGCCATCAATATTAATGTGTTTTCCTGGTTCATTGCCCAGAATTGCTGATACTGAAGGCGGTATTCCCGTAACTGGATATTTCCACCGAAAGGTGTACCGGTCTGGATCACACGAAAGGAAGTTTTGATCCCACCGCTTGGAAAGACTGGATGATTGACAGTGTTGTAGGTCAGCGACGGTGAAACAGAGTGCTTATAAATATCATCTCCGGAATCAGAAAAGATGCGGTCTAGTGAGCTGATTTGAGTTCCGAAACGTAAATCCCGGAAATACAGCGGCATCGCCAAACTGAAACCGTAATTGTTCTCTGTGATTACACCACGTTCAAATTCTGTTGAATCCTGGACTTTGCTCCTTGATGCAAAGACAGAACTTGAAACTTGTGAATCAAAGAGCCTTGGATCAATCAATGTTGTGTCAAATTTTTGTTGAACACTCTGTTCTGCAAACTGGGCACTCAAACGCAAAGTTCTTCCTGTTCCAAACAAGTTGCCCTTTGATAATGTCACTCCACCACTGAATCCGGAAAAATCACTGTACCCCACTTGTGCCTGAAAAGTGCCGGTTTGTGCTTCTTTAAGACGCGCAAGGATATCCAACATATTGTCCTCTTGATCGCGTGGGGTACGCTCTAAGATCACTCCGGACTGAAAAAATCCTAAGCGGTTAAGATTTTCCTGGCTGAGACGCAGTTTTTTACCATTAAATAGCTCATCTTCCTGTAATTCAAACTCACGTCGAATCACATGATCACGTGTTTCCTTGTTTCCCGCAATTTCCAAACGGCCAATATAGGCTTTCTCACCTTTTGTAATGTGGTAAATTACGTCAACTGTTTTAGTCTCTTCGTGAATCTTGGTTTCCGGAACAACCCTGACAAAGGCATAACCCCGCTCATGGTAAATCTCACTGATTCCAGAGCGATCCCTGTTTTGCAGAAATGGGTTATAGATTTCACCTTCTTCCAGCAAGATGCCTTCCATCAACTTTTCCTTCTCACCCAAAATATCTCCTGAGACTGTAATCTTTCCGGTGAAATACTGATCTCCTTCTGAAATATTCAACCGTACATCGACTCGACTATAATCCGGATTGTGAATTAGCGTCACCTCCGGCTTATCAATAAAAACTTTGATGAAGCCTTTTTTTAAATAGTGCTGAGTTATCATGAACAAGTCTTGATTGATCATTTCTTCACGGAAAAGACCTGACTGGTTAGCCCAGGATACACAATCGATTTCAGAGCTCAGGATGAATCGTTTGATTTCAAGTTCGGAATAAAATTCGGCACCAGAAATATAAATATCTGAGAGGTAAACGCGGGGCTTTTCTTCCATTTCAAAAACAACACGGAACTTGTTTCCTGCAGTTTCAAGCTCAGGTTCGACAGCTTCAATTCTACTGTTCACACGAACCCTGGGATAACCCTCGCTACGGTAATACTCCAAAATAATTTGCTCATTTACTGCAATTTTTTCTGGATCATACGGATCATACTGAAGCAAGGTCATCTTTTCTTCAATTACTGTCCGTTCAACCAGCGTTACACCAACTAGTTTCACTTCTGCCAAACGTGGACGTTCCTTTACCACAAAGCGCAGCAAATATCCTTTTGCACCAGATTCTGCTTCATTCTGCAGTTTTACTTCTGCCTGAACATCTTCAAATAGTTTCATTTGATAAATGGAGTGGATATCCCTGCGAACTGTCTTTCGAGATAAAGGTTCACCAACTTGACTTCCTATCAAAAACAGGATTTGAGAGGCTTCTAAATCTGAGGTGCCTTTTATTTCAATCTCGGAAATATGAGCAGAAAAAGTGGAACTGTCTGTCGTTTGGGCATTCAGAAGGGGCTTGGAAATACTTGAAGACAAGAGACCTAAGAAGGCAATCGTCACAAAAAAACGAAAAACAGAAGAAAGGAAGTTCATCAGGTTTGAAAAAAGCAGGAATCAAGCAGTCTAGAAATTCTGTTGCGGAAGCTCTTAATCATTCGTCAGTAAATGTAATTTTCCATTTTCCATACGATGCTGATACTGCATTACAGATGCGAGGCTATTGTTGTGGGTTATCATAATAAGTGTCGTTTCATTCTCTAAATTAAGACGCAACAAAATTTCCATTACCTGGTCACCAGTCTCTTCATCAAGGTTTCCAGTTGGCTCATCTGCCAGCACAACCCGCGGTCGATTGACCAAAGCACGTGCAATCGCGACCCGCTGCTGTTCTCCTCCGGAAAGCTGTGTCGGCTTATGTCCGGCACGCTCAGATAGTCCGACTTTTTCCAGCAGATCCAGAGCGTTCTTCTGGATAACCTCAGCGTTTTCACCTTGAATCAGCTGGGGGATCATCACGTTTTCAAGTGCAGTAAAATCTTGCAATAACTGGTGAAACTGGAAGATAAAACCGATTTTCTCATTTCTGAACTGTGCAGCCTGATCACGTGTTAAGTTGGTCAAATCTCTACCGTCTAGACACAACTGCCCCTCGTCTATACTTTCCAAAGTTCCAATTGTATGCAGAAAAGTGCTCTTCCCCGTTCCCGAGGCACCAACGATCGCAACAGTCGAACCAGACTTTGCCTCAAAATTGAGGCCACGTAAAATGTGCAGCTTCCTGCCCTCTCCGTCAAAGTAACTTTTGTTCAGATTAGAGACTTGAATTTGCATGACGCTAAGAAAACATCAAAAGCTCAGGGACTAGCAGAAATGACAGGCCAATCACAAGACCAAACGAATCAAAACGGATTAAGAATAAAGGCTTTCAATCTGCGACCTGAACTGATCCTCTACCACCTCTCGTTTCAGTTTAAGAGTTGGAGTCAGTAGTCCATTGTCGATACCCCACTCCTCTGAAAGCAGAGCAAAATTTTGGGGACGTTCAAAACTTTTAAAATCTTTTCCATAGTGTTCCAATTGTTTTTGGAACAATTCTCGAACAAGGGGATCACCTAAAAGGCTTTCTCCCCTTCCAGAAATGCCTTTTTCTTCAGCAAATTTTTCCACAGCAGGCATTGCTGCAACAATCACAGCCACGTTATGTGGACGATTGAAGCCGTAAAGCATCACTTGGTCAATATATGCACTCAATTTCAGAGATTCTTCCAAAGGCGCTGGTGCCACATACTTGCCATTTTCAAGTTTGTACTGTTCCTTCACACGTCCAGTGATGTAGAGATAGCCGTCCGCATCCAAATGCCCTAGGTCACCTGTACGCAATCCTCCATCGTCATTAATACTTTCTTTTGTTTTTTCCGGCAGGTTGTGGTAGCCAAGCATTATATTTTCTCCATATGCTATCACCTCTCCATCTTCCTCTTTGGATCCTTCTACTGATTTGTCAATTTCGATCCGTACTCCAGGCAATGGTTTGCCGACAGAACCAAAACGCCTTACGCCTGGATAATTAACTGAAAGTGCAGCTGTATTTTCACTGAGCCCATAACCTTCATAAATACTGATTCCAATATCATTGACAAACTCCGCTACTTCCGGACTCAAAGCGCTGGCACCACTAATAGCGATACGTAAATTCCCACCAAAGCGGTTCAACACCTTTTTGAAAATAATCTTACGGGCCAGGGTAAGTGTTAAATTATCCAGAAATCCAAGAGTTTCACCTTCTCTTTCCCGCTTGGCTTGCTTGAGTCCTCCATAGAACAATGAGCGAATAAAGCCTGGTTTTTCCTGCATTTGCCCTCTTAGTCATTCATAAATTCGGTTATATACGCGTGGCACCGCAAAAAACATGCTGGGTTTGACTACACCCAGTTCTTCAATCA
>JAKUUI010000063.1 GCA_022448485.1 SAR324 cluster bacterium
AGACAAAAACAGCCAAAATCACGGCAAGTACTTTGAAAGATACATTTATCCGCATTTGTAGACTCAGCTTGTTTCAATAGGAGAATTATTTGTGGCTGCCGAAGTTTTGGGGTTTTCAAGAATTTTTTCGACGGTCTCAGTTCTTGCTTTGCGGGTGCTGACTTTTGTTTCCTTTTCTTGGATAGCAGCTGGAATGTTGCCTGCAAGAACCTCTAAAAGTGCTTTGCGAATATCTTCATTTTTGCCGCGAATCAACTGTCCGCGGAAACTTAGACTGATTTCCTTGCGCTCCTCAGAAACAATCAGGACCGCGGCATCAGTTTCTTCTGTCAAGCCAATAGCCGCACGGTGCCGCGTGCCGAGAGAAGAGCTGAGGGCACTGTTCATCGAAACCGGTAAAATACACTGAGCTGCCAATAAATCACCCTTGTTGCTTATTATGACCGCACCATCGTGTAAAGGTGATGTTGGAAGAAAAATACTCAGCAGAAGCGGTTCACTAACTGTGGCGTTAATTTGTGTTCCGCGATCACTGAAATTTTTAAGTCCCACTTCCTGTTCAAGAACAATCAGGGCTCCTATCCTCTGCTGTGACATTACCAGACAAGCCTGAAGGATGCTTTCTACAACATCTCTTTTTTGCTGAGAGTTTTCACGAAAAAGAGTGAAGATTCCGATTTGTGCCAGGGCATTTCGGATATCTGTCTGAAACAAAACAACGAGTACCAGCACCAGCGATTGCCCCAAATTATCAAGAAGCATCTGTGTGGCTTCCAGATTCATAATCAGCGAAACTAGATAAAGGGCCAACAGCAAAACAAAACCCATTAACATGGGAATGGTGCGGGTTCCCCTTATGAGGAGCAGGATACGATAAAAAATAATGGAGAGGAGGACTATATCAAACAGATCTTGCCAGCGAAGGGAAAGATTACCAGTAAAGATAGGTAAAAGTGTTTCCACTGAAGTCTCCGGAAGGGAAAGTGGTTCCAAGTCCGCTTTAGTGACACGTTCAACTTGGAGCGTGATTTATTAGTTCATTGGTACTTACTATGCTCCGCGTTTTTTCAGGCACTGATAAGTGCCTGGCGGAATATTCATATCTTCTTCAAAAACTGTAAGATGTGCTATCATCTTTGTTAAACACTACTTATCAGTTTTAGGAGCAAATTCCTGTATAACCTGCAGCACACTTTCTCCATCTATAGTTTCTTTTTCCAGTAAAGTTTTGGCAAGTGATTCAAGTGCTTTTCGGTAAGTATTTAATATTGTTTTTGCTCGTTCATAAGAGGAATTAAGAATTTCAAGCACTTCTTCATCAATCATACGCATGGATTCATTACTGAATTCCTTGTGCTGCTGTAAATCGCGTCCCAGAAACACATGTCCTGAATCTTCAGCATAAGTCAGCGGCCCAAGTTTTTCACTCATGCCCCACTGGCAAACCATTTTCCGCGCCAATTCGGTTGCTTTTTTCAGATCATCGCTGGCACCTGTGGTGAAACGATTAAAAACCAATTGCTCTGCTGCCCGTCCTCCCATTGTCATGGCTATTTGCCCGAGCAAAGCGCGCCTATTGTGGCTGTGCCGGTCTTCTTCGGGCAGGAGCATTGTGACTCCTAATGCTCTTCCACGCGGAATTATGCTCACCTTGTGCACCGGGTCAACTTCTTCAATGCAGGCAGCCACAAGAGCATGTCCAACTTCATGGTAGGCAGTGGTCTCTTTTTCTTCATCACTAATCAAGAGACTCTTTCGTTCTGCTCCCATCATCACTTTATCTCTCGCATATTCAAAATCCTCATTGCCCACAGTCTCTTTATCTTGACGTGCGGCCCACAGTGCTGCTTCGTTGACAAGGTTGGCCAGATCTGCACCAGTAAAACCTGGAGTTCCGCGGGCTATTTTGTTCAAACTTATTTTTTTATCCAGTTTGATGTTTTTGCTGTGTGTTTTTAGAATTTTTTCACGACCTTTAATATCCGGAGAAGGAACAACCACGTGCCGGTCAAAACGTCCTGGGCGCAGCAAAGCTGGATCAAGTACATCCGGACGATTGGTCGCAGCTACGACAATAATGCCTTCATTGACCTCGAAACCATCCATCTCAACTAGTAGCTGATTGAGTGTTTGTTCACGCTCATCGTTTCCTCCACCCAGTCCAGCACCGCGGCTGCGCCCCACAGCGTCGATCTCGTCAATGAAAATGATGCACGGTGCGTGTTTTTTACCTTGCGCAAACATGTCCCTGACACGGCTGGCACCAACACCAACGAACATTTCCACAAAATCAGAACCGCTGATACTGAAAAAAGGAACTACGGCTTCACCTGCAATTGCTTTAGCCAGCAGGGTTTTTCCTGTTCCAGGTTCACCCATCAGCAAAACTCCTCGCGGTATTTCACCTCCGAGTCGTTCAAATTTCCCCGGATCTTTGAGAAAATCTACAATTTCCTCCAATTCTTCGCGTGATTCATCAATTCCTTGTACATCTTCAAACTTTACCGGGTTGTCTTCAGTTTTGGTAATTCTTGAGCGAATTTTTCCAAAACCCATCGCACGGTTTCCGCCGCCTTGGACCTGGCGCATGAAGAAGAGCCAGATTCCGATAATCAGGATCATTGGCAGCCAACTGTTCAGGATGGCCATAAACAAATTGGTCTGATCGGTTGGTTCAACCCTAACCCGTACTTGATGCCGGTCTAAAATTTCAAATAAGGCTGGATAATTTGGGGCTTGAGTTTGAAAAGAACCATTTGTGTCACTGACACCGTGAATTTGACTTCCACGGATAGATACCTCAAGCACCGACCCGGATTCAATTTGAGAAATAAATTCAGAGAATGAAATTTTTCTTTCGTCTGATTCTCTTGGACCGACAAGATTAAAAAGCATCAGCATAACTAATCCGATCACGAGCCAGATACCGATATTTCGTAAAAATGTGTTCACGGTTGTCTAAAATTAATGTTATTGGTTATAATCCGTAAATGTTTTCACATTTGTCGCAGAAAGGCAAGTCTGAGACGAATAAATAAACAGTTTTTAAACAAATCTTTTAGTAACTCATGTTACTTTGTCAATTTTTGCAAAATGAGCTTTTACTCCAGTCTCATTTATGCGTTCGCAGGGAAGAGTTATACAGGATCGGATTAAAGTCCATCAGTTGGGCTGATTACAAGTTATGCACGTATCACGAGTAAATAATCTTGACTGTCAATTTGTGCTGGTGACAACGGGTCATGCTTTTTCACTTGACAAGAAGGACAAAAGTGCCCGAAGATACTGTAAAGACATGATAAATTTTAAAAAGTAAAGAGTGGTTAAAGAAAATAAAATTAGGTTGCAAAAAGTAGGGATTTTTTCACAGCAAATGGGACATCCGGTGACGGATTTGTTACAAGAGTGGTTTGTTCCTCATGGCATTGAAATTTTTCCCCTTGAAGAGGGAAAAGAAAGTAAAGCCGGTTTAGATTTAGTTATCTCATTTGGAGGAGATGGAACTGTACTTGCGGCTTTAAGCCTTTTCCCAGGGTGTCCGGTTTTGGCAGTCAATTTCGGAAATGTTGGTTTCCTGACCGCGGGAGACCGTGAAGAGTTGACTGAAATGCTGCAAAGTGTATTGGACGGAAAATATATAATCAGTGAACGTACAGTACTTGAGTGTATTCATCCTCATGGAACTGATTATGCGGTGAATGAAATTGTTGTCCGGGGTGCCACTCGTTTAATCGCTGTCGAGTTGAACATCAACGAGCAGCATATTAGGCGAGTTCGCGGAGACGGTGTTATTGTTGGGACTGCCACCGGAAGTACTGCGTATTTGCTGGCTGCCGGTTCGCCGATTGTAATGCCGGAACTGCGCTGCATGATTATCGCAGGCTTGAATGAATACGATTTCCGCTCCAGACACTTGGTCGTTACCAGAGAGTCGCAAATCAGACTCGAAATATCAGAGCAGACTCATGAAAAAGAAATTTACATATCTGTGGACGGAAAGAGAAAAGTGCCACTTGAAATTGGCGATGAAGTTCTTATTCGGGAGTCGTCAAGGCAGGCAAAATTAATTTTTATGGAAAAGAATTATTTTTTTCATAATCTTTCTTCGCGGCTGTCCTGGTTCCGCAGCGGTGAAAAATAGTTAGATCAGCTTATGGCGTTTAAATGGCGTTTTTCAGTCGGATTGATCTTTTCATTGACTTTACACCTTTTGTTGTTAATGGCCTTATTTTACTGGTATCCTGGTATAGTCAGCGAGAGTGACTGGCCATGGAAAGAGTGGTCTCCTTTTTTTTTAGATGAACAAAAAGGTTCTTCCACTTCAGCAGGTCTCTCAACAGTGGATTCCTATGAAAAGTTGTCAGGCAGAACTTTGTTTTTTCCTGATATTGTGCTGTATGGACAAGAGAAAAAACCACGCAAAAATACTCGAAGCAAAAAGCAAAACTACAATTCCATAGTTTCTTTTGAGGGCATTCTTGCGCAAGTTGAAAAATATCCTAAGCGCCTTAAAGCAAATAGGGCTTCAAAAAAACAGTTTTCCGGACAGGTGGTCTCACTACTGTCGCTTCTAACTCCAGTTGAGTTGCAAAGCCGGTTGCCTGAAAAGGAGACTCCTCATTTAAAAGCAAGAGAGCTGGTGAGGTATCGACAGGAACTTAATGAGTTTCTGTCTGCACGATGGGAAGTGCCAATCCATTTGATTGAAAGTCAACTTACGGTTGTGATCAAGTTTGAAATTAATAAAGATGGTCGTATTCTAAGTTGGAAACAGGAAGAATCTGGTAGTTTTGTACTTTATAAATCTGTAAAAAATCTACTGAAAAACTTGCAATTTCTCCCATCCTTGCCAAAGTCCTATCCAGAAGATTCTTACAAATTTGGTGTCCGATTCACTCCGGCCAACTTCAAAAAATGAGATTCCAGTGAAGTTCATTAACGATGTTTATCCGAAAATTTCACGCATTAGAGCTGGTTTAGTTTTTCTGCTATACGGAATAATTCTGCTTTCTTCCGGGAGTAACATTTTTGCCATTGATTATTTTGAAATCACCAACCCAAAGTTCATTCCAGTCAAGGTTGGACTTGCAAAAGAAAACAATCCGAAGGAGGTTTTATTGCTGAATGTTTTCAAGGAAAATTTGGAGAAAGTACTTTATTTTCAATTAATTTTGGCAACAAAAGAAGAATTTGAACAGTCAGAAAAAATTGTTTATTACCTTGACCTTGAGTTGAAAAGCGGGTCGAAACAACTTAGAACTACGCTCCGGACACAGGGAGAAAAATATCCAGTATCTCAAGAGACATTTGCATTGGTAGAAGATCAGGATTTGAGAAAACTTGGACGGAAATTGGCTGACTGGTTTGTAGAATACACGCTGGAATTCAAAGGGGTCTCTTCCAGCCGCATTGCCTACACCGCACAAAAAACAAATCGACGAAAAAATATCATGCTCAGTAGTTATGACGGAACTGAGCAAAAACGGTTTTCATACAATCTTGGTTCGAACAATCTCCCAAGCTGGTCATTCGACAGCAATAATATTATCTACACAACATTCACCCGCTCCAGCGTGCAGCTGGCCATTCAGCCGGCAAAACGTCACCGTGCCAAAATTCTTTCTTTTCCTTCCGGATTTCAACCGCTTGGCGCAAGCTGGCATCTGGATGGAGAATCAATTTTACTGACCCTGATGAAGCAGGGCAATTCTGACATCTACAGCTATCATCTTGCAGATGCAAAGCTGGAACGGATTTTTGCCTGGAAAAGTCTGGAAACCTCTCCCCAAATGTCTCCGGATGGCCAGAAAATAGCTTTTGTTTCAGACAGCGCACGTCCACGCAGTCCGCAAATTTATATTCATAATTTGAATAATCATAAAACAGAACGTATTACTTTTCGAGGTAGTTACAACAGTTCTCCTAAATGGTCTCCGGATGGATCACAACTGATTTACGAAAGGCAGAAAAAAGGATTTTTTCAAATTTACAAATATACCTTACTCACTCGCCGTCACCTTCAACTGACATTTGGTCGTTTTGATTCTGAAAAGCCTGACTGGGCACCTAACGGGAAACAAATTGTTTTCTCCGCAAAAAGGAAAAAAGCGCCAAAACTATACTACATTTCGTCTTTTGGAGGTCGCGCCATCCGTGTAACTACGACCCCCTCCGACATTGCTGAGACGAATCCGGTCTGGAGCAAATAATCGAATTAGCAGTACGGTTCTCAAATGCCAAAAAGAGATATAAAAATAACTTCCACACTATCGCAAAAAACCCGTAAAAACTCACAGATGCAGAGAAAAGGGAGAACTTTTCTCCCGAGAATAGTGCCTAAACGCTTTTATCTTTATTTGTCGATTTTCCTGTTTTTAATTTTGGGCTGTTCTTCATCTGGATCCAACAAAACTCCTCTGGGAAAAAATACAGTAGAAATTGTTGCACTGCAGAAAACGCTGGCTCAGCAAGAGGAATTGTTGGGTCGATTGCAGGCGCTGACGGCAGATCAGTTGCTGCGCAACAACGAACTTGAGCAGGCACTACCGCCGCGGGATTTGCTCGAATCCTTGCAAAATGGACTTGTTGAACTGCAGAAAAAAACACGGAGACTTGAAAAGCAAGTTTCTGAATTGAAGAAAGTTTTGGAAAAATCTGAAGCTAAGAAGAAATCTTCCAAATCTTCTGCTGATAATTATTCCAGCAATCAAGAGCAAATTATTCGGGGACTTGTTTCATTGCAGTCAGGGAATCCGGATCAGGCGGTGGAGCATTTACAAGATATCTTGAAGTCAAAAAAGGCAACAAAACTAAAAGGTGAAATCCTGATGGCCATCGGCAACGGATTTTTGGCACAAGGTCATGCGAAGCAGGCAGCATCTCATTACGGAATTTTTCTTCGTGAATATCCAAAAAGTAGGCATGTTCCTCAGGCTATGTATTTTCTTGGAGAAGCAATGGAAGAGCTTGGTGAAGAAGAAAAACAAAAAATTTTGTGGAAGGAGTTGATCCAAAACTATCCTGAATCGTCTCTAGCCAAACGTACAAAAAAACGGTTACGCAGTTCCAGTGCATCTTCGAATTAATCCCGGAAGATGGAAAAAAACACTTTAGGAAAGTCCGGTCTGGAAGTTAGTTGTCTTGGGCTCGGCACAATGACTTTTGGAGAGCAGAATACTGAGGAGGAGGCTTTTGCACAAATGGATTGTGCACTTGCAGCAGGGATAAATCTGTTTGATACGGCTGAAATGTATCCGGTGCCACCGCAGGAAAAAACTTTCACCAAAACCGAACAGATTATCGGCAAATGGATGAAGCTCCGGAAATGCCGGGAACGCCTGATTTTGTCAACAAAAGTTGTTGGCCCCACCGTGAAATCACGTTCAATGGGCAGCTACATTCGTGATGGAATTAATCACCTCACCAAAATTAATATCAAAACGGCTCTTGAAGGCAGTTTAAGCCGCTTAAAAACAGACACAATTGATCTCTACCAAATTCACTGGCCAGATCGGAATGTCAATATTTTTGGCCAGCGAGGATTCGCTCTTCCAGAAGATTCAGAAACAGATAATGCTGGAATACCGGAAACCCTGGAAGCGTTGGAAAATCTCCGGAAATCCGGAAAAATTAGAGCTTTTGGAGTTTCAAATGAAACGCCTTGGGGCGTGATGCGCTATCTGAGTTTGGCAGAAACAAACGGCTGGGAAAAAGTTGTCAGTATCCAGAATCCCTACAGCTTGCTCAACCGCACTTTTGAATCCGGACTTGCTGAAATTACGTACCGGGAGTCTGTCGGACTGCTGGCTTATTCTCCATTGGCTTTTGGAATGCTGACTGGAAAATATTTGGACGGCCAGAGACCTGCGCGTGCGCGTTTAACCCGGTTCTCCCGCTTTCAGCGTTACCAGACAAAAAATGCGCTAAGAGCTACACGCGATTATGCCAACCTTGCTAAAGAACACGCTTTAGAACCGGCACAAATGGCTTTGGCCTTTGTGCGTACACGGCCGTTTATGACAAGTGTATTGCTTGGCGCCACCTCAGTCACACAGCTTGTTACCAACCTGGCCAGCGCCGAATTAGAGCTTTCAGCAGAAGTGCTGGAAGGCATTGAAGAAATACATAGTCGTCTTCCAAATCCATGTCCCTGATCAAATAAAGTCGAAGCGCCTTAACGCCAGCGGTAGCCGAAGATGATTCGGTCTCCTTCGACTCCCTGATCAGGGAAATCCTCGAGTTTGATTTTTTCACTTTTTTCCCGATACCAACCCAGAATCCACCCGGATTCACTTTCGAAACCAAGACCTCAGTCACTGCCGCCAGATCATTTAAGCCCGGTATAAGTACTAAGTGATTCAATCCATGTCAAAAAATATCGCCCTCCATGAACTCCAAAAAATAATGGCCCCATCCATACCCGCAATTCGGCAACAAAGATACCAGCCTTGTAATATTCATATTTTGTATTGTCAGGCAACGCGCCTTTGCCTCCGAATTCTGCCCCGAAAAGTGAGAGAGAAAAAGACTCACCCAAAGCAAATTGATATTCTATTTGATCTCCAATTATTTTGGATGTTTGATTTTCTTTTCCAGTGTCATCATTAACCGGTTTTAGTTGGCCTAAATCCAAAAATAACCCAAACCCATTACCTAGTCTGGCCAGTAGAAAGGATGTCCTAAAGGTCAGAGCAACTGTCAGAAGAAATACATAACTAAATTTTATAGCGATGCCCTCAGTTTTTAGCGCAAAAAGTCTTATTAATCTCTGAATATAAATTTGGCATTTTTTGTTATTTTTTTAGAATTTTGTTAAATAGAAACTAAAATTTTTAGTTACCGTGACAAATCGATTTGCAGGAAGACAATTTCGTTGAACTATTTTTACTTAAAAATGTTTTATCCCATTCATGTATTTTGCCGCATCAAGAATTCCGTTTATAGTGAGAGGTTCCATGTGAAATACTTGTTGAACGTATGGAGCAATCGTCCGATTCCAGTATTGTTTGGGAGTTGGGTTGATCCAAACAACAAAAGGAAAATGTTCATGCAGAGTTTTTAAATTTTCCAGGCTTGGCGTTGAAGATTCTTCTCGAAATTCAATTGAGCCAAAAGGTGCTAGTAACTCGTGTGGTCCCATGTAGGCATCTCCGACAATAAAAACCCGATAATCCGGGCTGTTTTCCATCACTTTGCGCAGAGAGACCGGTTTTCGGCGAGCCTCGTCTTCATAAACTTGATCGTAAATTGCATTGTGGAAATAGTAATTTTTTAAGTCTTGCGGAAATCGGCGTTTGATTTTTTCAAAAAGCGTTTGGACTTTTTGGGCATGAACCCACATTGAATTTCCGCCATTGTCCAGCAAAAGCAAAACTAGAGTACGGTCTTGCTGTTCACGCAACAAATGGGGGACAACGATTCCGGCGTTACGACCAGTTTCTTCGACGGTACGTTTCACATCAAGTTTCCTGTCCGGATGCATGTCTTCTATATTTTTTATAGCTTGCAGCGCTGCATCCATGTTGTTGTCGGTAATTGGGGCATCCAAATCAATAGGATAAAAAGAAGGGTCACCCAGTACTTTTCTTGCTGTTCCCGCATGAGCAGGTCCACCGACACGGATGCCATTCAAACCGTTTCCGGAATGCCCATAAGGCGAAAATCCATGACTGCCAATCCAGTGTCCTCCGCCGCTGTGTGAAGTTTTTTGCTGTTCCATGACACGCTTCATGCGCTCAATCAATTCTTCCAGTGAAATCCTGGAGTAGTCCACCATTTTTTTTCCGGCCTGTGGCGCTCCCTGAGGACCGTCACTTTTCCTGTCCGCTAAATCAGGATTGTCATCATCCAAGTGTTTTCTCGCGTCCAGTTCTTTTTGAATATTGGCATGTAAATCAGACTGGAGCGTTTCATTCAAAAACTGATCGATGAGTTTTTCATAATCGATTTCACCACCAATTTTTCCTGTTTCCAGCTTTTGACTGAGCCAATGTTCAAAAGCAGAAGAGTTGCGGATTGCATCGTCAATGGTGTTATAGTTGGTGGTGTCAATGCCCAAAAAATAATCCCAAAATGCCATCGTGTATGGAGCAATTTCTCTTCGGGACTTGCAAATCAAGTGCTGACAAACGTCAAAAAGAGAACCTAGATTTGTAACCAATCCCATTTCCATGGTGCGGTAAATATCCAACAAGATACGCACATCGGTCTTAAAGCCGTACTGCCTAAGAGTCTGGGGGAAACCTGAAAACATGATTTATTTAGTGGAATATTATTTTTTATTGTTAATCCAAAAAATTATCTGGAATTTTGAATTTGCAAAATGACAACATAATTTCCGTATTTCAGCATTGCTTCAGGAAGAGGGTCAAACTGAATATCCTCCAAAGCCATGATTGCAGTTTCATCAAAATCCTGTGAGCCACTGGTTGTTTTAATTATTATATCTGCGACTGTTCCTGACTCATCAATGCTGACTTCAAGTTGCACAAACATACCACTACGGAAAATTTGAAGCGCATAGGTTACGTCAAGTAATAATTGGCCAATTCGCTGATTGTAAGACTCGCGGGCCACTATGTAGGGGGCGGGTGCAGGCGGTTCTGGAATTTGCTTTTCCGCAAGATCAAGAAGTTCTACTGGTTCGGGTGAAGAAAATTTTTCCGGAGAAGCAACTTCTTTTTCGGTGGGAGCAATATCCTTTTTCGGTGAAGCAACTTCTTTTTCAGTGGGAACAATATCCTTTTCTGGTAAAGCAATTTTTTCTAATGGTAGATTCTCCAGCATTTTTTGAACAAGCTTATCAACATGCCGAATCAATGTTTCGGTATCACATTTATGGCAGGTCCGTGTAACAATTTTTTCAGTGATTTCTGGGATTGACAATGAACTAAGTTTTAAGCTCATTTGAGTCTCTGTTTCATTACGGACAAGCTGGAACAAAAACAGTTCATCAGTTTTAAATTGATGATGTAAATTTTTGGTAAAACTAAGAACTTCTCGAACACATTTGCTACTGGTGCAATCCTCTATATCAATACTTTTAATGCCACGCTCAGCAATCAATTCCAGCACTTTGTGCGAAACAAGATGATAGCGCTGATTAAGTTGTTCCCTGAAACGGTTAAACAGTATTTGTTGTTCCGGAACTGAGAGATTACCCAATACAGACATGGGACCGATGATAGCTCGAGCGGAATCTGCTGTACAGGTTTTTGGCATTAATAATGTGCCTGAATATATGATTATTGCCAGGAAAAGGTATTCTTTTTTAAGATGTTTATTTAAGATGTTGGATAAGTTGAGCATTAGTTGTACCCCCTTCATCTTTTGTCTGGATGATTATAATCTATATGTTTAAAATAAAGTATTGACAGTAAAAGCAATAGAGGCTAACATTATCGGGTTTGCAGGAGTTGAACGCAAGTTCTTTGAAAAGGGAATCAGAAGAGACAGAAAGCCTGTTCCTATCCATCTATTGGATGGATAGACGTTAATTTTTAGTAATGAAGCATAGGATTAAAACTTGAGAGTTTGATCCTGGCTCAGGACGAACGCTGGCGGCATGCCTAACACATGCAAGTCGAACGAGAAAGTCACTTCGGTGGTGATTAAAGTGGCGCACGGGTGAGTAACGCGTAGACAATCTGCCCTTCAGTCTGGGACAACTTTTCGAAAGGGGAGCTAATACCGGATAACAATG
>JAKUUI010000064.1 GCA_022448485.1 SAR324 cluster bacterium
GGATTCGATTGCTTCAGGGTGAAGGCGTGCGGGTGATTTTCCCAAGGCATCAGACCTGCTGCGGCCAGCCCGCTTTCAATTCAGGTTTTCAGGATGAAGCGCGTGAAGTCGCGGAGCAGCAGATCAAGCAATTTCCAAAGAACATTCCGATCGTGGTTCCTTCAGGTTCTTGCGGGGCGATGATGTCACGTCACTATCAGGGACTTTTCGAGGGTCTTCCGCTGCATGAAGAGGCACAAGCGTTTTCAGATAGGATCTTTGAACTGAGTGAGTTCCTGGTGAATGTACTCAAAATCAAACTGGCGGATCTCGGTGCACCAGTGAAAGTTACCTGGCACAGTTCCTGTCATGCAAAGCGCGAATTCGGTCTTGGGGATGAAGCCAAACAGCTACTTCGTCAGTTGAAGAACGTGGAATTGGTGGAACTGGAACGTGAGGATGAGTGCTGTGGCTTCGGCGGAACTTTCTCGGTAAAGCACTCGGAGATTTCCGGTGAGATGGTGCTGGACAAGACAAGGGATGTATTGCAGACCGGTGCAGATTTTCTATTGAGCACAGACTGCGGCTGCCTGATGAACATCAACGGAGCCTTGGAAAATCAGGGGTCTCGAGTTCAGGTAGAGCATTTTGCCTCTTTTCTATGGAACAGAACCCATGCCTCCTGAAACGATGCCACACCAAACTCTTTCCGAGAAGTCATTTCTCGAAGACACAGCCAAGGCACTGAAAGACCCTCAGCTGCGACGTAACTTCAAACGGGCCATGTCCGGTTTGGTGGCGAAGCGCCGCAACGTGTTTCCCAATGCATCCGAGTTTGAAGGACTGAGGGAGCAGGCCAGCGCGGTTAGACGCAAGACCCTCTCAAGACTGCCAGAATTACTGGAACTGCTCGAGTTCAACTGTGAACGGAACGGAATCCGGGTTCACTGGGCGGAGACGACCGAGGAGGCGAACAGAATTGTTCTAGATATTGCCAATGAGGCCGAGGTCCGCCTGGCAGTGAAGGGGAAATCTATGGTTTCGGAGGAGATGGGGCTCAATGCCTTCCTTGAAGAACATGGTATCGAGGCAATTGAATCAGATCTAGGCGAGTACATCATTCAAGTAGATAAAGAACTTCCCTCTCACATCATCATGCCTGCGATTCACAAGAACCTGGAGGAGATCTCTAAGCTATTTCAAGAAAAGGTGGATTCGAACAGCACTAGTGAGACTGCCGAGGAGATGACTGCGACAGCACGCAAGATCCTGCGCAAAAAATTCCATGATGCAGATATGGGCCTCTCCGGGGTCAATTTTGCTGTGGCTGAAACGGGGACCCTCTGTCTCGTCGAGAATGAGGGCAATGGACGCTTCTGCACCACCCTACCAAAGATTCACGTAGCACTGATGGGGATAGAGAAAGTGGTGGAATCCCTTCAGGATCTGCCCCCTCTTCTGACCACACTCACGGGCTCCGCCACTGGACAGCCGATCACCACTTACTTCAACATGATCAGCGGTCCCAGGCGTGAAGGAGAGAAGGACGGACCACACGAAGTACATCTGGTGCTGCTGGATAACGGGCGCAGCAAAATGTACGAGGATGAACTACTGCGTGAAACTCTACTCTGCATCCGCTGCGGTGCCTGTATGAACCACTGTCCAGTGTATACACGGATCGGAGGTCATGCCTACAACACCGTCTATCCTGGACCAATCGGCAAGATCCTGACACCGCAGATCAAGGGGATTGAAAACGCAGGATATCTTGCCAATGCCTCCAGCCTCTGTGGTGCCTGTGTTGAGGTGTGTCCGGTGCAGATTCCCATCACCGAAATTCTCCTGAGACTGCGTCATAATTGGACTCATCAAAATAAAAAGCGACATTGGACGGATAAAAACCGGCTAGAACTGCTGATCTGGAATGGTTGGAAGCAGGTTTTCAGTAAACCTGGACTTTATCGGATTCAAGCAGGCCTTCTGGGGCGTTTGGGAAATCTGCTTCCAAAACAAACCCCGATTTTGAGTCGCTGGGCTCGTTTTCGAAGCCTGCCGCGATTTTCAAAAAAATCACTTCATCGTCTTGTCGAAGAAGAAGGAATCGATCATGAGTGAATCTGTCTCCCAACGCTCCCGAATCATGAAACGCCTGACAACGATCCATTCCCGGAGTCAGTTTGCTGAGTTCCGTCCGATGAAGCAGCCGAATCCTCCTTCATGGACCCTCAAAGAAAAAATATCTCGTCTCAAAAGCACAATGGAAGCAGTCCACACTGAGGTTCTGCTGTGCAATGACCTGGACTTCAGCAGTGTTTTCCAGAGGGTGGTGGAAGAAAAAGGGATCGGTCGTTTGCTTTACGCAAGGAACACAGCCTTAGGTAGTCAGATCTATTTGATGAAGGAACGTACTCCCAATAAACTGCCCGAACTGGCAACTTATGACGAAAGCATTGAAAACTGGAAGGAACAATTGTTTTCCGTGGATGCCTCAGTTACAGAAACTCGCGGTGGTATCGCTGAAACCGGTTCGCTGATTCTGTGGCCTACGGAAGAGGAACCAAGATTGATGTCGCTTGTGCCGCCGATCCATCTGGCAGTGCTCAAGGCGGAAACAATCCATCATAATTTCTCAGAGGTCATCCAGAAAGAAAAATGGTCGGAGCAGATGCCTACCAATGCCCTGCTGATATCAGGTCCATCGAAAACTGCAGACATAGAGCAGACGCTGGTCTATGGTGTCCACGGCCCCAGTCAATTGGTAGTTTTTGTGATTCAATCCAACTGAATCCTTTGTTCGGCACAATCCTTCAGTTCAGCGACGGGACCTATAGTACCTTGTGGATAGTGGATCTTGTAAAAACTCACGATATCAATACTATTGCTTCTGCAAATTCCACACGCGCATGTTGCCTTGAAGATCTTTTAGAAACTTCGAGGATGCCCATACAGGGTAATGAAAAAGAAGTTGGGTCAACGCGGGTTCTTGGTCAAATCCTATTTCCAAAAACATTTCGCCACTTGGTTTCAAAAGGCCGGGTACCATTTCGAGTAAATAACGGTAAAAACGCAAACCATCCGGACCTCCGTCCAATGCGATGCAAGGTTCATATTCCGAGACTTCGGTTTGTAGTGTAGGAATGTCGCCGGTAGGAATATAGGGCGGATTACTGACGATGAAATCCAGTTGTGTTTCCGGGTCAAGTGCTGAAAATAAATCGCTCTCTACAAGTTGCACATCGTTATTACGTTGTGACAGCAGGGATTTATGGCGTTGCAAATTTCCAGAAGCGACGGCTAAAGCCTCTGCCGAACAATCGACGGAAATGATATGCAAGTTCTGTAGTTCTGCACAAAGGGCCAAAGGAATTGCAGCACTTCCAGTACCCAGTTCAGCAATTTGGCACGTTTCATCCGGATGTCCGTTTTGCCATTTCCTGATATGCTCTGATGTAATTTTAACGAGTGTTTCTGTGTCTGGACGTGGAATTAAGGTTGCTTTGTTTACTTCAAGTGTCAGTGACCAGAACTCTTTTTCTCCTGTCAAATACGCAACAGGACAACCCGCCTCGCGTTGTTGCACTAACTTCTTATATGCTCCTCGTTCCGTTTCATCCAAGGGTTGGTCTAACCTAAGATAAAGATCTAAGCGGGAGCAGCGCAGGACATTTGCCAGCAATAGTTCCGCATCTAATCGTGGAGTACCTGGACACATTTTTTCAAAATGCCCCTGTGTCCAATTCAAAATGCGTTCAATAGTCCATTGATTACTGGTCACGGTATAGTGGTTACAGTTTTTCGTTAGTTATTATTTTTCAAAGCCGTGTGAGCGTCCAATATTATTCTGTGCGTATTTTCCCAATCGAGGCATGCGTCTGTCACGGAAACACCATACTTCATTTTAGGTTTGATTAGCTGATTCCCACCGTTAATGTTACTTTCAATCATTGTCCCAATGATGGATTGGTCACCGTCTTTTATTTGCATGATTGTGTTTCTAAGGACCAGTTCCTGACGAGATGGATCTTTACCCGAGTTCGCATGGTTGCAGTCAATCATGATAGCCTTGGGTAGACCTCCGGAGGCAAGAGCATCTGCCGCAATGTGGACGGAAACTGCATCGTAATTAGGGCCGTTGTTTCCGCCCCGCAAAACTAGGTGAACGTGAGGATTGCCCGATGTTTGGATAACAGAGGAGATTCCCTCTGGATTGATACCGAGAAAATGATGTTGTTGCAAAGCGGAATTCATGGCATTTAGCGCTACATTCAATCCTCCATCCGTTCCATTTTTAAAACCAACGGGCATTGACAAGCCGCTCGCCATTTCCCGATGTGTTTGGGATTCAGTGGTCCGTGCGCCTATTGCACTCCAGGAAATCAGGTCTGCCAAATATTGCGGTGTGATAGGATCAAGAGTTTCAGTGGCGCAAGGCAAACCTAAATTATTGGTTTCCAGCAAAATCTTACGCGCGAGCTCTATGCCCTTATTTATTTTGTGGCTGCCGTCTAAGTCGGGATCGTTGATCAGTCCTTTCCAACCGACTGTCGTACGCGGTTTTTCAAAATAGACACGCATCACAATCAGAATAGTTTCTGAAACTTCAACTGCAAGTTTCTTCAGACGTAAAGCATAATCACGTGCTGCCTCAGGGTCGTGAATGGAGCAGGGGCCGACAATCATGAGCAGTCGTCTTTCCTCACCGGCTAAAACTCGTTTTATTGTATTCCTGGCTTGAATGACTGTGTCAGCAGCATTCTCTGAAACCGGCAACTTTTCTTTAAGTTTTTTTGGAGAGGTTAACGGAAAAACGTCAACAATATTCAGGTTTTCAGTGCGTTTCATGAATTACAGTTTCAGTTCAGAATTGAAATTGTTATGTTAAAAAAATACGTCCGAGATTAATCTGAAAAAACAGATTAGCTCTAATGAGTTTTATGCAAAATAGCTAAAAATTTCTTGAAGTTAACTTCAGGCAGGTGGTCGGAGCGACTGGATTTGAACCAGCGACCGCACGCCCCCCAGGCGTGTGCGCTACCAGGCTGCGCTACGCTCCGACTTCATCCATATGATGTGTTTTTTTAGCAAGTGTCAAGCTCATTAACAATCATCCGTGGCTACAGATCTTTGTTTCTAAAGAAAAATCTCAGCCAACGACATAAGTTCCTGTACCGACCGCAATCAGAATTCCTTTGTCATTATGCAACTCCATTCGAGTTACTGACACTTTATTGCCGGTGCGCAAGGTACTTCCGGTTGCAGCAAAGTACTTTCCTAAACCGGGTCGCAAATAATCTACCCGCAAATCTATAGTTCCGATTTTAGCAAAGCGCTCAGCAATTTCTTCAAATGATTGCCCATCCATCTTTTTCATAATTCCGATCCAGGCAACCATTCCTCCTGTTACATCTAGTACTGAAGAGATCACTCCGCCATGCAAATTCCCACGGGTGAAATTACCGATCAATTCAGGACGCATTTCGAAGCGAATTCCGATGCTGTCCAAATCAAGCTTTTCCACTTTCATTCCAATTAATTTGTTAAACGGAATTCTTTCTTCAGCGATTTCCTGCAGCAATTGCAAAAGTTTCTCAGTTGGCATGGAAGGTTTCAGGTTTCGGATTTCAGGTGCTAGCCCCTTTCCTTAGTTTTGAAAGTTCAGGTGGCGGTTTCAGGTTAGAGGGATGAGAACAGATTGCAGGAATAAGCATGTCTCTGAGCTGGTTGTCAATTTTTAAAAAACAAAGGTGCTCAAGAGACCAATTAAACCACCAAAGACACCCCCCCAGACAACGAGCCAGCCGAGATGTTCATGAATCATCCGTTCAACAATTTCCTTAACCATGTTTGGAGTAAGTTCATCCAGGCGCTTGCAGACGATGTCTTCAACTTTTTGCAGAATATAATCACTGGTAGAAAGATCAGCCAGTTGTTCACGCATTGCCTGTTGAAATGGTTCTGTTTCCGAAATTTTTCGTACAGCACCCCGTAATTTTTCCTTGAACGGTTCCCGCAGGGATTCCAAAGCCTGCACTCCACCAAGCATGGATAACACTGGACCAAAACTAGAACTTTCAATTACTTCCAATAATGAGTCAAAAGCTGGATTCAAATTTATTCGTTTGAAGACCGATTCAAAATCAGGAAGGAGCATTGAGCCTTCCGAATTATCAAAAAACTGCTCTACATTTTTCCGGTTAAAAAATTGATGCATGATCAATTCTTTGATGCCAACTTTGAAATCCTCAAAATGCAATAGTATGACACCAGAACCATACAAACCTGGCACGCGCTCAAAAAGCATATAAATGGCAAGCCAGTTGGTAATTGCTCCTGAAAGTGCGAAAAGTCCTGTGTTCAGGAGAGTTTCACTCCAAGGTTCGGAAAATAATAATCCGCTTCCAACCAATAAAGCAGCGACGAGATTGGTGCCAAATCGTTTGTCAAAAAATAATCCGGAAGTCGATGTATTAGAAAGTGAAAGGGCCTGACTCATGCGTTTGTAGTTGGGTTTTTAATTAATATGGATGATGTGTCTGTGATCAGCGTTAATCCGTTTAAGTTTCTTAGCCGGATTCACATCTGTAAGCAAGAAAAGGAGAGTCTGCCATCAAACTCAAAAGTCGCTCAGTAGTTCGGTTCGCTTTGTTTGTTGATAATTCTGCGTCCTGTTCAAATATATCTGAGCCAAAAACTTGGTCATAATTCAGTTGAATTATCGTGCCGAATTCAGCATGTTCGATGGAACATCCAGCCAGGAGTGCAAGTGCATCCAAATGCTGTCCCTGGCCTTGAGCACTTTCTTCTTGGACTTGCAGCAAATTGTCTTCGAGGAACAAAGTAATGCGTTTTTTCTGCGGTTTGTAAAAATTTTCTGATGGATGTCCCCGATCACAACCTAAAGTATCCGAGGAACGGGCCGTAGCCATCGTGCTTCCGGAAGGTATAAGAAGCGGGCTGACCAAAATGCCCATTATGCCGGGCGGAGCGGGAACTTTGGGGCACTTGTGACGGGCTTGCACAAGATGAGCACCACTAACCAGCAAAAGCAATACTGCAAACAATGTCCGGAGCATCGTTCCTTTTATCAACTAAAATCATCTGAAGGTTCTTGGTGCGGGATTCCCAAAAAGCTGATTTTGCAATTACTGTTAAAGAATCTGGCTTAAAAAAAGCTTGGTACGGTCATGTTGCGGATTGTTGAAAAACTCTTTGGGAGAATTCTGCTCAATAATTTCCCCTTCATCCATAAAAATCACAGAATCACCAACCGCAGTAGCAAACCCCATTTCATGTGTCACAACCAGCATCGTTATTCCGCTTTCCGCAAGCTCAATCATTACGTCCAAAACTTCTTTGATCATTTCCGGATCAAGGGCGGAAGTAGGCTCGTCGAAGAGCATTATTCTAGGATTCATGCACAAAGAACGGGCAATAGCGACACGCTGTTGCTGACCGCCTGAGAGCTGTCCAGGAAATTTATGAGCTTGTTCTGGAATTTTTACCCTCTCGAGAAATTCCATGGCTGTTTTTTCTGCCTTGGCCTTTGGAGTTTTCCTGACCCAAATCAGTGCCAAAGTACAGTTCTCCAGTGCAGTCAAATGCGGAAACAAATTAAAGTGCTGAAAAACCATGCCTACTTCTGAGCGCACGATTTCGATGTTTTTGAGATCGCTAGTTAGTTCTGTACCGTCTACAACAATGCGTCCCTGCTGGTGTTCTTCCAGCCTGTTGATGCAACGGATGAGAGTAGATTTCCCGGAACCCGATGGGCCGCAAATGACAATCTTTTCGCCACGCCGTACTTCGAGATTGATATTTTTGAGTACATGAAAATCATCGAACCACTTGTGCATTGAATCAATGGAAATCATGATCTCGGTTTCATCTGTTTTAGTTTTGGCTGTTGTAGACATGAGGTGTTTTTTGATTTGCAGTTATTAACTCTTAATGACCAGTATGCAGTTTCTTTTCAAGGTAAAGTGAGTAGCGTGACATGCTGAAACAACAGATGAAGTAAAACAAGGCAACGGTTAAGTAAACTTCGTTGGCTAATCCTGCCCATTTTATATCCCCCAGTGAGGAATATCCAAGGCCCAGTAAATCCATCATTCCTATGATTAAAACCAGCGTCGTATCTTTGTAAAAACCAATGAATGTGTTGACAATGCCAGGGATTGAAATTTTTAAAGCTTGCGGCAACATAATCAAGCGCTGCGCCTGCCAGTATGTCAGTCCCAGGGAATCACCAGCTTCATGCTGTCCTTTGGAAATAGCTTGCAGACCGCCGCGAATGACCTCGGCCATGTATGCAGAACCAAAGAGGGTAAGTATGATTAGAACGCGAGTCAGCAAAGCATAGACTGTTCCCGGCGGGAAAAAATAGTTGAGCATTGTTGATGCAACAAAGAGCAAGGTGATCAAGGGAACACCTCGGATAAACTCAATGAAAAGCACACACAGCATTCTCAGGGTAGGCATATTCGATAGACGTCCCAGCGCCAGTGCAATACCAATCGGCAACGAAAAAGTAATACCAGTTATACCAAGAATCAGGGTGAGCATGATGCCGCCAAACTGATCAGTTGATACTGGCTCTAAACCAAGCCCGCCGATCAGGAGCCAACCTGCAATAAACGGAAAAACAGCGGAATACAACAGTCCATATTTTCTATAAGGCAATTTTTCATAGAGGATTGGAACTACGGCTAAAACGAGCAGGACAAATGATAAATCGACTCGCCAGCGCAATGGTTTCGGATAAAAACCATAAGTGAAAAGAGAAACGCGGTCATTAATGAAAGCCCAACAAGCCCCGACTCCAGGAGTTGACATCTGATCCCAGCATTCTTTGCGGGAGTCTGCTGTGAAAATTGAGTTCAGAACACTCCACTCAAAAAATGGAGGAATAATCGTCCATAACAACCAGAAAGACATTAAAGTCAAGACTGAGTTGAGTGGTGATGAAAACAAGTTTTTTCTAAACCAGGCCACCGTCCCTGTTGTTTTCACAGGAGGTGGCCAATCCGGGTGAGTTCCCGGAAGATATTTTTGGGTAGTGCTGTTGCTCACAGTTTTTCCAAAGCTATCGTTCAACCAGCGCCATTCTGCGGTTGAACCAGTTCATAAATCCTGAAATAATGAGTGAAAAAAACAAATACGTTAAAAGCACGATAATCATTGTCTCCATCTCTTTGCCCGTTTGCATCAACGAGATTCCGCCAATCGTGGCCACCACGTCCATGTAGCCGATTGCAATGGCCAAAGAAGAGTTTTTGGTCAGATTGAGATATTGACTGGCCAAGGGCGGAATTATCACACGCAGTGCTTGTGGTATAACGACCAGTTGTAGCGTCCTGTTTGGACGTAATCCCAGTGCATGAGCAGCTTCAGTTTGTCCACGACTTATAGCCAAAATTCCACCGCGTACTATTTCGGCGATGAAGCAGGAGGTATAGTAAGACAGGGCAAATGTCAGCGCTATATACTCCGGTTTAATTGAAGTTCCTCCCTTGAAGTTGAAACCTTTCAAAACAGGAATCTCCCAAGACAAGTGAGCGCCTGAAACGAAAAATGTAAAAAGTGGCAAGCAAATCAAAATGGCTAGAGAAATTTTAAAGACTGGATAGATTTTGCCAGTTTTATCTTGAATTTTGTGTGCCCAAGAAACAAAAACAGCTACAATTGCGATTGCGATTAACAATACTATCCAAACATATCCGAACCCATCACCGAAAACAGGTGAAGGAATAAGAATTCCGCGGTTACTAAAGAAAAATGTGTCAGAAATACTGATGGCCCGTTTAGGAACCGGAAATACATAGAGGAAGATGCTGTGTACGAATAAGATATGTAAAAGGACTGGGACATTTCTGGTAAATTCCAGAAAAACATAAACTATGCGGCTAATGAGCCAGTTGTTTGAAAGCCTCAAAATACCCATCGTGAAACCAAGAATTGAAGCTATTATTACTCCCGAAACTGCAACAAACAGTGTGTTTAGGACTCCAACAACTGCTGCACGTAAATGGGTATCGGTGGGTGAAAAAGGAATGAATGGCTGAAAGGTTATGTCATAGCCGGCAGGGGAATCTAAAAAGCCAAAACTGAAGTCCTTTCCTATGGTTTTCAGATTCGTGGCGACATTGCTTACTATCATGCCTAAAATAGCGAACACAATCACCATCGTGAGGATTTGAAAAAAAACAGAGCGGTACTCCTTGTTACGCCATAAGCGTATCAAAAGATTGGGACGGCTCTCAGTTACTGATGGTGAGTTCATGGTGAGAGAATTCCCGTAGTATTATTGGGAAAGCTGATTTTTCAAAACAGAAAGGCGCACACTCCCATTAAAAGAGAGTATGCGCACTTAAACCTCAACGTCAGCGAATAACGATATTTAACGGAAAGGTGGGGAATACTGAAGACCACCACGAGTCCAGAGGTCGTTCAAACCACGCGCCAAGCCAATTGGTGTATTTGTACCAATGTTACGCTCGAAGATCTCGCCGTAGTTTCCAACTTGCTTGATGATCTGGTATGCCCAGTCTTTGCTTAAGCCAAGCTCTGCTCCCAGATTGCCTTCTGTACCCAGCAGACGTTTAATCTCCGGATCATTGGCTGACTTCATGCTGTTCACATTGGCGGATGTTATGCCTTTTTCTTCAGCAGTTACAGTCGCATTGTAAACCCAGCGGATGATGTCTGCCCAATTGTCGTCACCTTGACGAGTGGCAGGACCCAGCGGCTCCTTGGAGATAATTTCCGGAAGGATCATATGGTTATTCGGATTCGGAAAAGTTGAACGAGTTGCAGCCAGTCCGGAAGCATCCGTTGTATATACATCGCAACGTCCGGAAAGATAAGATGGACGTACTTCTGAGTTTTGCTCATAAACTACTGCTTCGTACTTCATGTTGTTGGTACGGAAGTAGTCAGCAAGGTTTAACTCAGTTGTTGTTCCACTTTGGATACAAACTGAAGCTCCGTCAAGATCCAAGGCACTTTTAACTCCAAGGCTCTTTTTGACCATGAAACCTTGTCCGTCGTAATAATTTACGCCGACAAAAGTCAATTTTATGTTTACATCACGGGAAAAGGTGATTGTAGTGTTGCGCCACAAAACATCACCTTCGCCGGAATTCAGCTTGGTGAAACGTGTTTTACCTGTAGAGGTAACTGCTTTAAACCTGGACGCATCGCCCAAAATTGCAGCTGCGGTTGCACGGCAGAAATCAATATCGAAACCTCTCCATGTTCCGCCTGAATCTGGATATGCAAATCCGGCAATACCTGTACTGACCACACAGCGAAGCTCACCACGAGCTTTCACATCTTCGAGTGTTCCGGCTGTTGCCGTGAACGCCAAAGCACCAACGGCAATTAACGTCAGTGTAATTTTAACAAGTGCTCTCATATTGTTTCTCCTGTGAACACATTATAGAAAATTCTACCCCATTATATTTGGGGCAGACCTTATCAAGACCGATCATTCTATAGGTTATGCTGTACGTGTCAAGTCTAAATGAAAAAATAAAAAAATTGTAAAAAATAATTAGGACATGCTAAAAAAAAATATTATTCAAAAATAACAATAAGTAATTCTTTGATTCAGGATGTTATTTGTAATGGTATTTCCTGAAACAGTACAAAAACCGCACAACGGTT
>JAKUUI010000065.1 GCA_022448485.1 SAR324 cluster bacterium
AGGCATGTTCATGTTTGGTAACCTGGCAAAAGAATGCGGTGTGATAAATCGTCTTTCAGACACCATTCAAAAATCACTGATCAATACTGTAACCATATTTCTTGGACTTAGCATAGGAAGCAAATTGGCTGCAGGTGAATTTCTAAATATTGAGACTGTTGGCATCCTCATCCTGGGAATGATTGCCTTTTCCGTGGGGACGGCAGCAGGTGTGTTAATGGCCAAGCTAATGAACAATCTTTCTGCTGCTCCGATCAATCCTTTGATTGGTGCTGCAGGAGTTTCCGCAGTCCCTATGGCCGCCCGTGTGGTGAACCAAGTCGGACTTGAAGCCAACTCACAAAACCATTTGTTGATGCACGCCATGGGACCAAATGTTTCCGGAGTGATTGGCTCTGCGGTAGCGGCTGGAGTTTTGCTGGCAATGCTTTAAAACAGCAACCGAAGACCGAACTTAAACACTAAAAAAATTGCTAAATTCTGGGGAGTTTACGACTAGGAAAAGATGTATCTGGCCGTAGACTTGATTTATTTCGCTTGTCATCGAAGAGGTGTTTGAGGAGTTTCTCACCATCATGGCCTACGATCAGCTGGATTAATTATCTGGTCTACTGACTGAGGAGCAGCCTCGTTATGAGTCTGCAGCCACTTTTCCCAAAGAATCCGGATACCTGTACCGGTCTGCGGATGCACCCATTCCGGACTAAGCTCAAGGAGCGGCAGCAAAACAAAACTGCGCTTTACCATCTCTGGATGGGGAATTTTCAAAGCATCTGTGTCAATAATTTCGTCGCCGAAGCTTAAAATATCAATATCAATATTTCTGGAACCCCAGCGCTCTTTCCGAACACGCCCCAGACGGTTTTCAATTTGCTGACACTTTTTCAGCAGTTCAAGAGGAGCTAGTTCAGTCAAACCACAGACCACCAGGTTTAAATAATTAGGCTGCTGCATCTTCAAAAGCGGTTCACTTTCATAAATTTTTGAGGAGTGAAACTTCAGTAATGGCATAGATTCTAATTTTCTGCAGGCCTGATTCAGAAAATCCAAACGGTTTCCCAAGTTGCTCCCCAACCCCAAATGCACTAGAATAACTTTTGTCATTGTTAATTTTATTAAACTCGTAAAAAATCAGAATACCATACATTTTTATCAGTTTAGACTAATTGATTTGAGGCATCAGCTTAGCATAATCAGTAACGCACTCGCAAACAGAAGCAAAACCAATTGAGTCAAAATGATTCGCATTATCGGGGGAAAGTACAGGGGGCGAAAACTTAAAGTTTTCCCAGGAAATGATGTCCGGCCCACTTCCGACCAAGTTCGAGAAGCGCTGTTCAATCTTCTTTCTCCACTGCTGAACTGGGACAACATGGTAGTGCTTGACCTTTATGCTGGAAGCGGTGCTCTGGGTTTGGAAGCCTTAAGCCGGGGTGCAAAAAAAGCGGTCTTCGTTGAAGCCTCCCGCAAACACATGACAATTCTCAAACAGAATATTGAGTTATTTTCTCTGGAGCAAACGAAGTTCGAGTTAGCTCAGGAAAAAGCAGCTCGGTGGATTTCTCGTTTTGCTGATCCAGGGCAACAGTGCCTCGCTTTTCTTGATCCACCATTTTCCAGCAACGAATATAATCTAATTTTGGAAAAACTGGGACTCACCCCTGCTATCCGGACAGGATCTTTGATTGTTGTCGAATCAAATCAAACCAGAGAGATATTGTTTCCAGAAAACATGGATCTGCTCAAACACCGCCGTTATGGAACTGTCTCACTTGATATTTTGCGCAAATGCTGATCCTGCATAAGCACAATAATCTTGCCTTGACGGTGCTACTAGCCTACTCTTAAACTGGTGTTAGTTTCAAAGAGTATAATTATTTTTTATTATCCTACATGAGTTTTTTAGACAAAATTGATCCAAAGACTCTGCCTCGACATGTTGCCATCATCATGGATGGAAACGGCCGCTGGGCTACACAGCGCCACATTCCAAGACTTCAGGGTCATCGCCATGCTGTCAAAGCTGTACGTGCTTGCGTGGAAGCCTCCGCAGAATTGGGGTTGCAGGTATTGACTTTATACGCTTTTTCAACAGAAAACTGGCAGCGGCCTAAAAAAGAAGTCTCAGGGCTGATGAATCTTTTTTTTGAATTCTTAGAAAAGGAACTGCACACAATGCTTGAAAATAATGTGAGGTTTCAACTGATCGGAGATCGGAACGGATTGCCAGATTTCCTTCAAGAACGCCTGAGCCATGCTCTAGATTCTACATCCGAAAATACTGGCTTGTTACTGAACTTAGCTCTTAACTACGGCGGCCGTGACGAAATGGTGCGCGCAGTCAAGAAGATTGCCGAATCCGTTAAAAAGGGAGAATTGCTTTCAGAAAATATTGATGAATCTTTAGTTTCAACAAATACTTACACAGTTGGAGTGCCGGATCCGGATTTGATCATTCGCACAAGCGGCGAGCTTCGCCTTTCCAACTTTTTGATTTGGCAGGCAGCATATGCTGAATTTTATTTTACGGAAGTTTTGTGGCCCGACTTTAATAAAGAAGATTTGCATAAGGCGCTTGTGGATTTTCAGCAAAGGAAACGCCGTATGGGAGGAACAACGGACTCCAGCACAATTTCTGAATCACTAGCGGATGCTCAATTTCAGGTTTCCAGGAAAAAAGAAATATTCATTCCCGAAACCTCCGTTTGAGTTTTAGTATGAGTGATACCGCACCAACTTCTGACTTGTCCGCACGTGTCAAAACCGGATTCCCACTGGCAGCCGGAATTGCAATCCTGTTGTTTACTCCAGCATTTGTAGTTGGACTGGCTGTTATTGTTGTTGCATTTATTGGTGCGCAGGAACTCACCACAATGCTGTCTGCAAAGGGTAGCAAATCCGATTCAACAGTGGTCATACTTCCGGAATGGTTGCTACCGGGAGCCGCTGTGTTGATGGGTTTAGGGGCACTAGCAGGCGAATCCGGACTTTATGCTGCATTGCTGATCTGTGCTCTGGGCTGGATATTTTTTGAATTGGTATT
The DNA here is from genome assembly GCA_022448485.1 of SAR324 cluster bacterium. Classification (GTDB taxonomy): domain Bacteria; phylum SAR324; class SAR324; order SAR324; family NAC60-12; genus Arctic96AD-7. Next base: position 3,044 of record JAKUUI010000065.1, read on the forward strand.
CACACCTAAAAGTGAGCTGGCCAAATTATCCTCACTGGGTTTTGGTTTGTTTGGAATGGTTTGGGCCGTTTGGAGTGTTTTGCACATTACGCTGATCAAAACACTTCCGGAAGGAACTGCCTTGCTTTTCTACCTACTGCTCGTAATCAGTTTCAGCGACATTTTTGCTTATTTCGGCGGAAAAAAATTTGGCAAATCTTTGCTGGCTCCCAGCATCAGTCCGAAAAAAACATGGGAAGGCAGTTTTTTTGGTGTTGTGGGCGGAGGAATTGTTGGGGCCGTTTTTGGTGAACTTACAATGTCGATGTTCTGGCTTTACGGATTGGTACTGGCCATGCTGCTTGCTGTTGTGGGTCAACTGGGTGATTTGGTGGAATCAAAAATCAAGCGGCTTTGTAATGTCAAAGACTCCGGAACACTCCTGCCAGGACACGGTGGTATCCTCGATCGGATTGACGGACACATGCTCGCTGCACCGGTATTTTACTATTTGCTGCAACTCGGATGAAATCCTCAGTAAGCATATCAAGTGGACAGGAAGCTCCGTCCTCATTTCTTACTAAAATAACAGTACTTGGAGCAACAGGCTCGATTGGACTCAGCACTCTCGATATTGTACGTCAGTTTCCTCAAAAATTCCAAATTGAGGCCTTGTCATGCAAAAACTCTACTGAACAACTGGCTGAGCAAATCAAGGAATTTGGCCCAAGGCTGGCATGTGTGGACAGCAGCGGGCAAGCGCGAGAACTGCAGGAGACGTTTCCGGAAACAGAGTTTGTCTGGGGCGTAGAAGGCTTGACTCAAATTTCCAGTGATCCGGAAGTGGATTTAGTACTAGCCGGGATTGTTGGAGCAGCAGGTTTGCTGCCCACATTCTCTGCTGTGCAAGCGGGAAAAACAGTTGCTGTTGCCAACAAAGAACCTCTGGTGATGGCTGGCAAGCTGTTCGTCCAAACAGCCAAAAAATCTGGCGCAAAATTATTACCTACTGACAGCGAACACAACGCCATTTTCCAGGCCCTTCACAATGAACCTACGGAACGAATCGCCCGGTTGATTCTCACTGCTTCCGGAGGCCCATTCAGAGATCGTCCTGTGGAGGAGTTTGAACAGATTACTCAAGCCGAAGCTCTGGATCATCCCAACTGGAAAATGGGGCGAAAAATCACCATCGATTCTGCAACGATGATGAATAAAGGACTTGAAATTGTGGAAGCACACTGGCTGTTCAATACTCCAGTTGAAAATATTGATGTGGTGCTGCACAGGGAAAGCATTATTCATTCAATGGTTGAGTTTGTTGACGGCTCTTTTTTGGCGCAAATGGGACTTCCGGATATGAGAGTTCCTATCGCCTATTGCCTTGGCTGGCCGGAGCGCTTGCCATTGAAAATTCCCCGTTTGGAGCCAATTAGCCAGAATGCGCTCCATTTTGAATCAATTGATCCACAACGCTTTCCGTGTCTGCCGCTTTCTGTCAAAGCCGCCAAACAGGGTGGAGGAGCCCCAGCTGTCATGAATGGTGCAAACGAAGAAGCAGTTGCCGCTTTTCTGAATGAAGAAATTCGTTTTGTGGAAATCGCCAAAACTTTGGCTTCAGTGATGCGGCAATTGGATGAAACTTTGCAGCAACTGGAAACGGACCTTCCGGCAGGAACCCCGCATTTTCTGAGGGACATTCACAGTCTGGAAGATGCAGAACATGCTGACCAATGGGGACGTGAGCAAGCTAGAAAAGTACTGGATCAGGTGAGTTAGATGACTTACGGTGAACAAAACAAATTGAAATTCCCAAATTTGACACTGACGGTATTTGAAGAAACTTTTACGATTCATAAGTTTGCTCCCTCCGAATCTGTTCCGCAAGCAGTCCGTGACTACGGTTTTTAAAGTGTGAGCAAAACCCCGGAAGAGTTGTCTTTGATTTGTCCAAGATACCTTTCAATTCAGAGTGAAAAAAACAGCCCCAATTGGAAGTGCCTGAAAGTGGCAGGACCGCTTGACTTCAATCTGACTGGAATACTCAATGGACTTTCTGATACACTAGCAAAAGCAAAGATCAGTATTTTTGCAATTTCGACATTTGACACAGATTACCTTTTGTTACAAAAACAAGTATTGAAAACTGCCAAAACTGTACTCAAACGTGCAGAATATGGGTTTGAATAACTTCTAACATTTCCATTTTTTGTAAATATGCTGACAACAATTCTTTCTTTTTTAGCAGTGCTTGGAGTTTTGATTTTCATTCATGAACTCGGGCATTTTCTTGCTGCACGACACGTCGGAGTACGTGTTGAAGCGTTCTCAATTGGTTTTCCGCCAACTGCGTGGGGAAAGCAGATTGGAGAAACTGAATACAGGATTTCGTGGATTCCTCTTGGAGGCTACGTTAAATTGTTTGGGCAGAACGTTAACGATGAAAACACGAATGATCCAACAAATTATGCTGCAAAATCCATTTTACAGCGCCTTTACATACTCACTGCTGGCCCAGTAATGAATCTCTTGTTTGCTCTAATATTTATGCCATTGGTGTTTTGGGTTGGCATGGAAATCCCTGCCTATTTAGATGAGCCGCCCATTATCCAAAAAGTTCAACAAGGAAGCTATGCCCAAGAATTGGGAGTTCTCCCAAACGATGAAATACTTGCGGTGAATGGTAATCATGTTAAAAACTGGGAAGAACTTCATAGTACACTGGGTCAAATTCCCCCTGCAGATAATCTGGTCCTAGAAATTGATCGAGGAGGCAATTCTGTAATTGTGAAAGGTTCCGCAGTAAAAATGCACAGTGCCAAATCAATGGGTTGGTCGCCGTTTCTGGCTCCAATCGTAGGTGGATTTACCGGACAATCACCAGCCAGAAAAGCGGGTATTCAGACTGAAGACAAAGTCGTTAGAATAAATGGAAAGTCTATTCAGGATTGGAGCGAGATCTCTCCGGTTATACAAAAAATAATGAAAGATGACGAAAATACTGCTGAAGGTTCCACTTTTACACTAACGGTTGAACTGGATAGAAACGGGGACGTTCAGTTTGTAGAAGTTGCTCCCTATTTTGAAACAAAGTCCCAAAGATGGCTTTTGGGCATGAGCATGTCAAAGATTTCACAGTCACACTCATTTGGTGAATCTATCATTTTGGGAAGTGCACGCTTGTGGTTTCTAACCAAGGCTACGTTCAGTTTTCTGGGACAAATGTTCCAGGGAAAGCGTTCTTTGGACGATCTTGGAGGTCCTGTAAAAATTGGAATTGTAATTGGTGACGCTGTTCGAAGCGGCGTCGCTGAGCTGCTATTTCTGATGTCTTTCATCAGTTTACAGCTTGGCATATTCAATTTGCTGCCGATTCCTGCCTTAGACGGGGGACACATCTTCATGCTGCTTATAGAAAAAATCAACGGCGGTCCTTTGAGTATAGCTTTACGGGAACGGACTCAGATGATTGGTTTTTCTGTACTCATTTCTTTAATGATTTTCGTGACATGGAATGATTTGATCAGTTTGTTATGAGTAGATTTTTCCTGTACAAACTAAGGTTTCAACATTATCCAAACCACAGACTCCAAAAACTTTGGTCAAAAACAAGGATGAGCACGATGCCAATCGGTTTTATTGGTCTGTGATTATTATACCTGCATGCCATGTACATTGGCGTGGTGCAACAAATAGCGATGCCTTTTCACATCTGACGATTGAACTCCAGGATAATGAGATCACTAATTACAAGGATTAGTGAGTAGTCAGCTGTAAGGAGCTAGTCTGTTGAAAAATACACTGGCCGGAATCCGGGTCATTGATCTGTAGGTTAATGTACCGGGGCAGTTTGCGTCCATATCCCAATCTAAAACTTAAATGATTTGTCATGACTTAGACTTGGAATACGAACTCGTGCAGAGTTAACCTCTTCTAGATTAATATTTACATTGATGAAGCCTGAATTTGCTCCTCCGTCAGCAAGTATTTCTCCCCAGGGATTAATGATCAATGAATGTCCATAGCTTTCTCCACCACCCTCAATCTTGCCAGTAGAACATGGTGCAACCACAAAAGCACCGTTTTCTATTGCACGCGCCCTGTTGAGCACATGCCAATGAGCCTCACCCGTTTTTTTAGTAAATGCTGCAGGTACAAACAATATCTCTGCGCCTGATTGAGATAAATCCCGATAAAGATGGGGGAAACGTAAATCATAACAGATCGTCTGCCCATAGCATCCAAAAGGAGTTTGGCAAATTACGGCTGTCTGCCCACCATGAACAGTTGAACTTTCACAATATGATTCTTGTTCCGACAGATTGATGTCAAACAGATGAATTTTGTCGTATCGGCTTATGATGTTCCCAAAATCATCAATGATGTAACTGCGATTCAATATCTTTTCCGCGGGACCGCTTATAGCGATTGAACCTATAAGCAGATATTTCTTCTGGTTTTTTGCAAAGTCCCTGAGGCCTATTAAAACTGGATGAGACTCCTCAGATTCAAATGGTGGAGCAAATGCTGAACCTTCTGTTTTCAACCCGCCACAATATTCCGGTAGGGTAAGAATATCTGATCCGGCTTCTATCGCCTCTTCTGCAAGTGCTATTGCTTCATCAAGAGATGATTGAAAATCCGGTCTTGGACGAGTTTGAAGACATGCGATATTAATCAGTTTTTGGGTGGGTTTGATGCGATTTTGGCCTTGAGAGAGTGGATTATTCATTACAGAAGATTTCGATTTCGGTACCTAAAAATCCTAAAGCGGTGTCACTAAAAATAATTTTGTAACATGTCTTTCGTAATTATAAACAAAAGGGTGAAACAGATATATATCATCAATTGGTGCCTTTTACAAGAATGGGGTAGATAGCGGAGGGTTGTGGGACTGTGAAGAATTAGTTGGTATCAATCACACTAACCGACTTAATAAAACTGACCATTCTCCACCTCCCCGATGGTATTATCCAGGATATCCACAACCTGGTCCATCTCTTCAATGGTTATGGTGAGAGCAGGTCTTAAGGTGATGATATTGCCTTCAATCGTTTTAAATGCAAGTCCTCTTTCCATGGCTTTGTACATGATGCAGTCTGCTTCTTCAACTGCCCGCTCTTTTGTTTTTGGGTCCTTGACAAGATCAATTCCAATATGAAGCCCCACGCCTGCAATATTACCTATAAGCCGATGTTTTTGTTTGAGTTCATTTAAGCGGGACAAGGCATGGTCTCCGACCATGGCTGCATTTTCCACGAGATTGTTTGTCTGAATGTATTCAATTTCGGCCAACGCCACAGCTGAGCAAAGGGCATTTTTTTCATGGGTATAATGGCCGATGGAGCGGTGTTCCAGATGGTCGTAGCACTGTTTGGTCACAATACCTGCAAATGGCAGAAGCCCGCCACCCATGGATTTGCCTAAAACCAGGACATCCGGTGTGATGAAATGCTCGCTGGCAAACATTTTGCCTGTCCTGCCAAATCCTTCGATGACTTCATCAAATATTATGAGGGCACCATATTTTTCGCACAGGTCTTTAACGCATTCCCAGTAATTTTTGCTGGGAACCACGGGGGTCGCTGAAATAGGTTCACCAATGATGGTAGCGATACCAGGCTCACGTTCCATGATTGTTTTGATCTGGCGCAAATACTCATCGTCTACCTCATCCAGGCTGCTAAATCCCCATGGATTGCGATAGTAGTTGGGAAACTCCACGTGCATGGAACCGGGCATCATGGGTCCTATCCCCCCTTTGAAAAGCTCTTCTCCGCCCACACTGGCCGCTGCAAATCCTGCCCCGTGAAAAGAATCCCAGAAGGAGATGGTTTTATGGTGGCCTGTTACCTGTTTTGCAAGGGTGATGGCCATTTCAATTGCTTCTGACCCGCCTGGACAAAAAAGGGATTTGCAAAGGTCTCCAGGAGTAACCTCGGCAAGCTTTTCAGCAAGATCAACGGCTTTGGCATTAGTATACCGCCTGGGACAGAAGGTCATCTGAGAATCCAGTTGGTCCTTTACTGCCTGGATAATTTGTGGATTGTTAAATCCAGCGTTATGGACACCATTGCCGTGCATGTCCATATATTTTTTGCCTTCCATGTCCTCAATATATATACCATGGGCTTTTGATAAAACATTCATCACAGGCGTTGACAGATTCTGATGCAAAAAATATTTATTGTCCCTGCTACAAATGGACTTAGCTGTTTTAGACAGGTTCTTTTCCCAGTATTTTTGCCGGTTTAGGGTTGTGTTCACATCTCCCTGTTCACTTCCAAAACGGCCGGGTTTAATCTTATTCTGTGACGTCATTTTTTCAATCCTTCTTTTTGGAAAAATAATGTTGTGTAAATAATACTGATTAAATAGTGTTGCGTAAATCTGACTTCAATTTCAGCAACAGATTCTTCAAGAATATGGAGTGCCTTATCCAACTGTTCCTGGATGAAGGCAAGCGCTGTCCCCTAGTATAAGAATATTGCCCATGGCGATCTTGAAGCTCAATCCACTATAAAGTGTTGCATACACGACAGCTTCAGCTTCATTTATTGCCCGCTCTTCTGTGACCCTGCCCTTTACAAATTCAATCACTAAAAAACTCCAATACCCCGCACAACTCCAATCAATGGGTGGCGCGCCTGCATTTTTTGAGTTGTGACATGGCACAATGCCAACATTCCGGGCAATTTATGAGTAATAGGAATATCAAAAAGGGTCAAGAAAAATAAATCAGGGCTTCAGCGACCCTTTATGGGTCGATCCTGTATTGTTTAGTAATGGTAACGGAAAGGACAGCCTTGGGGACTCTATATTCTCTGTTTTACCGCTTAATCGACTGGCTTAGAAGTACCCAATATATAATTCCATAAGGTGAATTATTCACTAGTGGAGTAGGTTGTAGAGGAGTGCCTGACTGTGAAGAATTAGTGGGGGTCTGTCACAGTAAATTAGTAGTTTGTAATGTATTTAGCCCCTTCAGCTGCAACATCTTCATTTTCTATATAGTCATCATCAACATAGGATTGGGCGAGCCTCCACTTGAGGTATTCATAAGCGGAAATTGGGGGATGTTTATCTGGCTCGTCTGTGAAATTTTCAATCATCACATCCCTGCCAGGGTCAACAAAATAAGGCATTGAGTATCGTGATCTTGTAAGATCTGTATTGACTATTCTATGATTGGTTGACTTTAAATTATCGTTTGACCACCTTGCAAACATATCTCCAACATTCAATACTATTGAATTTTCTACAATAGGAGCATCAATCCATTCTCCTGTTTCTCTATCTTCAATTTGAAGACCACCAACATCATCAAATCGCCAAAGTAAAGTAATAGAACCATAATCCGTATGTTCCCCACCTCTAATTTGTTGATCTTTAATATCTCCATCATAAACAGGATAATGAATTATTCTCATTGTAGAAGAACCATCCATGTGTTTCTCAACCAATGATCCATGAGGAAGTTTAAATATATTTTCAAATTTGTAAAAGAATTCATAAGAAAGCATTCTTGCTATTCGTTCAATCTTTTTTGCCAACGGAATGAATTCAGGTATTTCTTTAGGCCAGTATTGTTCCTGCATCCTTGCCGGTTCTACCCAATTATAACTTTCTTTTAAATCGCCTGGCCGATTGGGATTTAAGGTTTCTTCTTCTAACCAATTATAACCAAGATTTTCTTTTACTCCACTATATTCATATTTCTTTTTTGATTCTAATGGTAGGCGGAAGAACTCTTCCATAAGTTGTTTCCAATCAGAAAATTCCGAAAACCAAGAATCATAAACGTTAGTGAATACTGCAAAACCACAAGTGGTATATGCTTCCTGCATTTTCTTTTCAACGTCTGAACTCTTAAAATCTATGATAGGAATCATAATTCATTACACTTTACAAAGATCTAAACATAATTCGCAATTATCTTACTATACTTGGACATCCAAAATATATCATCAATCGTCTTGTTTTACAAGAATTAAGAAGTGTGTGTAGAAGGGTGTATATGGTGTCTGACGATGAAGGATTAGTGGGCAATCAAAGGAGATGATGGGGTTGGTTTTGGGGTATTCATTTCTTTAACACTCCTCTTAGCCAATTTACAAATGGGTTCAGTCAATTATGGTAGACAGGGTTTGAATTTCACTTGCTGAAAGTGCACGGCTGTATATTCTAAAATCATCAACTTTTCCTGAGTAATAACGGTTGTAATCCCGAAGATCTCCACCCATATAAGTTTTTAAAGTTAAACCAAGATTCACTTTGCCACTAGAATTATCAGTTTGCTCAAGACTTCCATCCAAATACATTTGTCCACCGTTGTTTTTCTGCACTAAAACCAAATGATGCCAGTTTCCGTCATTCACTGCTGAACTGCTTGTAACAGTCCATTTGTATCCGCCACCATAGGTCCAAAAACGTATTTTCCCATTATTTTTTAACTCAACAATGTATTCCCCATTGATACTACTGTCTCTTTTCTGAAGTATGTGTGATATTGCAGATGATGTAGTATTTATCCACATCATAATAGAAAA
>JAKUUI010000066.1 GCA_022448485.1 SAR324 cluster bacterium
GAAGTATCCGCAATGGGACTGGTTAATCTGCGTTTGAAGGTTGTATCTGCACTGAGGCTGCTGGCAGGAGTTACTGTGAAGGTCTTGTTATCATTGGATGCCACTGGGTCAGCTGACATCTTTATGCAGGTGGAAAAATTATCGGAGGACAACTGAAAGCTTCCGGAGCAGGTTGTGTCACTTGTGTTTGTTGTAATGGAGCTGGTTGCCAATGCTTCACTAAATGTCACAGAAACTGTAGTGTCGACAGAATTGTAGGTAGTATTATCTGTGGGGATTTCTGAAGTGGCGGTGGGTGGGGAGATGTCTATGAACCCTGGGCAAGTGTATCCCAGTTTTTGATAATCGCTCTTTTTACCGTATTCGCTTCTCTCAATACCACAACTGTTCAGGAAAAAAATCGGCAGGATAAGAACCAGGGCGAAAAAAGAATTGAATTTGCATGAAGAGAACATTTGGCCTCCTCCAGCAATTTGTCTGCTGGAAAATTTTGCATACATTATAGAAAATTTCTAAAGACCATATACTATTTAGAAGATTATTAAAAGCCTTTTTTATAATGCAGTATTCAAGCCAGTCCTGTGCACAACGAATCACATGCGGAACAATCCATAGCGAGTTTGCTCAAAAGGAGCATTGAACGCTGCAGAGAGACCCAATCCCAGCACCATTCTGGTATCGACTGGATCGATGATTCCATCGTCCCAGAGCCGAGCAGTTGCATAATACGGATGGCCCTGATTTTCATATTGTTCACGTATGGGCTGTTTAAACTTTTCTTCCTCTTTTTTGCTCCATTTTTTTCCAGATGCCTCTATGTTTTCTCTCCGGACAGTGGCCAAAACTGAAGCCGCCTGTTCTCCCCCCATTACGGAAATTCTAGCATTGGGCCATGTCCATAGCATTCTTGGACCATAGGCCCGCCCGCACATTCCGTAATTTCCCGCACCATGAGAACCTCCGATGATCACAGTAAATTTTGGTACTTTTGTGCAGGAAACAGCAGTTACCATTTTTGCGCCGTCTTTGGCAATTCCGCCATGTTCGTATTCCTGGCCAACCATGAAGCCTGTAATATTTTGCAGAAAAATCAACGGAATTCCGCGCTGATTGCAAAGTTCAACAAAATGCGCACCTTTGAGTGCAGATTCAGAAAACAGAATTCCGTTGTTGGCCACAATTCCGACCGGATAACCGTGAATGTGTGCAAATGCCGTCACCAGAGTTGTCCCGTAAAGTGTCTTGAATTCATGAAATTCAGAAGCGTCAACCAGACGTGCCATGACTTCACGAACATCATAAAATTGGCGATTATCTTTGGGAAGAATTCCATGCAGTTCTTGCAGCGGATAAAGCGGATCAACAACAGTTTTTGTCTGCACCGGCAATTCTTTTTTTCGATTCAGGCCAGATACAATTTCTCTGGCGATGCTTAACGCATGTGCATCATTTTGGGCAAGATGATCCGTGACTCCGGAAATTCGGCTATGTATTTCTCCTCCGCCAAGTTCTTCGGCTGTCACAGAGTGACCGGTTGCGGCTTTAACCAGAGGCGGTCCGCCTAAAAAAATTGTCCCCTGTTCCTTGACGATCACATTTTCGTCACTCATTGCGGGTACATACGCACCTCCTGCAGTGCAGGATCCCATCACAACTGCAATCTGCGAAATACCTCTGGCAGATAAATTTGCCTGATTGTAGAAAATCCGGCCAAAATGTTCACGATCCGGAAAGACCTCATCCTGCCGGGGGAGAAATGCTCCTCCGGAATCAACCAGGTAGACACATGGCAGGTGATTTTCCAGTGCAATTTCCTGAGCCCGAAGATGTTTTTTAACCGTCAGCGGATAATATGTTCCACCCTTGACAGTTGCATCATTTGCCACAACCATCACTTCTGTTCCGGAAACACGCCCGATTCCCGTTATTATTCCGGCAGCAGGTACATCATCATCATATAAGTCATGTGCAGCCAGGGGAGAGAACTCTAAAAATGGACTACCTGGATCAAGTAACAAACGCACCCGTTCCCTCGGCAAAAGCTTGCCTCGCTCGCTATGTTTATTTCTGGCTTCTTCACTTCCTCCCTGTGCGGACTTTTGCAGTTTCTTTTGGAGATCGTCAACCAAACTGCCCATATGTTCTGCATTGTTCGTAAAATCAGCAGAATGAACATCTATTTTTGTTGTGAAAGCAGGCATTGAAATGCTTCTAGTTTTATGGTTAAAGGCTTCTGCTAAGTATTTACACTGTACTGAAAATGAACTGAAAATCAGGATCCATGTTATAAGTTTAATATCATGCCAATTACCGCTGTCAAGCTAAACTGTTTTCAAATACCATTCATACTCAAGGGGTGCAATTTTGCTAAAAAATCGGGATTGCTCACCTTTCTTTAAATTTGCGAATAATTGGCAAAATTCCCTGCCAAAATATTGCGGCAAAATCTCTGCTTGCTCAAAATGATTCCTTGCCTCTTCCCATGTCTCAGGAAATTCCAAATCGGTTTGCAGATATGCGTTCCCCTCCACAGGCTGCGGAGGATCATTTTTCTCTTTCAAACCGTGAAGTATTCCGGAGAGCAAAGCTGCAACCAGTAAATAAGGATTCGCGTCCGCTCCCGCAAGCCGGTGTTCAATCCGAGTGTCCGGACCTTCACTTGCAGGAATCCGGATAGAGACCGTGCGGTTGTTGTAGCCCCATGACATATTGACCGGTGCACAAGAGTCGCTTTGGAAACGGTGATAAGAATTGGCGTGTGGGGCGCAAATCAACATACTTTCCACCATCACACCTCGTAATCCTTCTACAGCATTCCGCAACTCCGGACTTCCTAAAGCATCACTTCCCTGAAATACATTCCTTCCTTCTGTATCCAGTAAACTCAGGTGGACGTGCATGCCGTTTCCGGGCAAATCCGGATATATCTTGGGCATAAACGAAGCTTCCATTTTGTGTTTCTGCGAGATGCTCCGGATGATTCGCTTAAGCAAAATGGCGTGATCACATGCCTGAATTGCATCCGGCACGTGATGTAAATTGATCTCAAATTGTCCGGGAGAAAGTTCTGCAAGAGCGGTGTCAACCGGAACATTTTGTTTGTCCGCGGAATCAGAAATATCTTTCAAGAATGAATCGTAATTATCTAAACTGGTCAATGAATAAAGTTGTCCCTCACTTTCCCGTTGCCCGCTTGCCGGGGAACTAGCAGGCCGTGGTGGATGTCCCGGGCGTCTTTTCTGGTCGGTGAGAAAAAACTCCATCTCTATTGCCACTACCGCGTTCCAGCCTGAATCAGCCATTTTCAAGCAAACCGATTTAAGCACTTCACGTGGATTACCATAAAAAGGTGAACCGTCAGCTTCAAACATTCTGAGCAGCAATTGCCCACGATCCTTTTGCCATGGTACAACTTTTAATGTTTGCGGAAGAGGGAAGCATGGAACATCCTGATCTCCGCTTTCAAAACCAAGTCCGGTCTCCTCCATTGTTTCTCCTGTAACATCCATGCCAAACACTGAAACTGGAAAATAGAATCCTTTTTTGTATATGCTGAGAAGCTTTTCACGGAGAATCCGTTTGCCGCGCAGCACTGCATTCATATCCGGAAGCAGCAGGTCAAACTCATGAGTTTCCGGATTTTGCTGGAGAAATTTTTCTGCTTCTGTATATTGTTCCGTGTTCATTCTTGCAACTCTCAGTAACGATAGTGATGAAAAAGCAGGATCGGGAGTACCAAAATGGCCAGCATAATTATTACCATCGCAGAAGCCACCGGACAGTACCTGTTGCTGAAAAACTCATGCCACAGGACTTTTCCAATCATCAAAGTTTCAGATCCTCCCAGCAATTCCAGAATAACAAATTCTCCGACGGATGGAATGAAAACCAGTATCGAACTGGCGATTATACCGTTTAAATAATTTTTTCACAATTACTCTTTCAATGTCCCCTTAATCATTGATCAACGTGCAAATTTGCGACTTGTGCTCTGAAAAAACGGATGTTATCTATATTGATCAATTTACACTGGTACTGAACTTCAATAACTTGCTCGACATCATTCAATACCGCTGAAAGAGTCGTAACGACAAAGTAGACAAGTTTAAACCTCGATCATGAAGCGAGACCCACGTTTTGATATTTTATTTGAGCCGGTGAACATAGGACCCGTGACTGCCCGGAATCGTTTTTTTCAGGTTCCGCACTGCAATGGAATGGGATACGTGCGCCCAAAGAGTCTAGCCGAGATGCGCGGAATAAAAGCGGAAGGAGGCTGGAGTGTAGTCTGTACGGAGGAAGTGTGGATCCATCACAGTTCTGAAAACGTACCTCTTGCAGAAGGGATTCTCTGGGACGACGGTGATATCCCTGCATTAGCAAAAATGACAGAAGCAGTTCACAAACACGGTTCGCTGGCAGGTATAGAGCTGCAGCATAACGGTTATTGCAGTACAAATCATTACAGTAGAATACCTCCAATTGCCCCCAGCGCAATTTCAGTCAACAGCTACGATCCTGTTCAGGCCCGTGCAATGGACAAGTCCGATATCCGCAACTTTCGTAAATGGCATCGAAAAGCCGCATTAAGAGCCAAACAGGCAGGTTTTGACCTGATTTACGTCTATGCCGCCCACAGTGGTACACTTTTGACTCACTTCCTCTCTCGTCGCATCAACAAGCGTACGGACGAATACGGGGGAAGTTTGGAAAACAGAGTACGTCTGTTTCGTGAGTTAATTGAAGACACGAAGGAAGCAGTAGGAGATCGCTGTGCTGTAGCAGTACGATTCGCAGTTGAGGAGTTTCTCGGACCGATGGGCATCACTTCCGAGAATGAAGGCAGGGAAATAGTGGAAATGCTTTCTGAACTGCCGGATCTCTGGGATGTAAATATCAGCAACTGGAGCAAGGATTCTGCGTCTTCACGCTTTGAAAGTGAAGGTCATCAGGAACCATATATCGGCTTTGTCAAATCAATGACATCAAAGCCTGTTGTGGGAGTTGGTCGTTTCACTTCTCCTGACACAATGCTCTCTTTGATCCAGCGTGGTGTTATGGACATGATAGGAGCTGCACGGCCTTCCATTGCAGATCCCTTCCTGCCAAAAAAAATTGAGGAAGGCCTTATTGAAGAAATACGAGAATGCATAGGCTGCAATATATGTGTCATGAGTGACCAGTTTTCAGTACCTATCCGCTGCACACAGAACCCCACTATGGGTGAGGAATGGAGGCGTGGCTGGCATCCGGAACGCATTAATCCCCGTAAAAGTGATGACGGGGTGCTGGTAGTAGGTGGCGGGCCTTCCGGACTGGAGTGCGCGCTTGCTCTTGGTCAGCGAGGTTACCGAGTAATTCTGGTTGAGGCCTCAGCAGAACTTGGTGGACGTGTAAGCAGGGAAAGCCGTTTGCCCGGACTTGCTGAATGGGGACGAGTCCGTGACTACAGGCGACTAATGCTGGAACGCTTGTCAGAAGTCTCAATTTACCCTGAAAACCATCTCAGCGCAGAAGAAATTATTGAGTTCAGTGCAGAAGATCACTTCGACTTTTCCCATGTTCTTCTTGCGACCGGAGCAACCTGGAGGCGAGACGGGATTGGAAGAAAACATCGAGAACCGATTCAGGGTCTAGAGCAACTTCCGGTATTTACTCCTGACGACATTATGGATGGAGTTTCAGTGAAAGGAAAGGTTGTAGTGTTTGACGATGACCATTTCTATATGGGCGGTGTTTTAGCTGAGAAACTGCGGAGGGAAGGACACGAAGTTTTACTTGTCACGCCGGCCCCGGAAATTTCTATATGGACTAAATGGACATTGGAGCAAATACAGGTACAAAAACAGTTAATCGAACTTGGGGTGGAACTTGCCCCACAGACTGATCTTGCAGCAGTTCATGCTGGAATGGTCGAGCTTTCCTGTGTTTTCACCGACAGACGTACAGAAAGAGCTTGCGACAGTTTGATACTGATCTCAGAAAGGTTCCCAAACGATGAACTTTCCCAGTTACTGGAAGTCGAGTCAGAAAAGTTGTCCGGGGCAGGTATCAAGACTCTCAAGTGCATTGGTGACTGCCATGCTCCAGCAACCATTGCTGCTGCAGTATATTCCGGTCACCTTGCAGCAAGAGAACTCCAAGCTGAACCGCAAGAGGAAGTTCCATTTCTGCGGGAGCGTATTCAGATTTGACGTGTTCAGAAAAAGTTTAAGACATTTATGCTTTTGAGACTTAACTTATTCCAAATTTGTCTGCGGTCAAATCAAGACAAAGTTTGACCAAATCAAACATTTCATCAATTTGCTCAACCGTCATGGTCAAAGCAGGTGAGACTATCATTGTGTCATGTATAGCACGCATGACAAAATTGTTCTCAAAACAAAAGTCTCGGCATGTATCTCCAACTTTTTTAGAGCTGGAAAAGAACTTTCGTTTATCTTTATTTTCCACCAACTCAATAGCCCCAAGCATTCCGACGTTACGGACCTGACCTACTAGTGGATGGTTTTCAAGCTCCTCCCAACGTTTTTTCAAGTATGGTCCTGTTTCGTTGGCCACTTTGTCAACAAGATTTTCTTCCTCCATAATTTTGATGTTTTCCAATGCGACAGCACAAGCAACAGGATGTCCGGAATAGGTGAACCCATGGGCATACTCACCACCTTTTTCAATTAAAACATCCATGATCCTATCATGGATCAACACTCCTCCTATCGGCATATAACCTGAGGAAAGTCCTTTTGCAATCGACATCAAATCCGGCCGAATCCCATAGGTTTCGCATCCAAACCAATTCCCAGTACGCCCAAATCCGCAGATTACTTCATCAGAAATGAGCAGAATTCCATATTTCTCACAGATTCTTTGAATCTCGGGCCAGTAAGTATCCGGAGGGACAATCAATCCTCCGGCACCCTGGATGGGTTCCCCGATAAATGCAGCAACCTTTTCAGGACCGAGTTCCTTGATTTTGGAATCTAGGCTTTGTGCAGATTTAAGTCCAAACTCATCTGGTGTCAGGTCTCCTCCTTTTCCATACCAATACGGACAATCTATGTGAACAATGTCCGGTATCGGAAGACCGTCCATTTCATGGTAGAGACTGTCTCCACTCAAACTTGCCGCAGCAACTGTGCTACCGTGATAGGCCCCTTTACGGCTGATTATGATACGTTTTTCAGGTTTTTCAAGCAGCCGCCAATAACGCCTGACAGTACGCATCACTGTGTCATTTGCTTCGGAACCTGAATTGGTGTAAAAGACTTGGTTAAATCCTTCCGGTGTGATTTCAATCAGTTTTTTCGCCAATGCAATTGCAGGAGGATGAGTTGTTTTGAAAAAGCTATTGTAGTAAGGAAGTTCTTGTGATTGCTCATACGCAATGCGTGACAAAACTTCGCGGCCATAGCCAACATTGACACACCAAAGACCAGCCATGGCATCAAGGATTTTTTCGCCGTCAGAATCCCAAAGGTATATCCCGTCTGCACGAGTAATCACACGAGCACCTTTTTCGAGAAGGGCTTTCGGGTCTGTAAAAGGATGGAGGTAATGACGGCTGTCAAGCATTTGAAGCTCGGCGGTACTTTTCTCTTCAAGGTTCATATACAGTCTTTTTTTGTTAAAGTGCTAATGAAACATTATCATTTTCAGGTTGACCAATCTGCTGTCGTTGATCGAATAACTAATTAGAATCAACATCGGCACATACAAAAAGCCAAAGCCGAATATCAAGCTGCTGATTGAAAACTTAGAGAGACGGAAATTGGACACATTCCTTAGATTTACAAACTATTTTAACCTCAAATAGACTATTATAATTCTGAAAAAATTCCCTGTAAAATTCGCTCGTAAGATTGTTTTCTTGATTCCATAGGATCAATCTCACAAATTAGTTGATATTAGATGCTTTACATTTTTATTTTTCGTTCTACAAATTTTCTTTTTGAAGCTCTACCATGGCAGCTTCAATACTTTTACGTAAAGTCAACACTGTAAAATCGACCTGCTCTCGAGTCATAATCAGCGGTGGAGACATTACATTCAAGTGCCCAATTGGTCGTACCATTAACCCAAGTTCATCGGCATGATTGGAAATGCGTTTACCAATGTATACTTCTTCAGGAAAATGTGTTTTGCTTTCTTTGTCAGCCACAAACTCAACACACATCATAAAATGAGAACCGCGTACATCACCCACAATCGGCAGATCTCTCAATGTATGTAATTGTTTTTCAAAATAAGGACCTACTTCTTTGACATGTTCAAGAATTTTTTCCTGTTCAATGATTTCAATATTTTTCAGGGCAGCAGCAGCACAAACAGGATGACCGGAATAGGTAAATCCACTGCTAAAATATCGTTCTGGATTTGGGGCGCTGATCACATTCCAGATTTCCTCGGAAAAGATAGTTGCACCGATGGGCAGGTAACCTGAAGAAAGGCCTTTTGCTGTAGTAATGATGTCTGGAACGATCTCGAATATTTCTTCCGAAGCAAACCAGGATCCTAAACGGCCAAATGCGGTGACAACCTCGTCTGACACATAAAGTACATCATTTTTTTTGCAAATTTCCCAAGTGCGCTTTTGATAATTATCAGGAGGGACAATCACTCCCCCGGCTCCCATAATCGGTTCAGCAAAAAACGCAGCAACATTCTCCGGTCCAAGTTTCAGAATTTTTTCTTCCAGTTCTTTCAGCAGGAATTCCAAAAAATCAGATTCTGACATGTATTCCGGAGCATGATAGAAATCTGGGCAGGAAAGGTGATGGATAATATCAGAAATGTAATTAAATTCTGAAACACGGTCATCCTCTTTTCCACCGATAGACATGGAAGCATAAGTGGAACCATGGTAGGCCCCTTTGCGTGAGAGAATATGTTTTTTATTTTCTTTCCCGCGGCATGATTGATAAAATTGAATCAGACGAAAGGCGGTATCAATTGCTGTTGAGCCACCACCGGTAAATAGCACATGCTCGAGCGAACCGGGAGCTAGTTGGGCCAGTTTGTAAGCTAATTCAGCAGCAGGAAGATTCCCCATATCTACAAAAGGACTTGTATAAGACATGCGTCTTACTTGCTCGGCAATTGCTTCTGCCATCTCGTTACGCCCCATACCAATATTATTGCACCATAAACCTCCCATTGCATCGAGATACCGTTTGCCATTGGTGTCGTAAACATAACACCCATCCCCCTCTGCAATCAGCAGGGCACCTTCTTCTTTAAAAGAATCAAAATGCTGCCAGGGGTGTAAATGATGGTCCTTATCCTTTTGCCAGAGAGTTTGTGGGTCGTGGTCGGAGATCAAATTGCTGCTGATATTTTTTGATCCCATATGAACTTTATTCCTTGTATGAATGAATCTCTACAATTAATCGGGGAAAGAATCCAGTTGAATCTCTGAGAAAGACAAAATCAACAGTATTATCTAAGAACAGTTATATCAGCTTTTTTGAGGTTTGACAGCATTAATTGCTAAACGCAAGCCTTCAAAAAGATCGCTGGCAACCATGTAATTAGATTCAGTTTTTTGGATAAAACAATCTGCCGCCAGGCCATGTAGGTAGGCGCCTGCCAGAGTCGCATTCAAAGGAGACAGTCCCTGTGCGAGAAAACCTCCAATAAAACCGCTTAAAACATCTCCGGAACCGGCTGTGGCCAAGGCAGAATTTCCGGTGGGATTGATAAAAATCTTTGCATCTGGACTGCCGATAACTGTGTATGCCCCTTTAAGCAGCAACACTACATTCCACTCTTGAGACAATCTTCGAACTGTTGCAATCCGGCTTTCCTGAATTTCAGTAACACTCTGTCCACAAAGTCTTGATAGTTCTCGCGGATGCGGCGTGATGACTGCGATTCCAAGTCTTTCACGCAGAGTTTCCTCATCCAAATTATTGAGTCCGTCAGCATCAATCAGCAGTGGACCTTCCAGATGCTTTGTCAAGTGCTGCACAAACATGGCAGTCTGGGAATGGACACCCAAGCCGCATCCGAGCACAACGGCATCACGTACTGCAGCAAGTTGTTCCACAAAATCTGTATGCTTTTCAGTAAAATATTCCGGAGCATTGTGAGGGGTAACAGTCATGATTTCTGAAGCCTGCCCTGGGAGCTGATCGCGAAGTTCGTTAGGAACACATGCTGTAACTAAACCAGCTCCGCTTTTTAGCGCTGCTAAAGATGCCAGACTTGCTGCACCTCCCATTCCGGCGGAAGCGCAGACAGTCAGCAAATGCCCTGAGGAACCTTTGTGTGCATCCGGAGGACGTTGCGGAATTAAATCACTGATATATTCACTGGTCAACAAATAAGTGCAGGATGCGCGGTTTTTTAAGGAAGATTCAGATTCATTTTTTGCTGCAGGTATATTTTCAGTCCAATGTTCAGGAATTGAAATATCAGCTATGTGGACTTTCCCAGAAAACTTTGCACCAGGATGTTGGAAGCATCCGGGCTTCCCCGTCTGAAAAGAAATAGTGTGCTGGCAACGAGCGGCGACCCCAAAGATCTGGCTCTCGTCAGTTGAGACACCGGAGGGAATATCTACGGCAATGTGTAGAGCCTTTTTGTTTGAGTTGAAAATTTCAATCCATTCTCGATAGGCCCCTTCAATCGGCTCTTCCATGCCTATTCCAAAAATAGCATCAATGAGCACATCTGCTTCTTCAATCAGGCGGGTGGCATTTCCATCCGGAAAAGATGCACTTTCTCCAAATTGTTTCCACAACAACTGGTTTTTCAGTGCATCCTTTTTTTTAGCTTCACCAGCATCCACAAGACTGATGTCATAACCACGATTCGCTAAAAGCCTGGCAATCGCAAATCCGTCACCGCCGTTATTACCTTTACCGCAGCAAACAACAACGCGAGCTTCAGGCTCATTTTTCAACTTATTTTCTTCAACCCAGTCTGCGACACTGCGGGCCGCATTTTCCATTAAAACTGCTCCAGAAATTCCCAAATCTTCAATCGCGTGCCGATCCATTTCACGCATGGAAAATGTGTCAGCAAGCCGAATCAGTTTTTGAGTATTTGGGTCCATTTACTGTCAACGGTTTGACTGACGTACTAACTGCTGAAAAAAGGCTTTTGATTCATGTTTTCTACTCTTGCTGTTGACATCTCTATAGTCTAACAAGCGGGGATGTCTCCTGGGAGTGTTGCCGGTATATTTGTGATGACTCTCACCGTGGCGGATACAAAATGCAGTCGTAGCATTGATGTTACAAAATGGTTTCACAGCATTAGCATTTTCTAAAATAGATGTCGCACTACCTTTTGAGTTTGTCGCATATGATCTACGAGACTCTCTACTGAGGGACCTTTTTGCCTTTGCGGTTTGAGGAGGTGAATGTGGCTGTTCCTTTTTTGGTTTTGATGCTTTAACTTTTTCAACAGAATTAGACGATTTGTTTATTTTTACTTTTCCA
>JAKUUI010000067.1 GCA_022448485.1 SAR324 cluster bacterium
TAGGGACTACTGAAAAGTATTTCTTTTGTCTTTCGGGGCCTGTTCCCGGGATCCAGTTACCCGATCAGGTTGAGTACAAGATATTAATCCCCCCTGGCCTCTCGATTTAAGAGAATTTTTTAGTCTGACATAGAAATGACATGTTGTGATATTTAGACTTTTTGCGATTGCTTCAAGTTAAATTATCAAGTGTTTTTTAATGAAAAATATATGGTGGGGGACCTGGCTGCAACTTTAATAGTCTTCCGGATCATTTGATAAATACTGTCATGAGGGCTAGCTGCTTATTTCAAATCACGGGGTTTTCGGATTAATTATTGCTGAATGTCCTTACACAAAAAACTGTCAACACAGGCTTCCTCTTTCCGGCATATCAGCCACAATCTGAAGGGGGCATTAAGTCAATCTTCAAACTTCCTGCTTATATTGGTCCTAAACTAGACCTGAAACATATTCCCCTAGTATAGGAGGCTAACGACACATATTCCTTTGACTCACGGTCTTTCTGAGAATTCTATGAAAGATCTTAAATAAGAGTTTAACTCATCATTAAGTTAAAACCTTTCAATATCGTCATCCCCAAGATATTCACCCAGTTGAACCTCAATTATCTGCAGAGAAGTCTTTCCTGAATTTCCAAGACAGTGCCGCATTCCCTTAGGAATGTATGACGATTCATTTTCTTTCAGAATCACTTTTTCGTCTCCCCTCTGTACATCAGCAGTTCCCTGCAGCACAACCCAGTGCTCGCTGCGGTGCTTATGAAGCTGAAGCAACATACTTTTTCCGGGCATGATTTCCAGCATGCGGATACAATAGTTTGTATCTTCCTGAATTGTGGTGGCGCAGCCCCATGGTCTCATTACTCGTGTATGAAACTTGTATTCGTGTCGCTTATTTTTTTTAAGTGTTTCCACCAGGTTTTTCACTTCCTGCGAACGTGAAATGTCACATACCAGAAGTGCATCATCTGTTTCAATAATGATCAAATTTTCAACTCCAATACTCGTCACCAGCTTTTTGCTGCTGAAAATCAGAGAATTTTGTGTATCATGCGAAATAACGTTGCCCCGCAAGACATTGCCCTGTCCGTCTTTTTTCGAAACCTGATAGATACTTTCCCAGCTGCCAAGATCACTCCATTCCATTTCAACCGGAAGAACAGCTACGCGCTGCGATTTTTCGAGCAATGCGTAGTCAATGGATTCAGCCTCAATGGATTGGTAAATTTTACGGATCACTTCCGGATCATCAAGCTCCTTTCCTTTGGCCGTTGCGTTTTCAAATACAGCCAGCATTTCTGCAGCATGTTGCCGAAATTCGTCCAACCAGGTTTCTGCCGTTGCCATGAATATACTGGCATTCCAGGTATAATCTGAGGATTGGATATATACTTCAGCCGTGGACTGGTCAGGTTTTTCAACAAAATCTGCAACCTTAAATCCAACCTCCAGAGGTTCTCCGGCCTTTATGTAGCCATAACCTGTTTCCGGGCGGTCCGGACGGATGCCAAAAGTCACGATATGTCCATAACTTGCCAACGGCTCTGCACTTTTCAAAGCACTGATGAAATTTTCGGGTGCCTTTATCAGGTGGTCTGAAGCCAAAATAATGACTGGTTCCCGGTTCTGAGTTGCTTGAATCTGCAAAATTCCCCAAAGAATGGCCGGTGCAGTATTGCGGCTCAGCGGTTCAAGAAGCAACTGTTCCGGACGGAAATCCGGAAAAACCTGCTCCATCTGCTGCTCTAGTTCGCCATGGTGCGTTTCTGCCCCAACAACATAAATCTGCTCGGGTGAAACCAATGTTTCCAGGCGCCTGCACGTTTCCTGAAACAGAGACTCGTGAGTTGTACCAAGATTAAGAAACTGTTTTGGTGTCATGGTCCTGCTGTAAGGCCAGAGGCGCGTGCCGATTCCTCCAGCAAGTATCATCGCAATCATATAATTATTGACAGAGATTAATTCTAAAGTTTTTCAGTTTTTTTATGGGATGCTTTTAAGAAAATCCAAGCGACTCAAAATAACACCTATTGAAGTCAGACTGATCAATGACCCGGCTCTCAACTGCTCCAACGACAGAAGATAAGCGCGTAGATGAGCTGCATTCATTGCCTCAAGAGGCTCAAGCAGACTTTCGAAGTCCTTTTCTTTCATTGTCTCAATTTTGTGAGAAGCCAGCAATACTTCCAGCAGACGCAATTTGTTTTTATCCAAAGTGCGCAAAAGAATGTCCTGATATTCAAGATCCCAATCATTTTGTGGCTCCAGATCTACCAATCTTTCACGAAGCCAGTTTAGACCAAATTTCTGTTCAACACGCTCAGCAATCAGATAAGAAGTGCTGATTCTCAGATCTTTGTTAATATTCAGATGCATTACATCCGGAGCTATTCTTAAACGCCGCAGTGATGCGCGAATTGCATCAACTGCATGAGGTTCACTCTGTTCCTTTAACTCCTCTTCCTCCTGTGCTTCAGGAGATGTCTTGACACTTTCTGCTTTTTCCGGATCTACTGAATTTGTATGATGCTCCAACAGTACACTCAACAATTCATGATATTGTTCAATTTTTTCAAATCCCGGTGGATTGGTTTGACTATGCAGTACATTTCGTACCAGCATTTTTAGAACGTCTTCCAATTCTATAAGTGATTCATAACGCACTGTTTCGCTTATATCATCCATTGAAAACAAACGCTTTCGTATTTCCTGCGCTCCAAGGCTGGCTTCCATCACCAGGTAGGTCCGCACAATGTCAGGAATGCTCCGTTCTGTAAATTGTGCCATACTGGAAATAAAAGCTGAACCTGCCTGATTAGTGACATTGTTGGTAAGAACTGTAGAGACAATTTCCTTTTTCAAAGGATGATTGTTAACTTTTTCACCAAAGTGTTTCCGTAAAGATGGAGGTAAATACTCCAGATATGTTTGCGTCAGTTCCTCTTCAAGCGGCATTTCTGAAGAAGTCAGAGCATCATAAACCTCCATTTTTGCATAAGCCATCAAAACTGAGAGAACCGGACGCGGCATCGGCTTATCCGCATGTTCCAACTGATCGAGTTCTGCACGTGTAGGAATGTACTCGCTACGTTTATTCATACCTTGCTCCTGGAGATGTGTAATCATTTTACGGAACAAACGAAAATTTTGGTTGGAGCGAATGCTGTCCATGGAAATCAAGCGATGCTGCCCGCGGTTATTTGCTAAAACCAGATCTGAAACCTCATCCGTTGCTGATGCAAGCAGAGCATTGCGCTCTTCCTTTGATTCTAAAAAGCCGCCGCGGAGCATCTGCTGGAGCAGTATTTTCAGATTGACCTCATAATCCGACATGTTGACTCCCCCAGAGTTGTCAACTGCATCTGTATTCAAGCGAACTCCGTTGTTGGAAAGATCTATACGCGCCAACTGAGTCAATCCTAAATTAGCTCCTTCACCTATAACCTTCGCATGACATTCAGAAGTGTCAATTCGCACAGCATTGTTTGCCTGGTCTCTCACCTGAAAATGACTTTGAGTAGTGGTTTTAATATATGTGCCAATGCCGCCAAACCATAGTAAATCCACGTTCATTTGTAATATAAGGCGTACAACCTCGTCACCTTTTAAACTATCTGCATCTGTGCCAAGTAGGACTTTTACTTCTTCCGACAATTCAATGGACTTTGCGTAACGTTCATAAACACCGCCTCCGGAACTGATTAATTCTTTGGAATAATCCTTCCACGTTGAACGCGGCAACTCAAAAAGACGTTTACGCTCATGCCATGAAATTTCAGGTTCTGGATCTGGATCAAGAAATATGTGCATGTGGTTGAATGCAGCCTGCAAAAGGAGCTTTTTACTCTGCAGCATTCCATTTCCGAAAACATCCCCGCTCATATCTCCCACCCCCATTACCGTAGTGGGCTCTGTCTGAATGCAATGCCCCATTTCCTTAAAATGCAGCTTAACACACTCCCAGCCGCCACGGGCTGTGATCCCTTCTTCTCTATGATCATAACCAACAGAACCTCCGGAAGCAAAGGCATCACCCAGCCAGTAATCATATTTTTCAGAAACTTCGTTGGCAATATCCGAAAAAGTGGCAGTACCTTTGTCTGCAGCAACAACCAGATATGGATCTGGATCATCATACGAAAGTACATTACTTGGAGTATAGACCTTGCCCTGTGCGTCCAAATTGTCGGTTATTTCCAACATTGCGCTGATGAAGCGCCTGTATTGTTTTTTTGACTCAATGATTGCTTCATCACGCGTTGCCTGCAGGTTTTTCAGTACAAATCCTCCTTTTGAACCAACTGGAACAATCACCACATTTTTAGTTTGCTGCGTTTTGACCAGTCCCAGAATTTCTGTTCTGAAGTCATCCGGACGGTCCGACCAGCGAAGTCCTCCTCTGGCAACCGGACCAAAGCGCAGATGTAGACCTTCCATTCCAACATCATGGACGTATATTTCCCTGAAAGGCACCGGAACTGGCATTTGTTCTATTTTTCTGGAATCGAGCTTGATGGAAACTCCTGTTTCTGCAGAATCTTTTGGCAGATAATAATTGGTACGCAAAGTGTTTTCAATCAATTCAAACAAACGGCGTAAGACTTCATCATCAGTAACTTGTTCTACTTTTTCAAGGCTCTCAAGAAACTCCTGCTTCTTCTGAGGCAACAGCACCTCCTGGCGATATGCCAGATTTCCGTAGGTGGGTTCAAAAGAAAACCGACAGGCAAATGTTTCTAACAACAGGCGAGAGCAGAGAGGATGCCTGAGCAAAACCGCGTTTATTGTCTCACGGGTCAGTGGGGCACTCAGCTGCAGGGTTAGATTTCGATAAAGCTGAAGCACATTGATTTCCCGCCAGGCCAAATTTGCCAGCAGAGCAAGACCGTTCAAGGGATCGTTTTCCGTTTTTTTCTGGAACACCTGCTTAATTATTGCTGCCAGCAGTGGCTTGTACCGCTCCTCGTCGATGTTGGCCCTGTCGTTACGAACTACTCGAAAAGACTGGATAAAGCCTAAGGTTTTATCATCGTTACCGATCCTTGTTGCCAATTGATCAATAACGTGCAGTCCGAGATTTTGCAGGACAGGCATGATCTCTATCAAATGAATTTTTTCTATACTGTAAACATAGAGCAGCGAAACTGACTCGATCGCTAATGACGGAAGAGTAAACGGTTTCAAGTCAAATTGAATATTATCTTCGTGTGTCAGCAGCTCCAGGTACTGAATATTTTCCAGGGCTTCCTGAGTTTCTACCCGGGCACGATAATGAGAAGGCATCATGGGGACATAACGTTCATACAACAGTACCCCCTCTTCTCCAGGGTGCTGACGGCGAAGCAGTTCACGCAGCTGGATTTCCCATGGCTTAATCAGTCCGCTGATTTCACTCTCAAGCTGCAGCAAATTAAAATTCGGCAATTCACTTTTTCCATGTGAGTCTTCTAGCAACTCAAATTCAATGTGCAAACGTGATTTTTCACTTCCGCGTGCTTCAAACCAGTCGTACTGCTGATGTGGGATCTTTGCCCTGAGTAAAGTTACAGTTTGTTCAATCGTTTCCTCAGAAAAAAGTGAGGTGGGCATCACCACCATCAATTTCAACACACCCGATACTCTCGTTTTTATCTGAAAACAATGAAGGTTGTTTGGATTATTGACTGAAAGCAGTCCATCACAAACCTGTATCAGTTCCTTCCTTGATGAACGGAATAACTCTGATTTTGGTGTTGCACTGAATATCCTGACTACCTCATTATAGTCATAACTGTTCACCAGCATGTTCCTGTTTTCGAAAATATAGTTCATCTTCTGGTGAATCAGAGGCGTTTCGGTATTTTTTACGTGAAGCGAACTTCCCCTGAGCAGACCAAGAAAAACATGTTCAACCATTCCCAGTTCTTCATCTGGAATTCGGAGGCTCAACATCATCAAATTCTCAAAACGTAAAACGGGACTGGTGAAACGTATCCGGTCCAGTGCAAAGGGGAATTCTGAGTGACGACGCTTCCAAAGGTGAGCTGTTAAAACATTCAAGAGTTCGCTGGAAGATTTATCTGAATATGTCAGAGACAAAATGCCCAATCCGGAATTCTCCAAAATTTTGATGAAATCTGCTGAATCTGTATCTTTATGCACAAACGTGCTAAAACCCATTAGTGTTAAATTGTCCAACTTCAGCCAGCCGCAAAGTTTAGCCCACTCATCCTTTGTTTCAGCAGAAACGACTGCAACAGAGTCGATCACTTTCTCCATTGACTCCAGACGCTCCAACATATTCTGCCGATGATTCAAAACAAGCTGTACTGCCAGCATATGAACTGCTATCTTGGTTTGTAATCGTTTTAAAGAGACACTGTCAGAATCAGCTTCAATTTCCAGATAAATGTGATCAAATTTCTCTGAATCCTCTAAAGGAGAAACAACTTTTACTATCTCTCTCTCTACCGTAAGTACAGCTCCCATGATTGGATGAAGCTTACGATGAATCAATAAGTCCATTTGACGCATCAGTGCTTCAACTGTAACGACAATGAAAGGTGCATCCGGAGAAGCTATTTCAACAATCACGTGACCGTTGAAGCGTGTTTCTCCCTGTGAAAAAGAAGTAAGTTGGTGGGGCTTAACCCGAACCATGCCGCTCCGTCTGGTGGCTTCTCTAAAAAACGTAAACCGTTCCTTGAGGAAGTCGTTTAACTGTGATTTACTGTATGTTTCGCGCATCCGTTCAGACATTCCGCGCAAAAATTGAGTGGAAAATTGATTGAAAACTGAATTGTCTGAATCATCCAGTTCTAAAGAATTTTCCTCTTGTGCCTGGCTGACTTCATTCATTGGGTGGGTTACGTGGAAAAAAAGATTAAAAATGGCAAACCTGACTTAGGTATGCCTGTTTTTTTAATGTGCAGCAACATGCTATTAAAATGACTGTGTTATTATTCGTGGATACCTTCCTCAATGATCAGGATAGACAAGTTCTCAGAGAACGGCTGAGGTTATTAAGTAAAGTAAAATACAGTTCTACTCCGGGAACAAGGCCGGCTCCCAAAGGATCAAGCTCTCCTTTTTTTACAGAAGTTCCTGCAATGACAGTCTGCACCAGTTTTGGAGAAAATTGAGGTTCATAAAAAATGCAGCGCACTTTATTTTTTTTGATTGTTTTTCGTACCTCTCTTAATCTGCGGACACTTGAGGCATGTCCAACACGGTGCGTCACTGAGCCTATGTTATTGAGCAGGTAGCGCTTCTCAAAATATTGAAATGCATCATGAAAAACCATGTAGACCCTTGCTGAAACATCGCTCATTTCAGTCCTCAATTGCTGATCTAACTCATTAAGCCGGATAACAGCTTTTTCACCATTACTACGGATTATTTTTGCATTTTCTGGATCCAAATCACTCAATATTTGCACTATATTCTGAGTGATCATTTTTGCGTTGAGTGGATCCAACCAAATGTGCGGATCGACTCCGAGAGGCCAACCGTTTTCATTTTCATTCGAGCGTTGACGATCTAGACTTGCTTCATTCTCAATTTTTTGCCTGTTTTTTCCAGAACGTAGTGGCCAAAACCTCAGTCCTGGTGTTTCCTGCAGTGATACCAGTTTTGCACTTGCAGCCAGTGAATGAATGGGTTTTGCCAAAAATTGTTCCAGTCTTTCACCACCCCAAAAAACAAGAGTTGCATTTTGCAGGCTGTCCGCATCGCTGGGCCGCAGGGAAAAGGAATGAGGTGAACTGTTTCCGTTCAAAAGCAGAATAGGCTCAGAAACACCCTGCATGACTGCAGAAACAAGTGAGTGAAACGGTTTTATTGATACCACAACTTTCAAGTCTGATCCTGCCATCGCCTCAGTTAACCACAAAAGTGGGAGAATTAAAATAAAGCAAAATCCAGTTTTCATTGCAATCCAGTTTTCGTTTAAGAGCTTTGCGTTGAGGACGAAAATGTGTTATAAATAATGCTCAGTTCAGGATAACTCTGATTCGCTCATTTGTCAATGTCAACCAGCATAGAAAACACATCGGACCTCTCGGATACTGAAGCAAAAAAACAAATCCTGCTTCAGACAAATAATCTGTCTTTACGAGCCGGAGAGCGGCAACTACTTTCCAGTATTTCACTTACTGTTTCTACTGCAGAAATTGTAACAGTCATTGGTCCCAACGGCGCTGGAAAAACAACTCTGCTTCGTCTACTATTGGGCTTGATTTCTCCTGATTCTGGAAGCATTTATAAAAAACCGGAGCTCAGGATCGGCTACCTTCCGCAAAAAGTCACGGTTGACCCCATTCTACCGCTTTCGGTTAGTCGGATAATGAGTCTAACTGGAAAATATTCCAGTCGGCAAATTGAAAATGCCCTCGAAGAAACCGGTGTTTCTTTCTTGAAAAACAAACCTGTTTTTCAACTTTCCAGAGGAGAATTTCAGCGTGCGATGCTGGCTAGGGCGCTTTTGAAAAATCCGGAGCTGCTTGTACTTGATGAACCAGTACAAGGTGTAGACTACATGGGAGAGTCGGAATTGTACAAATTGATTGGAAACCTGCGTGAAAACCATGGATGCAGCGTACTTATGGTTTCACATGATTTACATGTGGTGATGGCATCCACGGATCGTGTACTGTGCTTAAATCAACATATTTGCTGTGAAGGACAGCCGGAGGATGTAAGTAGACATCCGGAATATTTGCGGCTTTTTGGGTTGGACACAGGGAAATCTTTAGCGGTTTACAGTCACCATCACGATCACACACACCATCTCCCTAAAATTTTGCCTGGGGACAATTGATGATGATTTTAGATGATTTCTTCTGGCGGGCTGTTATTGCTGGAATCGGGGTTGCCCTGGTTGCAGGACCACTGGGATGTTTTGTGGTCTGGAGAAGAATGTCTTATTTAGGCGACACAATGGCTCATTCAGCATTGCTAGGAATCGCACTTGGTTTTTTTTTGGAAGTTGATTTAATGCTCGGAGTTTTCGCTGTAGCCCTTGCAGTTGCAATACTGCTTTTTATCTTTCAACGGCAAAAACAACTGGCTAACGATGCAGTCTTAGGCACACTTTCTCATGCCTCCCTAGCAATGGGTGTCTTAATGATCAGTTTAATGACATGGGTACGCGCTGACTTAATGGAGTATTTGTTCGGAGATATTTTAACGGTGAGCCTGATTGATCTTTACTGGATTTATGGTGGAGGAATTTTAATATTACTGACATTGCACCGACTCTGGCGGCCTTTGCTTGCAATTACATTTGACACTGAACTGGCACAGGCGGAAGGTGTGCCAGTGATCAGAATACAACTTGTCTTCATGCTACTGGTTGCTGCAGTGATTGCTTTGTCTATGAAAATTATCGGCATTCTGCTGGTGACATCACTCCTAATAATTCCAGTTTCCGCAGCTAGGCGGCTCAGCCAGACCCCGGAACAAATGGCACTTGGAGGAGTACTAATTGGAATAGCTTCAGTTGTACTTGGATTGGGAACTTCACTACAGATTGACACGCCATCCGGCCCCTCAATCGTGATTGCTTCAGTGTTGTTTTTTTTCGCAGCCAATCTTTTCCCCCTGCGAAAATTTCAATAGATATATTGTACAGACGATACTCCCAAACTGATCTACACTGTTTCTTGCTGACACACACGGATAAACTAGCCGAAAATATAATTTGAAAACCACAAAATGCCGCTATCAGCTGAACTAGAAGTTACACTGGAGATGGTTAAGCGCTATAATCGTCCAGGACCGCGTTATACCAGTTATCCTACAGTTCCAACCTGGAAAGAAGGTGAATTCTCCGAAGATTATGCTACCTGTTTGCATGAAGAAGGACAAAACGACCAGCCTATTTCTCTGTACGTTCACATTCCATTCTGTCGACAGCTTTGTACTTTTTGTGGATGCAACAAATTCATCACAAATAAACAGGAAATAGTTGAAAGATATTTAACTTCTCTCGATCATGAAATCTCGGGAGTTGCCGAACGTTTGGGTTCTCCAAAGAAATTGGCTGAAGTACATTTCGGCGGAGGAACTCCGACTTTTCTGAATCCTCACCAAATTGAAATGGTTGTGGAAATGATCGTTTCCAGATTTGACGTTCAGAATGACGGAGAATGGGCTTTTGAGGCAGATCCACGGGTGACGACAATGAAACAACTGGAAGTACTTTTCGAACTTGGTTTCCGTAGGGTCAGTTTTGGAGTACAGGACTTGGATCCTGCCATACAGCGGGCAATTAACCGAAATCAGACTGTTGAACAATCCTGGAAGACTCTGGAAACGGCAAGGCTGCTGGGCTACAAAAGCATCAATTTGGATTTGGTTTACGGACTGCCCCTGCAAACTCATCATGGTTTCCGCAAGACTCTTGAAGAAGTCAATAAAATGCGTCCGGACAGGCTGGCAGTTTACAGCTTTGCTTATTTGCCGGGAATGTTCAAAACCCATCAGCGGGCCATCAGGGAAAAAGATTTGCCAACACCTGAAGAAAAAATTCAAATATACCTTGAAGCCATCAGCTTTTTTGCTGAAGTCGGTTATGTAATGATCGGCATGGACCACTATGCACTTCCAGAAGATGAGCTTGCTATAGCATTGAAGAACAGAACACTTCACCGCAACTTCATGGGCTACACGACTCTTCACAACATGGTGCAGATTGGCGCCGGTGTTTCGGCCATTTCAGATTTTGGTGACAGTTATTGGCAGAATCCGAAAGATCTCGATCTTTACATGGAAGAAACTTCAGACAATAAACTCATCCCCCGCAGGAAAATGTGTCTGGACAAAGAAGACCAGTTACGACGGAAAGTGATTGAAACACTGATGTGTCACGGGGAAATATCTATTCCTGATTTTGAATCACGTTATCAAATTGATTTCCGGAATCATTTTGAACAGGCCTGGACTAAACTGGAGCAATTTGCGGAGGAAGGACTGGTGAGCTTAAGTTCGCAGAAAATTGATCTGACACCTGTAGGCATGCTATTTACACGGAATATAGCCATGCCTTTTGATCGGTATCTTGAAGAAGGAGGTTCACTGCAATTTTCCAAGACAATTTAAATATTTTACTACAGCCGGAGAATGCTGCTCTCAAACCAATAATTATGCTTTGTTTCGGGTTTATTTCACTATAACACTTGACAAGAATCGAAAGTTAAATGAGTTTGTGAACTCGTTGAAAGGAATTAGCATTAAAATACGATTATCAGCATGAAAAATGTGTTTAACTCAAAAGATACAATATGTCGAGCAAATAAGCCTTCATCTGAACCAACTCGTGAGCAGATAACAGGTGCCATGGAGAATTATCTTAAGTCTGGTGGAAGTATAGAGAGAATAAATGGACCACATGGCTGGAGACTTCAAACAGAGCGCTTTCTCAAACTTCTAGGACGATTT
>JAKUUI010000068.1 GCA_022448485.1 SAR324 cluster bacterium
TCCAATAGATGGATAGGAACAGGCTTTCTGTCTCTTCTGATTCCCTTTTCAAAGAACTTGCGTTCAACTCCTGCAAATCCGATAATGATAGCCTCTATTGCATTTACTGTCAATACTTTATTTACACCAATTATTTTTTTTCATTAGCTTCATTGCTTTCATACCACTCAGCACTTTTTCTTTAATCTCAGGCAGCATTCTATTGATCGTCTGGACAATAACTTTTGTTGTGTGGTCGAATTCTAGATTTACGTTTTCACCGGCAATTTTCTGTCCTAATATCGTTTGTTCCAGAGTTTCTGGAATAAGTGATGTTGAAAACCAATCATCTCCAATATCAACCACTGTTAGGCTTATTCCGTCAATAGTAATCCAGCCTTTGGGAATTAAATATGCCATCCATTCTTTACCGCATTGCACTTCAATATCGCGGTTATTAGGTGTTTTCCTGACTTCTTTAATAGTTCCCATGCAGTCGACATGTCCCGTAACATGATGTCCGCCAACTTCGTCTCCAAAGCTACACGCGCGTTCAATATCGACATAATCTCCGGTTTTGAGTCTACCAAGGTTGGACCTGTTGAGGGACTCATGAATAATATCAAACTCAACCCAGCCTTTCTCCATACTTACAGCGGACAAACACACGCCATTCACTGCAACGCTTGCTCCTTGTCCTAAATTATCAGCCAAATCGTCGAGTTGGACTCGTAATCTTCTTCCCCCCTCGATATCAGTTACCTCAGAGATTTTCCGGATTCCCTGTACAATTCCTGTAAACATAATTTTTTATAAAGATTGATTAGTTTAAAAAGGTCACACTACATCATTAATAAAATCTCTTTATAATAATTGTCGCACACTGCCTGTGTGCAAGATTTTTTATCCGGTCAAACCTGTAAACCTGTCAAAAAATAAGCTGCTATTTTTCCAATTGCGGGAGCCCTAAAGATTCCTGCATTCGTTTTCTGAGCCATTGAATACTTTCCTGCCGCACCGCTGGTATAAATATTACCAGTCCAAGTGCATCTGTTAAAAACCCAGGTACAATCAGTAAAACACCACCACCCCAGAGCAGTAAATCTGCCAGTACCTCTTCTGTAGGTACCCTCCGGTTCCGCAATTCACTTTCGACCAAAGTCCACAACGAAAAATTTTCCCCCTGCATCAACCAGGCACCAGCGGCAAGTGTAACAACACACTGTAGAAAAATTGTGCTGAGTGGCATGAGATAAGTTAGCTGCATAAGCAACCAAATTTCCAGACTTGGAACAACTAATAATACTAGACTCAAAATCCACCACATTTAGCACCGATCTTGAGAAGAAATTGGTTCCGGAGGAATGGAATACTTGCAGGTTGCATGAGCCACTGGCTCCTGATCATGTTCTGAATAGATAATAACCTTTCCCACGATTAAGCGTTTCCCGACTTTCATCAGCTTCGATTCTCCAAAAAGGCTTCGGTGCGGTTCTGGTTTGCGCAAAAAATTGATATTCAAATTAGTGGTCACAGATAGAACAACAGCCCCCATTGTACTTAAAATTGCAGCATAAACGGCTGTATCAGCCAGTAACATCATCGTCGGTCTCGATACTGTTCCTCCCGGACTTAAATGGGTATGATCGACGTCCAAGCGCAATCTGGCATGTCGATTTTCACAGGACTCCACGGCCATCGGATTCTCGGGAAACTCCCTCTGCAAAAATTATTGTATTTCTTCTGCAGTCATAAGTATTTTTTCCGGCAACAATAACTTAGGATAAAGCACCAAGATTGAAATGGCTTGCTGAAATACTTGAGTTCGATTAACAATATCTTATCACAAATCAAGCAAAAATTTTATCGATCTTTTCTGCATTTCATGAATTCATCATCATTCTTAAACTCACAGCAAAAGGAAGCCGTCACAACAACGCAAGGCCCTGTATTAATTCTTGCAGGTGCAGGTAGCGGTAAAACTCGCGTCATCATACAGCGCATTGCACATCTGATTCAAAAAAAGATGGTTCCTCCTCAGCAAATTTTAGCTGTCACTTTCACCAATAAAGCAGCAGAAGAAATGCGGGAACGCTTACAGGAAATACTCTCAGGAAAACATGAAGGAGTACATTTAAGTACTTTCCATGCACTGGGCGTCAGTTTGCTTCGGAAATCTATTAATCACCTGGGATATCTCCCAAACTTCATTATTTACGATAAAAAAGATCAATTCTCAGTCATCAAAACCATCATGGAAGATCATGATTTTGACGATACAGGATTGATTGATGCTAAGTCAGTACACTTTGAAATCGGCCAGGCAAAGTCTATTGGAAATGACCCGGAAGTATTTCTTGATCAACAAGAGTCGCAACAAAAACAAATAATTGGTAAAATTTATCGTCACTATCAGAAAACGATGAAGGGCTGCAATGCCATTGATTTTGATGACATCCTCAACCTCACGTTGTCTCTTTATGATAAGTGTCCGGAGGTCATGGACTCTTTAACAGAACGTTTCCGATACATTATGGTTGATGAGTATCAGGACACAAATCGTATTCAGTACAAACTTTTGCGGCATCTCACAAAGCAGCACCGTAATCTCTGTGTGGTGGGTGACGATGATCAGTCAATTTACGGTTGGCGTGGTGCAGAAGTTAGAAATATTTTCGAATTTGAAGAGGACTTTCCGGAAGTAAAATTTATTCGCCTCGAACAAAATTATCGTTCTACTCAACTTATTTTACAAGCCGCCAATCAGGTGATTTCCGAAAATACTCAGCGAATGCCCAAAAAGCTCTGGTCAGAAAAACAGGGTGGTGAAAAACTTGATTGGCTTATGTCTGAAAATGAAGCAGAAGAAATGGAAGCGGTTACTAGGCGTATTCGCACAAAAATATTGCAGCATGGCCGCAGATATTTAGACTTCTCAATCCTATACCGTTCTAATTTTCAATCTCGTGCAGTTGAAGAAGCATTGCGGGAAGCAAAAATTCCGTATCGTCTAGTGGGTGGTATCAGTTTTTATGATCGACAAGAAATTCGTGACGCACTTTCTTACCTGAAGGTGATTTATAATACAAATGATGAAGTTAGTTTGCATCGAATTATAAACACACCTCGACGCGGAATTGGTAAAACAGCACTTGTGCAGGCCAATACATGCTGTCAGGAAATGCATCTGCCTTTGTTTAAGGTGATGGTCCAAGCCAGAAAATATGAGAGGATTCACAAAGTTTCAGCATTCACTATGGAATTGTTTGCAGGAATCATCAACAGTTATCAGCAGCGTTTTGCTAATGAACCGTTGGGAGAAGTGTTCAAAGAATTGTTGGATGAGGTCGGCTACATCAGATTTCTTGAAACTCAAAGCGGGGAACCCAAGGTGCGAAAGCGTCGGGTAATGAATGTGCTGGAATTATTGCGTAGTGTCCAGACGTATTCTGAACAGAATCCCGAAGCCAGTCTTCAGCATTATTTAGAGCGGGTGACACTTTTTACTGAAAGTGACAGTGATACCGACGACAAGGCCAATCAGGTAGCGATCATGACTCTCCACAGTGCAAAAGGCTTGGAATTCCCTTTCGTGTTTATGATTGGCATGTCTGAAGGCGTTTTCCCGAATCAGCGTTCGATCGATGAGGGTAGGGAAGACGAGGAACGTCGTTTGTGTTACGTCGGAATCACTCGGGCACAGCAGGAAGTGATTTTTTCCATGGCCAAATATCGCAGGCGCTTTGGAGAAAACATCCACCAGCAACCATCAAGGTTTCTTCTAGACATCAATCCAGAATTGTTGACAGTTCCAATCTTTGGCGAAGCTACTGAAGAATCAAAAAAAGAGAGGCGTCAAGAATCACGCTCTGCTTTTTTCACACAGTTTAAACACCTGGAAGCCAGTTAGAATTTTATGAAATTTATTAGACGAAAGTTTATTGGACTTGTACTAGTTATTTTTGGAGTAACGGCTTTTTCCGGAATTACATATGCCCAAACTCTAATAGTTGCACTTGGAGATTCTTTGACAGAAGGATTTGGGGTGGCCAAGGAAGAAGCCTACCCGCATTTGCTGGAACAGAAACTCCTCCAAAAAGGTCATGCAGTAAAGGTGATTAATGCCGGAATTAGCGGTTCCACCAGCGCAAGTGCAGCTTCCCGTCTCCGCTGGTACATCCGGACCAATCCTGACATAGTTATTATAGCACTTGGAGGAAATGATGGTTTGCGCGGTTTGAGTGTGGAACACATGAAGAGTAAATTAGCTGAAGCTATTGAGTTAGCCCTGTCTGAAAAAATACAGGTTTTACTGGCCGGAATGCAAATTCCTCGAAACTATGGTACAGAATACACAGAATCTTTCCGGAATGCTTTTTATGAATTAGCAGAGCAGTATAACCTGCAGATGATACCATTTCTGCTCAAAGGAGTAGGAGGTGTTTCCAGCTTGAATCAAGCTGACGGCATCCATCCCAACCCTGAAGGACATCAAATCCTGACCCGGACTGTAATTGAATATTTGGAACCGCTTTTACCAAAAAGGCAGTAAATATTTTTTTCGTAGGGAATCCGAACCTGTCTTACTAGGAGTGAATCTTAAGCTAGACTCAGCACTAGTTAAACGAACTTTTCATTGACTTGAGGGCTTTCAGGATTTGCCTTTGTAGTTTGAGGTAAGCTCGGTGGCCAGACTTTCCTATGCTTGGTGCAAGAACATCCACGGCTTTCTTCCCCATTTCGAGAATTTTGAAAACTCCATGATTTGCCAGGCCAAGCATTTTGCGCTGTTCATAGGCGTAATATGAGATTTGTGCAAATTCTGCCAGCACAGTGATGTCTGCACTTTTAGGATTATTGAACGATGCTCTTTTTAAAGATTTATGGTAAGCGACAATGGCTTTGTTAAAAGTTGGTGTCATGGATGGTCGGGCTGTAGAATCTTTCATCACTACGCGTAGAGCAAGAATCTGTAATGCCTGCATATGAAACCGAGCTTCCATGAGATAAGGAATAGGCAACTTACTGTCAATTTCCTGTAGCTTGGAAACAACTTTCATGCCGATTGAGTGCAGCACCGGAATTCGTTTAATAATCTCAAGAGCCGCAAGTGTTTTACGGCTCACGAGCATGTATTTGTTTTTGGATGTTTTAGCACTCCGCAAGCCGGCAAAAAAACTCTTCCCCTTTCGTTTTGGAGATAGTTCATCCAACTCATCTAAATGCATAGGCATGGCAATGCTGCCGCGGGTGTCTTTATCCAGAGAATCTGTGTATTCTATTAATTTTAGCGTAATTTTTATTTCCTGAATCACAAGCTTCTCACTTTCATCAATCTTTTGATCTTCATCTATTCTAATTAGGTCTTTGACAGTTATTAAATCCAAATTTACATTTTTTAGCTGTTCTGAATGAACTACGAGCAGTTCTTTTTTACGTGTGCTGATGATTTTTTCTAAATACAAACGATATGTTTGTCCAGCAATTTGCAGTGTAGCAGGTGTGATATCTCCCAAATAAATAGTGAGAGCTGCCTGTATCATGAGGTTGCGGAAAAGCGACAAAGGAAAATCACGTTTGTCCTGCAAAACTGTTCGCACCAGCTTGACCCTTGATGCGCTTGCGGTTGGTTCACTACTGATTTTTGCAACCAAAGAAGAAGTTGCTTCACTTTTTATCTGATTGCCGATTATACTTGCGTCTACATGGGTCCCTTTATCTTCGGCATCTTCCGAAAGGATCGTTTTGCGCATCTTCAGCATAAAGGAAAAGTTGCTGAGTTTTTTAACATCTTCTGTTGCCTGAATTATTTGCTTTTGAATTTTAATAAAATCGAGGCTTGGAATCGGGTTGGTTGACTTAGATTCCCCCTTTGTTGATTTTTTCAGAGTCCCCCCTTATTTCTGAGAAATAGCAGCTTTCTTTTTCATTAAATCTTCCTTTTCTATCATTAATGATGTCTTGCTGCAATTTAGGTGTTATTTAAGAAAACAATGTCTCGACAAGTTGTTAATGGAGAAATGCTAAAACCCATGAACTGTTTTTACGCTTCAATCAACTGCATATTTCAGGCAAAAACGAAAGATTGATATTTTTATTATTTAATGAACAGGATCTATAGACTCATGTTTCAGCAGGACAATAGTGGATATCTTAACCTGTGTCTCAGTGTTTTATTTGCTGAATAAATGGTAGTTCCGCATGATTTATGCATTTTGCAGGACTTTGGAACGTATATGGCAGAATCCTCTCAATTCGCCTTTTACTGATAATACCTTGCTGAGTATTATTTTAGAACAATTATTATTTGATGAGTCAAAGAAAAATTCTTGAAAAATAAAAAGGAAGCACTCGATGTTTCTATTCAGAAGGAGTATATTTGTCAGCCAGAGAGTGGACACTTCAAAGATGATCACTTTTCTCCAGAGAACACGTGCTGACAAACACGATAAATTTAGTTGATTCCAGCAAAATTATTTCCGGGACATCCAATTAAAATGTGTGAGAACCGATACCTTGCAAAGTGGGTTCAGGATACTCAGAGTTAATTAATTATCGTTGACCAAAACTCCGCAATAGAGATTTAAAGCTTCCATGTCACAGACTTACTCTCCAGTAAAAATAGGAGGTACGACAGATGGCCTGCTTGTTTTAAGGAATGGTCGTTTTTTTCGTGGTAAATTGAGGGGTGCCCATGTTGAAGCTACCGGTGAAGTAATTTTTAATACGTCAATGACAGGTTATCAAGAAATTCTTACCGATCCGTCTTACACCGGTCAAATAGTGACAATGACATACCCACAGATTGGCAATTATGGTGTGAACTTGGATGACATGGAGTCAGAAACCACACATGCTTCAGCTCTGGTGGTTTGCGAACTCAGTAATTTGAGTAGTAACTGGAGAGCAACTCAATCCTTGGATGAGTGGTTGATAGAACGCAGGATTCCTGTTTTGGAAGGAGTAGATACACGTTCTTTGGTGAAAGCTATTCGCTCGAGCGGTGAATGCTCGGGATTACTAGTGCCATCAGATTCTCGTCACACTTTGGATGAGCTTCGTGAAGAAGTGCAGGGTTTGCCATCAATGGTCGGTCAAAACCTGGCTCGGCAAGTGTCCACCCGTGAATCATATTTTTGGCCGTCTGAAGCAGAGTCGAAACCGCTGCCGATTATCGCTTATGATTTTGGGATAAAGTACAATATTTTACGGATCATGAACAGTCTGGGAATGAGTGTTACAGTGGTACCGTGGAATACATCAGCTGAAGAAGTGCTGGAAATGAATCCAGAAGGTGTTTTCCTGTCCAATGGTCCGGGTGATCCTGCTGCAGTTACGGAGGCAGTTGACGCGATTCGAAACCTGCTTGGTAAATTACCAATTTTCGGAATTTGTCTGGGGCATCAAATATTATCACTGGCATTGGGCTGCCGGACTTATAAGTTGGGATGCGGACATCATGGTAGTAATCACCCTGTGATGGATTTTGCAACAAATAAAATTGAAATCACTAGCCATAATCACGGCTTTTCTGTAGAGGAAGATTCTCTTCCAAAAAATGTCCGGGTAACTCACCGCAACCTGAATGATCAAACAATAGAGGGTATTGAATCACTTGTTCACTCTGCCTATTCTGTGCAATATCACCCGGAAGCGGCTCCTGGACCAAGAGATGCATCATACCTTTTTGGCCGGTTTCTTGAAATGCTGAGAAGCTGATCCTAAATTTCAGCTTTTGGGAAGTGTACTTGAAGCTAATAAATGTACTAAAATCATAAATCAAAAAATAAGCAAGTGAGGTTAGATGAGCGTAGGTAAATTGACGGGCCCCAAAAAGGCTGCAATTCTTTTACTTGCCCTGGGTGAAGATGCAGCAGCAGATGTAATGAAAAATTTGGAAGAGTCTGAAATCCAGCAGGTTGGCTATTATATGAGACGCTTTACAGATGTTTCAACGGAAGAACTGGACGCTGTTCTCGAGGAGTTCTACCGCAATTCGGTGATGTCTGAAGAAGGTGTGAGCATTAGTTCCTCACCTGATTTTGTGAAGAATGCTCTGACGAAAGCTTTGGGCGCAGACAAGGCAAAAGAGCTTAGCGATAATCTCCGTGCCGGTGAGGAAGAAGCAGGTCTTGATGCTTTGCGCTTTGCGGAACCAATCATGATCTCGAATTATATTCGCAATGAACACCCGCAAACAATTGCCCTTATTCTTTCTTATATGAACAACGTTGAACAATCTTCAACAGTCCTGAGAGAATTGCCTGAAAGTGTACAGGCTGATGTCCTGTATCGAATGGCTGTGATTGAAAGCATTCCTCCGGGAGTTGTTTCGGAAATGAATGAAGTTTTAACCGAAGAAATGAAAACTGCAGGTCGTATGGCAACAAGTGTGGGCGGAGTTGAACCAGTGGCAGAAATCCTAAACTCTGTGGACAAGGCTACAGAAACCAGAATATTGACGAGCATCGAAGAAACAAATCCTGATCTGGCAGAACAAATCCGGGAATTGATGTTCACCTTTGAAGACATGGCACTCATTGATTCCAAGCAAATGCAAATCGTTATGAAAGATGTTGATCAGGCAGACATGGTGCTTGCGCTCAAAACAGCAAGTGATGCAGTCAAAGAGCTTATCTTCAGTAGCATGTCCTCCCGGGCTGCAGAAATGGTACGGGATGATCTTGAAAACCTTGGCCCGGCCAAACTGTCTGATGTTGAAGCTGCACAGCAAAAAATTATTAAGGTTGTCAAGAAGCTAGAAGAAGATGGATCGATCGTAATTGCTGGTGCAGGCGGCGGTGATGTAGTTTGATTCAACTTTGATGGGGCTGCAGCAGGGTTTCTGTAGCGAAATAATTACTTTTGAGCTATTGACCTCACAGGAGAAAATACTTTTATAATGGCTTTCTGTGTCACTGTCATAATTTAATATCATTGGCTGGTGGATTTTTCATTAAACCTCATTTTTCCTTTAATCAAAAGGTTTATTTACTGCTAAGGTCCCTGTTTCGGAATGTGTATTTAAAATATTGATTTAAAAGTGAGTTAGTAATGCCTAAGACAATGTTTGAAAAAATTTGGAACGCTCATCTCGTGGACGAACAGGATGGAAACTCGATCGTTTACATTGATCGTCATTTGGTGCATGAAGTTACTTCACCACAGGCATTTGAGGGATTACGCCTGGCAGGGCGTACTGTACGGCGTCCAGAAACAACGTATGCAGTTCCCGATCACAACATTCCAACTAAAAATCAGGATCAGCCGATTGCAGATCCAATTTCCGCATTACAGGTTGAAACATTACGCAAAAATTGCAGAGAATTTGGTATTACTCTGTTTGATTTGGGAGATGAACGTTCAGGAATTGTTCATGTAATGGGTCCGGAACAAGGGTTGACTCTGCCGGGCGCAACCATCGTTTGCGGAGATTCCCATACTGCAACTCATGGTGCGTTTGGTGCGCTGGCTTTCGGAATTGGCACCTCTGAAGTTGAACATGTGCTTGCCACTCAAACATTGCAGCAGAAAAAACCTAAGAATATGTTGGTTCAGGTCGAGGGGGTGCATCCAGAGTTTGTCACACCTAAAGATATAATCCTTGCAATCATTGGCAAAATCGGCACTGCAGGTGGCACAGGTTACGTGATTGAATATGCTGGAGAAACAATACGTTCCATGTCGATGGAAGGGCGCATGACTCTCTGTAACATGTCAATCGAAGCTGGTGCACGAGCAGGTATGGTTGCACCTGATGAAAAAACATTTGAACATTTGAAAAACCGCCCTTTCGCGCCAAGTGGAAATACGTTTGATGCTGCAGTGTCCGCCTGGAAAGAACTGCCATCAGATCCTGATGCAAAATTTGATGTAACACTAAACATAAATGCAAACGATGTTTTGCCACAGGTAACCTGGGGAACCAGTCCGGGAATGGTAACTGACATTAACAGCAGAGTTCCGGATCCGGCAAAAATTCAAAATTCGATGGAGCGAAAATCGATTGAACAAGCTTTGGAGTATATGGATCTCAAAGCAAATATGCCAATTCAGGAAATTAGTATCGATCGTGTGTTTATTGGTTCCTGCACAAATTCCCGTATCGAAGATTTACGTTCTGTTGCAGAGTTTGTCAAAGGTCGCCTGGTAAATGAGAGCGTGTCTGCCATGATTGTTCCTGGAAGCGGAATTATCAAACTTCAGGCAGAGAAAGAAGGGCTGGACAAAATTTTTACTGCTGCAGGATTTGATTGGCGTCAGCCCGGATGTTCCATGTGTTTAGCCATGAATGATGATGTGCTCAAACCAGGTGAACGCTGTGCCTCGACAAGTAATCGAAACTTTGAAGGCCGCCAGGGGAAAGGCGGTCGCACACATCTTGTCAGTCCATTGATGGCCGCCGCCGCTGCGATTGCAGGACATTTTGTGGATCCAAGAAATTTGTAACATATTAACTTTTTTTGATTTTATCGGCAGGTTCGTACTCCCGCCCTAGCCGGTAACGAACCTGAAACCTCGAACCTGAAACCTGAATAGTGGAAGTATTTAAAACTCTTTCTGGAATGGCCGCTCCACTTGACCGAATAAATGTGGACACAGACCAAATTATTCCAAAACAATTTCTGAAAAAAATAGAACGTACAGGTTTTGGAGTTCACCTTTTCCATGATTGGCGCTACCTCGATGATGAAGGTACTCAGTTGAATCCAGATTTTGTGTTGAATTACCCTCGCTATCAAGGGGCTCAAATTTTGTTGACTCGGGAAAATTTTGGCTGTGGTTCAAGCCGCGAACATGCTCCTTGGGCTTTGCATGACTATGGTTTCAAATGTGTTATTGCTTCCAGTTTTGCAGACATATTTTTCAACAATTGCAGGAAGAACGGAATTTTGGCGGTAGTGCTTCAGCCAGAGGAGGTGCAGGCCTTATTTGTGGAAGTTGAAGCTCATGAAGGATGCCAGCTAACAGTCGACCTTCTGCAGCAGTCCGTCATTAATCCTGAGGGTAAAAAGTTTTCCTTCGAGGTTGATCAGTTTGCAAAAAACTGTCTGCTTAACGGTTTGGACGATATTGGTTGGACCTTACAATTTGAGGAAAAAATTGAAGATTATGAACAAAAAGCCAGGAGCAAACAACCTTGGTTGTTTCTTGAGGGGCAGTCTTAGCCAGTTCAGGAAATTATGTCAGTCTTACGCTTCTTAACCCTGATTCTTTTATTCACAACTCTTCTTGGAGCTTGTGGTCGTTCTTATTTTATCCTTATTCGTCTGCTCGCACCTGTAAGTGAAGCAAAAAACGACCACTCTATCTTAACTGACACAACAGAATCTTCTACACCTATATATACCAATACATCAAGCGGCGGTAGTTTATATTTTTTGTTTAAAAGCATCGGCCTGGGTTACACAACTATTACAACCAAAATGGAAAAAC
>JAKUUI010000069.1 GCA_022448485.1 SAR324 cluster bacterium
AGAGGCAAGACCACCTCACACTCAAAAATCAGATTTCTGTGACTCAGCATTACACCTTTTGGATCACCAGTTGTTCCAGAAGTATATATCATTCCCATCGGAGACTGTGACTCCGGGTGACGTACCTGAACCGGGTTTTCGCGACCTGTTTTCAGTAAATCAGAGTATGTTTTAACGTCACCAGCATCACTTCCAGAAAGTAAAACAATATGTTCCAGAGATTCAATATTCTCCGGAAAATCACGAGTTTGTTCAAGGACAGCTGCGTTTGCTGCCAGCAATACCTTTGCACCACAGTCACGGATGATGTATTCCCATTCCTTTGCCATCTGCGTTTCATACATCGGAATGTGCTGTGCGCTTAATCCGTATGTAGCATATGCAGAAACTGCCCATTCTTCTGTGTTTTTACAGATTATAGCGACTTTGTCCCCAGCAGAAACACCCAATGAAGCCAATCCTCCACGAAAAGCATCTACTTTTTCTGCAAACTGTTCGTAAGTAGTCCACTCATAAACCCCATCGTGTTTTGTACCATACAAAGGACGATCAGCATAAAGCTGCCGGGATTTTTCGAGCATTTCGATTAAATTTTTAAGAGAACCTTGATCTGTTGTTGTAGCCATCACAACCTCCATAAAATATGGTTTTTCATATTTGCTTTACAGAATTCTATCCCTTTTAGTATTACTTGAAGGAAAATCTGAATGCAGAATTGCTTCAACTATCCTAGCCCTTATATCCTCATCTTGCAAAGCAGATTTCTCTTCCGCGGACACTTTCGTCAACTTCTCCATTCAAAAAAACTGTTTGACCATTGACAATTGTGCGAACTGGCCAGCCTCGTAATTCCATACCGTGATATGGTGACCAGTTAACTCTGGTGTTTAATTCTCCGTTGGTAACAGTTTTCTTTAAAGTCAGATCGACCAAAACCAAATCTGCATCCTGTCCAACTTCGATACGCCCTTTTCCCTTCATCCGGTAGAGTTTTGCAGGAGATTCTGACATCCAGAAAGCCACTTCCTGCAAAGTGCAATCATTTCGATTGACCCGGTCAAGCAGCAGAGCCAGAGAAGTCTCAACTCCAGGCATTCCAGAGGGAGCCTTTCCATATGGCTGATCTTTTTCTGCTAAAGTGTGAGGCGCATGGTCTGTGGCAATACAATCAATAATTCCATCCTTGAGAGCCTGCCAAAGTGCATCGGCATGACGCTTTGTCCTCAACGGAGGATTCATCTGAGCCAGTGTTCCTAGTTTCTGATAACATTCCGGAACCGTCAGGGTAAAATGCTGCGGACAAACCTCCGTTGAAATACGATGTTCACGCGGCAGGGTACGCAGAAAGTCACATTCATCTTCTGTGGTTAAATGCAAAATATGCAATCGTCGCTGGTATTGCAATGAAAGACGCACTGCAAGCTTTGTTGCCCTGAGTGCTGCAGATTCGTCCCGCAGCCGTGAATGAATGCGCACATCAGAAAAATCATTGAGCAAATCTTTGTTAGTCTGAAGAACTGATTCGTCTTCAGCATGAACTGCAATCAAGCGCGAGCCATTGGCAAAAATTCTCTCCAAGACAACCGGATTATCCACCAGCAGATCTCCGGTGGACGAACCCATAAAAATTTTTATACCACAGACATTTTCAACGGCATTCAACTCATCCAGATTTTCCGAAGTTGCTCCCATAAAAAAACCATAATTGACAACAGATTTTTCTGCAGCCAACTGCTTTTTTTCTGCCATCTGCTGACGTGTAATGACCGGAGGTACGTTGTTAGGCATATCAAGATAACTGGTTACTCCGCCTGCTGCTGCTGCACAAGAGCCGCTGTGTAAATCTTCCTTGTGATCAGCTCCTGGTTCACGGAAATGAACTTGCGGATCAATGATGCCCGGGAGCAAACACAAACCTTCCGCATTAATAACATCTCCTACATCAGGTATTCCGTAGCCAATAGCATAAATTCGACCGTTGATAACTGAAACATCTGCCCGTTCTATTCTACCAGGAAGAACCAGTTCTGCATTACGGATGGTCAGTGATGCATTCATGTAAAACTTCCGTAATCTGCACGCAGAAATGCAGCTGCGT
Source organism: SAR324 cluster bacterium (assembly GCA_022448485.1). Lineage (GTDB taxonomy): Bacteria > SAR324 > SAR324 > SAR324 > NAC60-12 > Arctic96AD-7. The sequence continues at coordinate 2,099 of JAKUUI010000069.1, forward strand.
CCTTGGCAAAATAAGTTAGAATCATATCTGCCCCTGCCCGCCGGATAGACAATAGCATTTCCATCATGGCACGATCCTGGTCAATCCAACCTTTTTCCGCAGCAGCAACAACCATCGCATATTCTCCTGAAACATTATAGGCCGCAACTGGAGCGTCAAAGGCCTCGCGTACACGTGAAATTACATCCAGATAGGTTAATGCCGGTTTGATCATCACTACATCTGCTCCTTCTTCCAAATCTAAAGCAATTTCCCGAAGTGCTTCTCGAGTGTTGGCAGGATCCATTTGGTAAGTTTTTTTATCACCACTTTTTGGTGCAGACTGAAGAGCTCCACGAAACGGACCATAAAAACAGGATGCATACTTTGCAGAATAGGCAAGAATTCCGACTTGAGAAAATCCCTGCACGTCCAGTGCGTTTCGAATTGCTCCAATTCGCCCGTCCATCATGTCGGAAGGTGCTATCCAATCTGCACCAGCTTCTGCATGAGAAAGTGCCATTTTACAAAGCACCTCAACAGATTCATCATTCACGATTTCACCGTCAATGACCAGTCCGTCATGCCCATGGGTTGTATAAGGATCAAGTGCAACATCGGTTTGCACACACAGCTCCGGAACAGCAGATTTTATCGCCCGGATTGCACACTGAACCAAACCGTTGGAATCATAGGACTTTGTGGCGGATTCGTCTTTTTCTTCAGAGTAACCAAATAGGTTAACAGCACCAACACCCAGCGCATAAAGTTCTTCACACTCACGGACCAGTTCATCAGTAGATAAGCGAAATTGTCCAGGCATGCTGTCGATGTGATCTCGCACAGATTTGCCTTCTGTTACAAAAAGAGGATAAATCAGTTGGCGAGGAGAAAGTTCTGTTTCACGCACCAATCCACGAATAGGTGCGGAACGTCTTAAACGTCTTGGGCGATACACCAAATCCATTTTGAATCCTGTCTAATGCTAAACCAAAGAATCAACGATTGATAAACTCTGGTCCATGAGTCATCAATCGCCAATCATAATGAAGGAGGGAAACACTCGTACAATTAAGATTACAAGTGCTTAAAAGAAGATTATTTGCTTGCCGATTTTTCAATAATAATTTTGTTTTTCCCAGAACGGCGGATGACAATGCTGTCTCCTTTTTTCCAGTCCAACTCTTGAAAAATCTGCTGTGGAATAATCACACGTTTGGAACTCCCAGCTTTACCTGCCGCACGTACTGTATCCAAGTGTTTACGTTTTTTTGCCTTTAAAACTTTTTTCACAGCTCTTGTTCTAGCAAACTGGGGCGGTACTTCACCAAGTTTTGTTGAGGCACTCAGCAAACGGGCCTTTAATGTGTAAACCGGCATTTTTAGAACCTTTGCTGTTGCACCCATATTATTTTCAGCAGCAAGCTTTCTTACCTTTTTTAAAAATTCTGAATCTCTTTTCATATCTATCCTTTTTATTAGAAAACAATTTCAAAAAACTATTATACTTCGCAATACTAAGCAAACATTAATAGTTTCCGTTGCAGTATAAACCAGATTTTTTCATGACACAAGAATTCTTTTAATACTGTAATTTTACTGTAAGCCTGCTACTCCTTATATGCAGGATTTTTTTCGCTTTCAAGTATATATTTCTCCTGTATTTTTCTGAAAGACTTTATTTCATTTTGAAATGGTGTGTAATATATATTTAAATTCCCACGGTCAGTATCTTCCCAAAATTTTGGACCTGAAAACTGCAGCCTCGCAAAAATAGTATCCATTGTTTTGGAAAACAGCGGTTCTCCCATTAATATGAAATCTTGTACAGTGTCCTGAGCGATGACATTTGCAAACTCATCTTCTTTCTTGTTGAGATAGAACAGAGCCAAACCGATATGCAAAAGTCGAATGCCGTGATTTTGACTGAAGAATTGTATGGCAAAGTTTTTGTTCATATCCTGAAAATTATCGAACAAAAGAAACTTCTGTAGCAGCTCATCCTGCAGCTCTCTGTCCCAATTTTTCTGCTGGATTTTAATCATTAGTTTCTGCATTTCAGAGGCCAGAACGTCTAAAATAAAAGCTAAGGATCCTGCACGAGAAATTGCATTGAAACACTGTTGTCCATAAAACACAAAATAACCTATACATGTCCTGGTCCGGTCCACTTGCTTGTATTCCATCAAGTACCCAAGAAACTGTCCATAATGAAAAACCAGATTATATAAGTTGCGCGGTTCGTTGTGGTGCTGCCCATGTTTCAGCGCAAATCTGAAGTAGGTGTTGAGGCGAACTGTAACAACTTCTATCAGTTCCTGATCATCGCATTCAATTGCTGTTTTTCCAATTTGGACCAATTGCTCCACACACAAAGTGGAGAGATCAAATTCTCCAGTCTCAAGGAAAATATTGTATACATTTCCAATCAACCTGAAGCTCTTCTGCTCATAAAATGTATGTGATTTTTCCGCTTCTCCCAGCAAATTTTTCATTGTCCGGAAAGAAATATCTTCATAAATCCGTTGATCTATTTTAAAAAAATATTCTGGAAAATTCGATTTTGATTGAACATAATTCTGCAGCAAAGCTCCAATGCCTTCAATAATTTGTGCTTTTGGTTCTTTATAGGGAACATAGACCAGCAAATCCATTAGCTGATTGAGTTCTTCAAATAACTTGTATTGTATTTTTTCGTGTTCTTGATGAGAAATTTTTCCGGTAGGACCTTTCTTAGTCAAATGCTTAAACGTGGCATAACTTCCCTGCAGCAAATTTTCAATTACATTGCTGGTCTTGGTGGACCTGAGAATGGAAAAAACAAAAGGGAAACCAATCACCAGAGAGACAGCAAGTAACACATGGTAATTGAAAACGAGGCTGGGAACTATATCTGCACCGACTTCCGCAAGGACCTTGATTGTGAGAGCATGAATCAGACACGCGGCAGACCACCAGACAAATAAGAGACTCTGCCAGTGATCCATGTATAAATCAATCAGTTTTGGAACATTTTGGGATGCAAATGTGATGACTATAGTTAGACTGCCTAAGATAATGGCAAAGAAGGAAAGCCAGACAATAGGAGCAAAACCGACATCAAGATCTGTCCAAATGGGCTTTGCTCCAATCTTTTGCAGGGAATAAGTATATACAGGAAAAATGTGTGTACGAAACAGAAAATCAGCAAGCCCCATTCCGGAAAAAATGATCAGAGCCGCATACTGTGAACGGGAACGGGTCAGCAACGCACGCATAATGCGCGTAAAACCCTGCATCATGTTGACTGATTCCCGCATTTCGCTTTTCTAGCTCTCAGGTTTCAAGGGGACAGGGCAGCACTTTGGAAGTGTCCCGTTTTTATCCCTGGCTGGAATCTTCTTCCGAAATATCCGTTTTTGGTTTTGTCATTGTCAAACGCCCGTCATGATTTTCCAGAATGGCTTGAAACGTAGGTTTATGTTTTAGTGAAGAACGGGCTGACTCCTCAAGACTATACAGCGATTTTGCACGCTTGGTCATGGTTAGAACTTTTTGAAACAAGTTGACATTTTCCTTTTGTTTGTGTTCTTCCAATAGCCTCAGATAACCTTCTTTCATTTTCTGTTTTTTGATAATTGGTTAAATATAATGGTTTCCAAAAAATTGGAAATTGTAAAAACCTAATCACTGAACTACAGCTGGCACAGAGAAAAATTATTTAAATCAATCCTCTGTATTCTCCGTGATTCTACGGATAATTCTGTTTTCGTACAGATTTAGACCTTTTACGATAGCAGTAAATATGTAATCTTTGAGAAATCAGAGAGTCAAGAGTAATGTCTCGGTTTCCTGCCGAAAGGCAGAATCAGGTACTGTTTCCAGCAGTTGTTCAAGCAAATTTTTTGCCTTTTCAGTTTCACCTTTAGCAATTGCAATTCTAGCCAAGGCGCGCCAACGCACATCATTCCATGATAAAATATCAATTGACTGCAACATCATCTCTGCTTCATCCCACCGCTGTTGCTGTTCGAACAATGCAGCCAGACTGAGGCGGGCGGAATTTCGAAGAAATGTGGTTGCTTCGGGATACTTTATTACTTCCTCAAAAACTGCAATAGACTCCTCAATTTGTGACTGACGAGCATAAGCCTCTCCAGATTCCATCAACGCCAATATTCTCAGTACACTGCCTGATCCAGACTTTGCAAAGTCCTGTAAGGCTGCAATCCCCTGACTTAATCTTTCTTCTTCCGATAGAGCTGGATTGGTGAGTTTTGCCTGTGCAATGTGAAAAAGATTTGCCTGGTTAATACGTTCATTTTGCAGATACTGCCAACCTCCCCATATTCCCAGGATCAAAACAACAACTGTAGCAGCCACACTAATGTAAAAGCGCTTTTTCCGGTATGCATGATCGACAAATGCATATAATTTTTTTTCCATCCGGTTTGGCTGCAAGAGTTCCTTGCGGCTCATATGTTTTGCATCACTCATCAAAATTTCCGTAAATAAACGATAATACTGAAAAATGTAAATTACAACTTTGCGGTTTAGAGTGGGTATTTGGACGGCTTCCTAAACTTCTGCTTTGGGATTCACTCCTCCCAGATATTTTTTACATACTCTGCAAAAACCCCTTTCAAAGTAGTTTTTGCAATCACTTGATGATAGCTTATATTTGCACAGCCTTCAAGCAGAATTCTGTTATTTTACATAGAGGGCCTCATTATCCAGCTAAACGAAGAGCTTCCCCGGATCAAGCATAGCTTAATCGTTACGATTTTGATAAGCTGACAGGGACAGGTGGAACCGTTAGCAGGTTGTGGAGAGTCTGTGCTAAGGTGAAACTTTTCTGATTTTACGCAGCCAATCCCTTTGCCAACTCTGTAGCAAATTTGGCACTAGTTCCAAAAATGGATACCATCGGATTTGCAGCGATGGATGTTGGAAATACAGAGCCGTCAAATACAGAGAGATTCTCCACCTCATGATGGCGTCCCATTGAATTGACCACCGATTTCACCGGGTTTTCTCCAATTGGGCAGCCACCCATCACATGCGCTGAAAACAATCTGGCTTTCAATATTTCCATATCTAAAGCTGCAATCGTCTTTTTAACTTCTTTGAGGCTGTGGTATAGTCTAGCGTCCCTATGCGCTGGAGCAACGACTTTGGCTCCCGCCGCAAATTGGATTTCCGCCATCACGAGAAAAGCATCTCTTATCCCTTCCCAAACATAGCCAGAAACCTGATAGTCCAAACCCGGAGTACCATCACTTTTCAGGAACACTTGCCCTCCAATACTATCATGATGAAAGCCATCCCGCTGGAGCGCTATTAGGACTTGCAGAAAAGGACGCTGCTTCATAATTTCAGCATGGGATTTCCCGTGACCCTCCAAAGAAGTCGCAGTTAACATTGGTTGTAAGGGTGGACATTCCAGTTTGAAACCGGCTCGTTGATTGTCCAAGCGAGTCTCAATGTAATGGTCTGAATAACTTGTTTGTGGAGCTCCATATTCTCCATTGACACGAAACGGCATGATGGCCCCGGAAATGTTGACAGGATGCAGAAATGTCCGTTTGCCGACTAAACCGTACGGATTTAATGTTTTGTTTTCTGAGCGTAACAAAACGGCTGGACTTCCAATTCCTCCCGCAGCCAGTACATAATGTCTTGCTTTAATTTTGATGGATTGTCTTCCTGGGGCATTACCGCGTGGAGTCATGGACCTGCAATGCAGTTTATCGATTTTCCCTTTTTTTATTTCAAAAGTTTCAGCTCTGGCTTTTGAGATTAGGGTTGCCCCCTTTTTTAATGCTCCAGGAATGGTCGTGACCAAAGTGGACTGTTTTGCGTTGACCGGGCATCCAGTTCCGCAATACCCCAAGTTCAGGCAACCAGCAACATTTCTACGGATTTTTCCCCAACGGATACCCAGTTTTGTACAACCCGTTTCAAGAACACTATTGTTAGCGTTGGGAGTATCGGTCCAGTCCTGGATATTATAACGTTTTTCCACTAACTCAAACCAGGGACGCATTTCTTCCTCCGAAAATCCCTGAACGCTCATCTCTTCAGCCCAAAATTTGAGCGTAGATGAAGGAGTACGAAAACTAGTTGTCCAATTGATTCCTGTACCTCCACCAACCATCCGCCCCTGAAAAATCTTGATGCCCCGATCTTTAGTTTGCCGTCCGGCAGATTCCTGATAAAGATTGGGATATGCCTCATCTTCTTTCATGTGAAAATCACTGGAAGTTTGAAGCGGACCTTCCTCCACAATCATCACATTCAATCCTGCTTGCGCCAAAATTTCAGCAGAGTTACCTCCTCCTGCTCCGGAACCAATAATTACAACATCCGTCTCAAGGGTTTGATCCTCATCCAGCTGGGAAGCATCAATATGTTTCCAGCCATTCTGAAAACCTTCTGCCACAAAATCGGTTATTGTATTTTTAGCATCACTCATGATCAGTTTTCTGACAAAAAATTCTTATGTTCCCGACAAAACAGGCGGCCCGCCATAGCCACAAAAATCCCAGGAGCGTGGGTTGCCATACCAGGAGGCCATAGTCAGTTCAACCATTCCCATGTAGCCAACCCGCAGTTCATTTCCTGTGATTATACTTTCCGGATTACTGTTACGCCAATTGTTTAAAAAATCTTCAATTTCTGTGGGATCTTCCCAAGCTCCCGGAACGCCTGTGAGTAAACGGGGAGTAAGCGAAAAAATCAAGTTGGAGTCCAGCACTGAAAACAGCTTCCGTAGTTCTTGTTGTGTCAAAATCGGCAATCCGCTAACCGCAATATCCCAGCCTACAATTACTTCTTTGATTGCCTGCTCATGTTTTTTGGAGGATGAAGGAAGAGATTCTGCAAGAATCACAGGAATGAGTTTAGACAAAATGCCTCTATCCTCAGGAGTCAAAAACTCAAAATGATGCCCCATTCCGTCAGGTGCAGGAGGTATCTGTGGAGATGCGTAACAAGTTTCAAATGCCAGCAAGGTAACTCCGCTTATCGCACTTCTTTTTAATAAATTTCTGCGTGTGAGCATGCGATTTTCAAAAAACTTTAATGAATGGTGGGAGAAAAAAGAGAAGAAAGCATCAGGTTAAGAAATAAGGTCAGGCTTATCCATTTGAAATTTTTCTTTGCTTTGCCTCCTGCCAAAGCGATTCCAATTCTTCAAGGCTGGCGTTTTCAGGACAATACCCATCTTTCTCTAGCCGTTTTTCGACAAAACGGAAACGTTGTTCAAATTTGGCACTGCCCCGACGCAGAGCTAATTCCGGATTAACTTGAAGATGACGAGCCAAACTGACAACTGTAAGCAACATGTCACCAAGTTCTTCTTCGACTGCTTCTCGGGAAATTGTCTTTGCTTCCAACTCATTCTTCAATTCTTGAATTTCTTCGTTCATTTTTTCAAAAACCGAATCTATATCCGGCCAATCGAATCCGACTTTTGCGGCACGTTTTCCCAATTTTTCAGAACGCATGAGAGCTGGAAGTGACAGAGCTACATCATCGAGAATACTCGGAGTATGATCTCCACGACGAAGAGCTTTTTCTGTACGTTCACGCTTTTTCTGCTCTTCCCATTGATCCCGGTGAAATTCTTTTGACCGCTCTCCTTCTTCCCCGAAAACATGAGGATGTCTGCGGATCATTTTGTCGGCAATGTTTTGAGCAACCTCATCAAAATCAAAATATCCTGACTCTTCAGCCATTCTAGAGTGAAAAACAATTTGCAGAAGTAAGTCTCCCAACTCTTCTTTTAGTGAAGACATGTCTTTGCAGTCAATTGCATCAGAAACTTCGTATGCCTCTTCAATCGTGTAAGGAGCTACACTGGCAAAAGTTTGGTCTCTATCCCACGGACAGCCTTCCGTCGGATGTCGCAAACGAGCCATCACGGTTTTTAAATTTTCAATTGGTGTTGTGTTTTTCATAAACACTTGCATTCAGATCAAGTTCCCCATGACCACGGTATAAGCTTCTCTGGGCTGAATTCACGGATCAGTGCTCGAGCTAATATCAAGCTCGTATCAATGCAAAATGTCTCACCGACTTTGCGTTCCGGAAGACCCAACGGAATTTCAGTACAGCCTAAAATAATGGCCTGCGCCCCTTTTTTCTCCAAGGACTCAAATCCCTCCAGTAAAACATTTCGAGCTTTAGTTGTAACAGGATGAGCCTGTACTTTGATTCCGTATTCTGGATGAAACAAAGCTTCATTATGAAGGCGTTGTTGCCTGTCTTCACTAAGTGTCCGGACTTCGTAACCGAATGCGCCAAGCAGACCTGGATAAAACCCTACTTTCCAGGTTCCAAGTGTGGAAAGCACTCCAACAGTTTTGACATTCGCGCATTCTTTCTGTAAAAAATTAGCTGTCTCAGTAATCATGTCAAGTACTTTTAGGTCGCTTCCTGATTGCTTCAGTTTTTCCAGAAAGACATCTTGTATTGCTGGTGCATGAGCAGTGTTGCATGGAATTCCTGCGACGGTTGCACCGAGTGCTTTTAAATCAAGTAAATTACGGGAAATAGCATGGGCGGGATTTCTTGAGTTTTCCCCTAAAAGAAAACTGGTTCGGTCTTCAATTTGATCTGGAGTGGAAATCAACAGGGTTGGTAGGTAATCCTGATCGTTTTTGGCCCTTGTTTGCTGTAATATTTTTTGTGCTAAATCAAGTCCTGCATACGGACCTGCACCACCCACAATACCGATTTTTGCATCATCTTTACTCATGGTTCTGTCTTTGATGAGAATTCGGAAGAATGATTAAAGGTAGGAATCTACTAGAGCCAGCGTTTACGTCGACGGTAGTTTTTTACATCACGGAAACTTTTGCGCCCATCTCCACCCATGCCTAAATAAAACTCCTTGACATCTTCATTTTCACGTAGTTCCGTACCTACACCATCCATCACTACCCTACCATTTTCAAGAACATAACCGTAATCGGCATAACGAAGGGCGATATTTGTATTTTGTTCAGCCAGCAGGAAACTGACGCCTTCCCGCTGATTTAGGTCTTTTACAATCTCAAATATCTCTTCAACGAGTTGTGGTGCAAGCCCCATCGAAGGTT
>JAKUUI010000007.1 GCA_022448485.1 SAR324 cluster bacterium
GCTCAGCGAGCTAAAATTGTTGACCTGGATGCACCGCTTTATCTTTATGAAGACAGACCTTTTCCTCTGAAATATGAAGTAAGTAATGTTTTTCCGCCATCTACGGAATTATGGGGTTAAGCGTAAAATGTGTATTTCTTAGTGTTGCATTAAGGATTAATTCAGTGACTTGAAGAAACAAATTATGCCCCTTATGTTACGAGACAAGGTCAAAGGTGATTCAGACCTTAATGAATGTTTTGAGGAAGAGTGTGTACTGTTTGTAAATTATTTCTGAAAAAGAAATTAATAAACACCAGCACGAAGAATATAGTAAATTTGGACGATGCCGATGGGGCGATTTTCCGGATCAGCAACTACGAGACAGGTGATCGAATGTGTTTCCATAATATGCAGGGCTTTCGCGGCTAGTTCTTCCGGAGCAATAGTTTTGGGGTCAGGATGGGTAAATTCAAGTAGCGGTTTATCTAGAAATGGTTGCCCATCTTCAAGCAGGCGCATCAAGTCTCCTGTGGTAAAAACACCGCTGATTTTTTCATCCTGATTGACTGCGACTACTATACCTAGATTCTTCCTGGAGAGAACGTGCATTGCTTCCCGCATTGGCATATTTTCCTGCACAAGCGGCAATGGATCACCTTTCACCATCACATCCTGTGCTCTGATGGTCAATTTGCGCCCCAAGCTGCCTCCCGGATGAAACACGGCAAAATCATCTTCACGAAACTGCCGCTGCTCAAGTAAACACATAGCAAGTGCGTCACCGAGCGCTAAGGTTGCAGTACTGCTTGCAGTAGGAGTTAGTCCCAGCGGACAGGCTTCTTTTTCAACGGCTATACTCAAATGAACTGTAGCTGCCTGCGCCAAGGTTGAATCCGGCTTTCCGGTCATTGCAATCAGCGGTACACCAATCGCCTGCATGTGCCCGATCATTTGCAGGACTTCACTGGTTTCTCCGCTATACGAAAAAGCGATAACGACATCCTGTCCGGTGATGATTCCTAAATCGCCGTGAGAACTTTCTCCCGCATGTAAAAAAAGCGAAGGAGTTCCAGTGCTGGTGAGGGTGGCAGCAATTTTTTGAGCAATCAAACCACTTTTACCCATCCCAGCCAGGATCACTTTTCCCTGGCAGGCAAAAAGCAAATTTACTGCCTCCTCGAATTGAGGATCAAGACGCTCGATCAGTCTTTCCAGCCCGGCAATTTCAATTTTTAACGTATCGCGTGCACGCTCTAACAATGGGGACATTTTTATCATCCGTATAATATTCCCTGCTTGGTGAAGTGGCGCATAGTCGCTGAGTCACGCAAATCTCCAGCTTTGAGTATAACGGCATCAGTATTGTGGTTTCCTTTTTTGCTGGGCATTGAGCCTCCAACCGCAAGCCGGTATGGTGGTATAACCGGTAGCATAAACTTTTGGTCGCCTACAACACACTCTAAAGGAGGTACAAAATCGCCAGCGTCTTCATCATAAATTTTCTTACCGGATGCCATAATCACACCGCTGGCAATCACCGAGCCTTCTCCTATGATTCCAGTTAATTCGCACATTGCTCCAATTTTAACGTTATCTTCAACGATTGATGCCAATCTGCCTGCAGGTTCAAGGATACCTTCAATTCCTGAACCAGCTCCAAACTTCACATTTTTACCAATTTGAGCGCATGAAGCAACACGTGCACCACCGTCTATCATACATCCTTCACCAGCAACATATGCTCCGATGTTGACAAAAGCCAAGTTCATGACAACTGTCTGGGGACCAACGTATGCCCCAGTCCGCACCATACAACCCGGCGCATAACGAACTCCGCCCCGCTCAAAATCCTGATCAGTGTAGTTTGCAGTTTTCAATGGAATTTTATCCCAGTATTTTCCTTCCATGCGTTCACTGAGATGTGTTCCGAAATAATTCAAAACACCGTCTATGGTATATGGCTGAGGTTCCCACACACCTTTGACTTTTTCAGCTGCCCTGATTTTGCCCTGATTCAACAATTCGATAAAAACCTCACATTCCTCTGCCGAAGCTTTTCGTCCTGAGAGACTGGTCAAAAGATCCTTGCAGGAGCTTTCCACAATTTCTATCCTGAGTGTTTCACTTTTTTTCAAACCCAAGAGCAACTCAAGTTTCTGATGTTTTCCCGGATTTTTCCTGGCATCTTCTACATGTTCTCCAAAAAGCCTCAGTCCTTCTTTTGCTGCTTCAAAATTAATTTTTCCCTTTGCACCAGCAAGATGTTGGAACACTTGGATCGAGCCTTGCCGTCCGGGAACATTTGGAATGATGGAAACCAGTTCTTCACGCTCATTGTACAAGCGCAGCAACACCGTTTTTTCAGTTGTTGGAATAGATTTTAGATTATCTATAAATTTACTCATATGATATTGCTTTTTGAGTTTTAGCTAAATATACTTCAGCGGTGATTTCCCAAGTGGACAAACATTAAAACCAATTTCAAACAGTTTTTCGTGATCAAGATGATTACGCCCGTCAAAGATAAAAGCAGGTTTAGCCATCATTTTAAAAATTCTCTCATAATCAAGCTCACGGTACTCGTTCCACTGGGTGACAAGAGCCAGTGCATGGGAGCCTTCCGTAGCTTCGTAAACATCTTCAAAAAATGTTATATCTCCTTGCATTTCCTTAAGATCTAATTTCGCATTTTCCAAAGCTTTTGGATCATGCACCCTGACGTTTGCATGCTCACCCAATAGTTTTTCACAGAGCGGAATTGCAGGCGAGTCTCGTGTATCTCCCGTATCCTGCTTAAAGGCAAAGCCAAGCAGGGAAATTGTCTTGCCTGCCAATGTGCTGAATTGTTCGCGAAGAATGTTTTGAAAAAATCGATCGATTTGCCATTCGTTTATCCGCACAACACTGCCCCAATAATCTGCAACTTCCGGCAGTCCATAATATTCACAAAGATACGACAAATGTAGAATATCTTTGCGGAAGCATGAACCTCCAAAGCCAATGCCGGCTTCCAAAAATTTTGAGCCGATTCGCGTATCCATTCCGATTGCCTTGGAGACTTCTGTAATATCTGCTTCAGTACGTTCGCAAAGAGCAGAAATACTGTTGACTGAAGAAATACGCTGCGCAAGCATTGCGTTGGCCACCAATTTGGATAATTCACTGCTCCAGACACTGGTCAACAGCAAACGCTCTCGCGGAACCCAGTGTGCGTAAAGTTCTGCCACAATTTCTACGGCTTTGCGACCATGTTTATTTTGCTCTCCGCCGATCAAAACACGATCCGGGGTTGTTAAATCTTCAATTGCGGTTCCTTCTGCCAAAAATTCAGGATTTGAAACAACGGAAAAATGAGTAGAGCCTTTTCCTGATTGTAGAATTTTAGCCATCGCTTCTGCTGTTCTAACAGGTAACGTACTTTTTTCGACAACAATCACTTCCCGCTTGCGGCAATTTGCTAAAATATCTCGCGCAGTTTTTTCCCAGAACTGTAGGTCTGCTGCTTTGCCTGCACCTTTTCCAAACATTTTGGTGGGGGTATTGACAGAAACAAAAATTATATCCGCATCCCTCGTTGCCTCAGCAACATCGGAGTGAAAAAATAAATTCCGACCGCGTGCCTCCTGAACAACTTCCAGCAGTCCGGGCTCATAAATCGGCAAGTTATCACTATTCCAGCTGTCAATCCTGTCCTGGTTGATGTCTACAACCATTATTTTGTGTTCCGGACAAAATTTGGCGATCATCGCCATCGTCGGACCGCCGACATAACCGGCTCCGATACAAAGAATATTACTCATTATAACTAGCTAATTTTATGTTAAAAAATTAATATGCTTCAATCAGTAAACAGCGCTGGTGCCAAATCGCTCGGCACAGGCTGCCCGAGCAGTATAAAATTTGTCGCTGCAATATTACTCAAATTGTTGTTGTAATCTCGACCAAACGGCATTAGCTGATACTCTCCATTATAAAAGGGATCGTAAATTAAAAACGGCACAGGGTTGAGCGAGTGCTTGGTACTAATTTCCTGAGCTCCGTTCTTATTTGCAATCAGCATTTGGTCGGCATTGCCGTGATCTGCAGTGATAACCAGCAGTCCGCCCACTGCATCAATGGCACGCACAATTTTATCCAATGCTGTATCGGCCGTCTCAACTGCATGAACTACAGCTTGAAAATCCCCTGTATGTCCCACCATATCTGCATTTGCGAAATTTATCAAACCGTATTGATATTCTCCAGAATGGATGAATTCCACGGCTTTTTTACTGATTTCCCCAGCTTGCATTCCCGGCTGGTCTGCAAAAGAAGAAATTTTATCAGAGGCAATCAAGTGGTAATTCTCCATAGAGGGGTCCAGTGGTTCACGATAACCTCCATTGTAGAAAAAAGTTACATGCGCAAATTTTTGTGTTTCTGTCAGTCTGAACTGCTTGAGGCCCAGTTCCAGAATTCGCTTGCCGAATGGTTCCTCCACCTCGGGAGTTCCAACCAGAAAATCCGGTGGAACTTCATTATCCTGATCGTACTGTGTCATGCCGGCAAACATTACGTCTGGACGAATGGAACGTTCAAAATGCGGAAAATCCTCTACCAGCACAGCCTGTGAAAATTCAATTGCACGATCTCCACGAAAGTTTGTAAAAATCAGTGCATGCTGATCTTCAATTCGACCGACTGCTTCTCCGTTACGAACAATTACAAATCCAGGGATGTCCTGATCAATGATCTCCGGATTTTGTTCGCGGAAATGTTGGATGGCATCCCGGATGGTTGGAAACTGGTTTTCCGATTGTCCTTGTACATGAATCTTCCAACCAGTTTCCACTTTTTCCCAATTGTTGTCACGATCCATCGTGACTGCCTCACGTCCTCCACCACTAGCAAAGGCATAATCGATTTCTGCTCGTTGCTCCTTTAATTCAGCAAACAGCTTTTCAAAAGACTCCGTGAAATCCAGAGCCGACTGCACCCCCACGTCTCTTCCGTCCAACAAAGCATGCAGGTAACAGCGTCTTATACCAGCCTGAAAAGCATGACGAATAATTGCCTCCGTGTGATCAACATGACTGTGGATATTTCCGTTTGAAAGCAGACCCAGCAAATGCAGCGGCGTATTCTGTCCCAAACAATTTTGGATTATCCGAATTAAAACCGGATTTTCAAAAAACTCTCCAGATTTAAACAGATTCTGGATCAGCGTAGGACCCTGCTCCTTGATCATCCCTGCTCCCATCGTCATGTGCCCGACTTCTGAACCACCCAAATCTTTTTCGTTTGGTAGCCCGACGTGCAATCCATGTGTCCAAAGCTGTGTGTATGGACAGCCATTTGTCAAGCGGCTCATCACAGGTAGAGTGGCCTGGTGGATGGCATTAGTTTCATCTGCTGTGCCGATACCCCAGCCATCCAGAACCACATGTATCAGCGGTCCACGCCCCGTAAAATTTTGTTGAAGATCTCTAAGAGGTAGTAGCATCACAGGTTTAGTGAATTTTTTTATTCAACCCGAAGAACACATTCCTCAGGTAAACGTTCACAAAGAAAATTAAGAGCTTTTTCCAAATACTCATTATCTCGACACTCAAGTGTCAATTTTACATTATAATCAGTTCCGGATATTACCGGATAAGAACCCAACATCAACTGCGGAAATGCATCTTGAGTTTCATCGAGCGAATCGGCAATTTCACCTTCATCTACCCTGAGAAATATTTGCTTCAAAACGATTGGAGTCGTCCGGAAGCGTTCCTTAATACCTGAGAAACGGCTTTTCAGAAGTTCCGGAATTCCCGGAAAAACAAAAATATTGTGAAATTGCAACTGCGGAGCACGTCCTTTAGCATATTCAACCAGCTCTGAACCTTCCGGAATCATCGCCATCTTGCGATGAGCATTAGTCATACTTTTTCCGCGATAATTGTGTATGGCCTCGATAATTTGTGGAGATTCAAAAAGCTTTGTCCCGAAACCCTGGGCGATTGATGCAACAGTGATATCATCGTGTGTTGGCCCAATTCCCCCACTGGTAAAAACCCAGGTGAAGCGCTCCGAAAAATCCAGTACTGTCTTGCCGATGATTTCAGGAGTATCAGGAATTGTAATTATTTGTTTGACCTCTACACCAAGAATCCTCAATTCTACACAAAGGTATGGTGAATTAATATCCGTTACTTTCCCGGATAATATTTCGTTACCGATGATGATGATACCTGCAGTTTTCAAGACTGAACTCCAATACTTATTTATTTCATTCGTTTGATTATGTGATATCCAAACTGAGTTTCAACAATATCACTCACTGTGCCTTGTTTCAGCTTGAAAACGGCCTTATCAAACTCAGGAACCATTTGTCCTCGTGTAAAACGCCCCAAATCCCCTCCTTTTGGTCCGGAAGGACCATCGGAGTGTTGACGAGCCAGTTCAGCAAAATCTTTCCCACTCTTTAGTTCTTTCAATATTTGTTCTGCCAACTTTCTTGCTTCTTTTCGATTCCGATTATTAGTGGCACGTTGAGCGTCTTCATGGGTGATAAGGATGTGACTGGCAGTTACAACTTCCATTGAAACGCGCCGGAAAATCAAATAGCCAAAAGGAGAATCGACAGGATCACTGATTTGTCCCTCTTTCAACTTAAGAGAAGGTTTCAGGAATTCCGGGAAATTCGGTTGCTTAGCAGATATCAGTGGCAACTTTGTCTGTTGAGGCATGTCAGTAAATTGATCGATTAAATCAGAAAAATTGACCCCTTTTCGTCGAGCCAAATCTGTCAGTTTTTGTGCAACTTCTTCGGCACCTGATTTGTCATAGTAAATATTTTGTTTAGGCGTCCGTACTCCTCTATAGGCCACCACCAGCATGTCAGCACTCGCTTCGTCTGCTGCTGTTTGTCCGGAATCCGGAACTTTTGCAGGATCTAATTCAGCTGTCGTTTGAGGAATGATTTTTTTATTTTTTTCTGTGAGTTTTTTGTTACGTTCTGCAATAAATTTTTCTGCTGCTTCTGGATCAAACGACTTGGCTGATTCTCCCTTCCGGATGATTGTCATAGCCTGAATCAGGTCTCCTTTTTCGATGGCATTGACCACATTCATTCCTTCAACAACTTCACCAAAAACAGAATGTCTGTTATCAAGATGCGCAGTAGGAACGTGTGTAATAAAAAACTGGCTGCCGTTTGTGTTAGCCCCAGCGTTAGCCATTGAAAGAATTCCAGGCTTGTTATGTTTGAGATCCGGGTGAAATTCATCAGGGAATGTATAGCCGGGACCACCTGTCCCGTTTCCCAGTGGATCTCCGCCTTGAATCATGAAACCTTTGATAACTCGATGGAAAATTAAGCCATCAAAATATCGTGTTTTTTTTGTCTGGCCAGTTACAGGATCTTTCCACTCTTTGCTTCCTTCAGCAAGTCCGACGAAGTTTGACACGGTCAGAGGTACACGTTGAAAAAAAAGCTGCAATACGATTTCACCTTTTGAAGTCTGCATATGAGCGTATAGACCATCCGGATGTGTTCCTGCCCAGACGGTTGTTGAAATGAGAAATGCTGCTGTGGAAATAAACAGCAGCATCGTGAGTGATTTGAAAAAGTGAAAAATACCTGAATGAAAAGTGGTCATGTTCAATCTTGTCAAAAAGTTGGAATAATTTCTGTGAACTTGTAATTTAAAGGAGCAAAGAGGGAAAAATGAATTGTTTCAGATTAGCCTGTTTCTACTTTTGAACTCAAGTTATTTGTGTAATCGTAGTACGCAACTTTCGATTGGCACAATTGAAATCATTTCATTTGGAAGATCAAGTGGAATACGCTAGCAAAAACTCAACTGCACTCCATAAATCATCTTCCCAATAATCCGGGTCAGCGTTTTCCTTGTCGTCTTGACCAGCATGTCCCGTGCGTACCCCGATTGCGCAGGTTCCCCAATTAGCCGCTGCCGCAAAGTCACTGGTCGAATCTCCGATTAATACAGCTTCATCTGGAGAAAACCCATATTCCGCTGATACTTGCTCCAGCAGCAAAGTCCCCGGTTTTCGACAAGCGCAACGTTTTGGAGCCATTCTACGCTTTCCGTTTTCCCAATCAGGATGATGCGGACAGATATACTGCCCATCAATGTGCGCTCCTGACTTCTCAAGTTCAAGATGCATTTTGTCAGTAATGGTTTGAAAAACCGGTTCGCTCAAATCACCTCTGGCAAATGCGGACTGATTTGTGATCACGAAACACAGCCAGCCCTTGGCATTAATCCGGGCCACAGCTGAGGCGCTGTTCGGAATCATCACAAACTGTTCTGATGTCAAGATAGGACCCGGTTCCTGATTGATCACACCATCGCGATCCAGCAAGACAATACGTAATTTATTAAAAGAGTGTTTTAGCATGGATTATTTTCAATTTATAAGGGCCAAACGTTGTTTTCGCTCTTTTTCCGTGACATGGGCCAACTCCCGTACTGACTCAAAATACTGCAGCCAATTTCGTCCCTGTTTCTCGAACAGACTGGCAAATTTTTCTACATGACTCAGGTAGCGCTGCACACCGAGCAAATGTGTGTTGTTCAGCTTTTTTGCAAACCAGTTGTCATAAGAAAGTACTTGAAATTCTTTTTTTTGTAACTCATAACTCTTGCGCAATTCATCAAATATCGTTTGTTTGTTTTGCAGCTTTTCTGCATCAGAAAGTTCTGAGGCAAACAATATTTTTAATTTCTCAAAAGACACCTTAATCAATTGCCGGAACAAATAACGATCTTTTCTGGCACTCAAATACCACTTGTAAATTTCTTTCCCGTTACCCTCAAAAAAATCGGAATTCCCCGAATGGATCAGATATTGTCGCAAACCCTCCTGTTCCACAAAAACTGCAAAAGATTCATTGAAGGAGGTGTCATTGCTGACAAAAACCACTTGATGAGCCATCTCGTGAATTAGAGTCGCTATCAATTCTGCATCAGGCCGGAGTAGAAAAGTGCTAAGCACTGGATCCGAAAAATAATTCGGCAGCCAGGGTTTGTTGAGCCAGCCGAGAGTCGAGTAAGCGGTAGTAATCCCCACTGAAACATCGAGCTTTTGCTGCTCCATTTTTTCCGCGTATGACCGAGCATCGCTTTCATCAAAATAGCCCCTGTATTCCTGGCAACCGACAAACCAGTAGCACCATTGATGTGCTTTCAATTCAAGAGGTGGTGCCGCCGTTACTACCATGGTCACATAAGGGCGCCCAAGGTCGACGTAACCCGTGTAACCTTCATTGTCCGTAAAAGCCATTTGCTGAATTGCAAAAGTCCGTACGCTCTCCACCAATTTCAGCTTCCGTTTTAATTCCGGAGACGTACCCGGAGATTCCAGTAACTCCCGAATATCTTGCTTGCGGTTCAACAGGTCCATGTGTCCGGATACTGCTTGCCAATAGAAGCCTAGATCGGAACAACCGGTTAACAATATGGATGCTCCAAGAGACAACAAAAAAACAGACCAAGAACGCACAGCTAAATTATTGTTGGGGATTGTTGATGCAATCGCAAAAAGCTATAAATTGAAAAATACTCACCACAGAGGTCACAGATACCACTGGTAAAAAACTGCTAAAACAGTTCTCTGTACTCTCAGGGTTCTCTATGGTTGATTGATAGTGTTAGCTTTTATGATTTTTTTCGAATCTATTAATATTGGTTCAAAAATTTTTCAAATCCCTTGGCAGGTTTCAAAATTCCGGCATGTTTAGCGAGCACTTCGTCATCTCCGTCAAGAATGACATACAGTGGAAGGGCGACGGTTTTAAATCTGCTGATTTGCATCTGTTGGTTAGCAGCAGCTTTGTCTCCACCATCAGTATAAAGCTGAACAAGTACAAAATCCTGCTGAAAAAGATCCATCACATCCGGATGAGAAAATATGTTTTTTTCCATCCAGCGGCAGTTAACGCAAGTGTAACCGGTAAAATCAATAAATACCCTTTTATTTTCTGTTTTCGCCTGCACCAGGGCCTTAGCCAGATCATTCTGCCATGGTAAAGAATGGGCCCCAATCTCTCCTGAATTTTCATTACTTGCTGAAAAACCTGACCTGTTTTCTGAAAATGTTTGTAAAACCGGGGGCAAATATGTATCCACCCAAGGATTGAGGGGCACACCGACCAATCCTCGTAGCAGATAAATTCCCAGCATAGCAAAAAGAAAAGCTGCGGCAAATCCTGTGCCGCCTGTTTTTTCAACATGGACATGATGAATATTTATGCCACCTAACAGAAACAGTACTCCAATCGCACAAAGTATAACCCAAGCAGCCAGTACAAAATCTCTGTCAATTA
Source organism: SAR324 cluster bacterium (assembly GCA_022448485.1). Lineage (GTDB taxonomy): Bacteria > SAR324 > SAR324 > SAR324 > NAC60-12 > Arctic96AD-7. The sequence goes on from JAKUUI010000007.1 coordinate 10,298, forward strand.
CTCCCCATTCCCAAACCAAATCTGTGTTGCTGAAAAATTTGAACGCAGCAGCTAATTCCAGTAATCCTAAAATGACTTTCAGTTGCACCATCCAACTTCCGGACTGTGAACGCATCGTCTGGATTAAACGAGGGAAAAGTCCCAGCAAGAAGAACGGAAAAGCAAAAACTGTAGAGAAAACCAGCATTCCCACAATGGGCCAAAACCACATTCCTTGTGAAGCAGCAATCAGCAGAGTTCCAACAAATTGTACTGTACACGTGAAGGATGTTAATGTGAAGGCCAGTCCCATAGCCAACACCCCAGCAGTTCCACTCAACTGTCTGGACCAGCGATCTGCAAGATTTCCCAATCCTCCCGGCGCATTCAATTGAATAAATCCCATTAGGCTGATGGCAAAAAGCACAAACATTACGCCAATGACCAAATTGACCCAGCCATTTGTGGCAAACTGCACTGCTCCTGCTGCCCCCAAAACTATGGAAAGCAACATTCCAGTTACCGTGTAAGTTCCCACGATTCCTGCACCAAAAAGTGCCGCCAGTTGTAATGTTTCTTTGCTGCTTATCTCAGCCTGTTTTGTAAAAAATGCAACTGTGACCGGAATCATCGGAAACACACATGGTGTAAGCAAAGCCAAAAATCCTGCTATGACCGCCAGGCCAATAAAACCCCAAAAGCCTTCCTTGAGCGCCTCTTCGATTTCTGAAACCTCTTCCGGAGGAGAATCTACTGCAAACTGCGGTATTTTATATTCAGTACGAACACTTCCTGTGCCAAGCGGAATTTGGATTGAAAAGGTGTCTGTTTTAGGAGGCAGACAAACACGGTCGCTGCACGCTTGATAACGTAACTTCCCACTCTTACTCAAAACCGTCCCGCCAGACAGATCTTCTGGAATTAGCATGTTTTGAAATAATGTGGCTTTCTTTTCGTGATAACTCAACACCATATCCAGGACTGGATCTGCTGCAGTGATTGGATTGCTTTCGTATACTGGACCAAATAAAATTAGTGGCTCAGCCTCGAAGGTCAGTGAAGTGGGAATTGGGGCAAAATCGTCTTCACTGGGAATCACGGAAAAGACGTGCCATCCTGAATCCGGATGGATTTGCAAATCGGCAATAATGCGGGCGTGCTCGCCCGGACGGGGAATACTTGGTTCGAGCCGTACCTGGTATGTAACAACTGTTTCCGGAATAACTACTTCATCATCAAACTGAGCAATCGTAGAAGACGGAAGCCAGAATGGGAACAGCAAAACCAAACACAGGACTTGCCCCAGTTTACACATGGATCCGTATCCTGATTTAAATAAATTGCAGGAGGGCATGATTTGGAGGTATATAAAGTTGGCTGTAAATTGTACAGATGAGGTCAGGGAAATGACACCGCTGCAACAATGTACGAAAATTTGTTACTATTTACTATGCAGCTTCCGGAAAGATTCAGTGACATCTACTCATCATTTCCAACAAGAAGCGGCTCCATGCGCATCGCAGGGCTTCCGTTCCTTACCCAAAGACGTACCCGTTCGACGGTCACGCCGTTCGGTTTTGTTAGACTGGAAAGTTCTTCCACATAAAGAATATCTTCAGACCTGAATTCAAAAACGTCGCTTCCAGACTCAATCGGGCTCGACAACAGCAGTAGCATGTTCGGATTGTAATGTGGACGTAAAGCCCCGCAAAAGGGAGTTGACTCTTGTTCCAAAGTTTTGGAACGTCTACTCCTCTTTTGTATTTCGAAATATTTACCTTCTTCAAGTAACTTTACAAAACTCATGAAAACCTCAAAGGATGCTTATAAATTTTCCGGTCGTAATTTACGCAGAACTTTACCAGCTTGCCACATTTCCTGATTACTGACTTCCTCAAGCTCCTTTTCAAGATTTTCCCGGTAATCAGCTTGAGAGTTGGAATCTATGGATATTTTTGCCTCCGTTCCATCCAATACACTCTGGTAGCACTTCTCAACCAATGGTTTAATAGCTTCTCTGAAACGCGGTGCCCAATCGAGTGCACCCCGTTGCGCAGTAGTCGAGCAATTGGCATACATCCAATCCATTCCTTTTTCTGCAACCAAAGGATAAAGACTTTGCAGAGCCTCTTCAATTGTTTCATTGTAGGCTTCAGAAGGCGAGTGCCCATGTTCACGCAAGACTTCATATTGTGCGAGAAATGCTCCTTGAAGCAGACCCATCAAAACACAACGTTCACCTGTGAGGTCGCTGTGAACCTCATTTTCAAACGTAGTTTCAAAAAGGTGTCCGGAGCCAATAGCGAAGGCCGTGGAAATACACCGTTCACGGGCTCGCCCAGTGTAATCCTGATGAATTGCGAAAGAAGAGTTAATACCACGTCCTGCTTGAAAATGAGTGCGGACGGTCAACCCGCTGCCCTTTGGTGCCACCAAAATTACATCCACATTTTCAGCTGGAATGATGCTGGTATCCTGGTGAAAAACAATGCCGAAACCATGTGAAAAATAAAGTGCGTCCCCATCATTCAGATTGGCTTTTACAATTGGCCAAGCAGCAATTTGTCCAGCATCTGAAAGCAAATATTGAAGAATAGTCCCGCGCTGAGCAGCTTCCTCTGTTTCGAATAGTGTTTCACCTTCGATCCAACCATCTTCCAGAGCCTTGTCCCAGCTTCGACCTTTTCGCAGTCCCAAAATAACCTTGAAACCCTGGTCCCTCATATTCAGGCCTTGCCCTCGGCCCTGGGGTCCATAACCCAAAATTGCTGTTACCTCATTACCAAGTATTTTTTTGCATTGTTCAATTGGATAATCCGAGCGCTCGACAATGGTTTCCTTTATTCCGTTAATTTCAATATCCTTCATTCTTTCTCCATAAGGGTGAGTGACATGTTTGTTTTTTCAACAATCTGTTTCAAGTAATTCTCTATCACACTATGCGAAATTAACTAGAAAATGTCAATCCATTCAGGTATTACGCAAGCAACAGAGTAAAGCCAGTGGTTTGTAGGCTGTTTCTTTTTTATCAGATAGCGAGAGGAGGCAGGGAAACCATGGATACTTCTGGTTCCTTAGTAGAATCATCCACTGTTCCATAATTTTTTGAATCGTTCGTCAACTCTGTGAGTCGACGCAGTATTTCTTCACCGGTTGCCGGAAGGTTAAGTTGAGGACTAACTCCATTTTGGACAAATGATAAGGCATGCTTGACTGCTATCCAGACGGATAAACAAAGCATTAAAGGCGGTTCTGCCACGGCTTTACTGCGACGGATATTGATTTGATGGTGAGGATTACTGATTGTATCCACATTGAATATTTCCGGAAGATCCTGAATGTTGGGGATTTTGTAGGTCGTCGGCGAATAAGACAAAAGCTCACCTTTATCAGAGTAGCGCAAATCTTCATTGGTTACCCAGCCCACTCCTTGAATAAAGCCTCCTATAATTTGGCCGCGATCAATTCCAGGATTGATCGACTCACCAATGTCCATCAGTAAATCGGAACGCTCTAGCTTGAGGTAACCTGTAAAACGATCGATGAGCACTTCGGATACTGCTGCGCCAGTAGTGTAATAGAAAAAAGGTTCGCCTTTCTCTATATCACGATTAAAATTGATTTCAGGAGTCCGGTAAAAACCTCTTGCGCCCATGCTCACCCTGTCCATAAAAGCCAGCTGTACCAGTTCCCGAAAAGAGAGAGTTTTATCCGGGGTTCGGTCATCAAAAACAGAACTTTCCTCAAAACAAATATGTTCAACTGAATGGTCAAGTCCCAGCTCTTCTGAAGCAAAATATCTGCTTGCAAAGGCGCTTAAATTACTCCGGATTTTCTGGCATGCATTAACAGCAGCAAATCCGTTCAAGTCGGTTCCTGCAGAGGCGGCAGTCGGAGGCGTGTTGTTGTTTTTCTCAGTTGAGGTAATCATCATCCTTACATCATCATAGGAAATGGCAAACTCATCGGCTACTAGTTGCCTGATTTTGGTGTTAAGCCCCTGCCCCATTTCTGTACCGCCGGTTGAAACTTGCACCGTACCGTCCTTGTAAACATTTACCAAAGCATTTCCCTGATTGAGAAATTTAGTGGTAAAGGAAATTCCAAACTTCATAGGTGTTAAAGCCAGTCCACGTAGGTGCGTGGTCGACTGACGGTTAAACTCCTCCACCCCTGTCATACGCTTCCGATACTCGGATGTTTTGGCCAGTTGATCAATGATTTCCGGAAGAATATGATTCTGGACAATCTGTCCGTATGGCGTAACATTGCGTTCATGATGAGAATAACAATTGAGACGCCGAACCTCTAATGCATCTTTTTTCAAATAAATTGCAATTTCCTGAATCACGTTCTCGATATTCGCCATGCCTTGTGGTCCTCCGAATCCACGGAAAGCTGTATTAGGGGGAAAGTTTGTTTTACATATAGTTCCATTAAAAACCAGGTTCGGGATAAAATAGGCATTTTCTGAATGGAATAACGTACGTTCCATGATGGCAGTTGACAAGTCGGCAGCAGCTCCGCCATTGGAGTAAATATCAAACTTAACTCCGGTAATCTTTCCTTCAGATGTGAACGCGGCTTTGTAATGAATTTTGTATGGATGCCGTTTCCCGGTGGAACGCATATCATCGTCTTTACTGTAAGCCACTCTGGCAGGGCGCTGGGTTTTTGCAGCCACAAGTGCAGCCATCACTGCAGGAATCACAGCTTGAGTTTCCTTACCGCCAAATCCTCCGCCCATGCGTTTGCAGACACAAACTACTTCGTGAAATCCTAGCCCTAAAGCTTCGGCCACTACTTCCTGAATTTCAGTTGGATTCTGGCTTGAAGAATGAACCTGAATCTCACCATACTCCCCCGGCCACGCCAAAGCAGCTTGAGATTCCAGATAAAATTGTTCCTGACCGTTGCTGACAAACGTTCCTGTCAGCTTGTGTTTAGATTCCCTCCAAGCCTTATCAAAATTCCCCTGTTTGAACGTACGTGGAACACCTATGAACTGTTTTGCCGTGATCGCTTCGTCAATCGTGAAAACAGGGGTCAACTCTTGAATTTCGAGTAGTGTATGTTTTTTGGCTTGCCGAATAGCTCTCCGAGACTCTCCGGCAATGATTGCAATGGGCTGCCCCACATATTCTACTATATCTTCCGCCAAAAAGCGTTCATCCTTAATGACCGGTCCATAAAGATTGTGTCCGGGAATATCAGCATGTGTAAAAACTTCTACAATTCCGTCCAGCTTAGCCATTTCTTCATAATTGAGACTCTTAATTTTTCCATGTGCGACCGGACTTGCAATATAATCCACAATCAATTCGTTCTTTGCGGACGGTAAATCATCCACGAACAAAGCTTCCCCTGTCACATGACCCACTGCTGAATCGTGAGGGACCTGTTTACCAACCACTTTCTTGCGACTCTCTTTTTGTTCTGCTTGTTCAATATTGTCAACGAACAGCTCATTTTTTTCGGACGGTAAATCATCCACGAACAAAGTTCTGCCAGTCACACGGCCAACTGCTGAATCATGCTGAGTACGTTTCCCATGAACTTTCATGCAGCCTCTTTTTTGTTCTGGTTGTCACAGCACTCATGAAAGAACTTCATCAAAATGTTCTCCGCTAACTGTGACCGATAATCCACAGACGCGCGGACATCTGAAATTGGATTAATTTCCTCTCGTGCCAGTTTGCCGGCTTCTTGGAAAATTGCTGACATCATCGGCTTACCCTGTAAAAACTCCTCCGTCTTCGGTAAGCGCAGGACAATCGGGCCCACTCCACCATAGGCCAGGCGGACACTCTGCATTTTACCATTTTTCAGTTTTAGTAGAATTCCTGCTGTAAAGGTGGAAATATCCAAGTCTTTCCGTTTGGAAACTTTGTAAAGTTTCAATACATCCTCCGGATCAGGAATATTCCAACGAATACTTGTGATCAGCTCTTCCTGAGTCATTACCTTATTTTTATAACCTTGATAAAACCGGTTGATATTCACCCAGCGTGTGCCCTGTGATCCGGTCAACTCTATTTCAGCCTCAATTACATGTAGGAAGGGCAGGGAATCAGCAATCGGTGAAGCATTTGCGATATTGCCTGCTAATGTTCCTGCGTTCCTGATTTGTCGGGAAGCAAAAATTGAGATGATTTCCACAAGTTCAGGAAAGTGTTTCTGACAAAATTCTCCAAGTTTAGCCCAAGTCACCTTGGCTCCAATCGTCATAGTTCGATTTTCAATTTCAAGAAGTTCAAGCCCAGTCAAATTTGTCAGGCTCATTACGTAGTTTGGCTCCAGGCGCTCTTTGTTCATCTGCACCGAAATATCCGTACCGCCAGCAACAATGATGACATTTTTGTGTTTTTGCTTGAATTCAACAGCTTCTTTCAAGGACGTAGGCAGAAAAAATTGAACTTGCTGGCCAGTTCCATTCCATTTCTCCTCATACTCACAAAATACAGGTTGGCTAACATGTTCCGTAAAATCCTCAAGCATTGCCTTCACATCGAAACGCTTTGAAGCTCTGGGTATGACATCAGGATTCAGGGACAAGGCAGCATCGATAATTTGCTCGTATCCGGTACAGCGACACAAATTCCCAGTCAAGCCATCCTGCACGGAATGTCGCGTTAAGGTTTCGTTTGTTTCAAGCATTGCCACCAGTGACATGACAAATCCTGGAGTGCAATATCCACATTGCGACCCCATTGCGTCAACTATTGCTTGTTGTACCGGATGAATTTTTTGCCCCTCTTCCTTCAAGCCCTCCACAGTGATGACATGAGCACAATCAAGTTGATAGAGATATTGAATACAGCTATCAATTCCCTCGTAATGCATCTCACAGTTCCGGACACGACCGATGAGTACGGTACAGGAACCGCAGTCTCCTTCCGCACAAACCACCTTGGTTCCAACCAAACCCAAATCAATTCGCAAAAAATCTGACAGTGACTGAAAGCCATGCTCACCGTAAATTTGATGACGCTGGCCATTCACATAAATAAGCAGAAAATCACGCATGTGCACTTTTCTCAGCAAGATGTTCCGTTCCGTCTTTGTCCATCCCAGTCATCATCTGTCCAATCAAACTTACAGAAGCCTCTTCTTTGTATATTGTCCCGACAATCCGTCCGTCAAAAATCACGGCAATACGATCTGCAACCAGCAGCAATTCATCCAAATCCTCGGAAATCCAAAGCACCGCCAGACCATGATCCCGTGCCTGGCAAATTTGTTCACGAATGAAGCTGGTTGCGTGAATATCCAGCCCACGTGTCGGCTGCGAAGCCAGCAATAAATTCAGTGGCCGTGAAATCTCCCGTGCAAGAATAACTTTCTGCATGTTTCCTCCTGAAAGCAGTCCAACTGGCGTTTTTTCTGAAGGTGCCCGAATGTCAAATTCCTCCATTTTATTGTGTCCATAGTCAATAATATTTGAAAGATTTAGCAGCTGATTTGAACTAAATTGAGGATTCCTAAAATCCCTCATCAAAAAATTGGAGGCAATTGACATTCCGGAAGACACTCCATATTTTTTGCGATCCTCTGGAATGTAGCCTACTCCCAAGTCAATCATTTCGCTCACTGTGGGATTCTCCACAGGTACACCTTCAAACAGATACAAGCCTTGAGTCGGTGGACGCAGACCACTCAAAACATCTGTCAGCTCTGGTTGGCCGTTTCCGGAAACCCCAGCCATTCCTAAAATCTCTCCACTATTAATTTCCAGTGAAATCCCTTTCAGCGCTGGATGTCCTAAATCATTTGCTGCATGAATATCTTTAAGAACTGCAATCAGTTTAGCCTGATTTTTCATTTGGCTTTGAATAGCTGAACCGACCTTTTCTTTTTCAATAACAACTGTTTCCTGAAGCAGTTCAGAAACGTTCACCAAATCTTTTGCCTCCAAATTGCCGAGCATCAAATCTGCCAAGGCTTCTGGATTAGTTTCATTTTTCTGTACTGTTGCCATGACCTTTCCACGACTCAAAACCGTAATTCGATGTGAAAGTGCCATCACTTCTTTCATTTTGTGTGTGATAAAAATGATGGAATGTTTCTCTTTGGCCATCCGCTGCATGATTTCGTACAAAGCCTCTGATTCCTGTGGAGTCAAAACAGCAGTTGGCTCATCCAGTATCAAGATCCGTGCGCCTCTGAACAATACTTTGACAATTTCCACGCGCTGCTGTTCACCCACTGAGAGTTCCTGAATTTTCTTTTCTGGATCAACAAATAAATCATAGCGCTCGCTAATTTCCCTGATTTGTTGATGGACCTCTTTCAACTCAAGCCTTACTAAACCGGGCAGACCGAGGATAATATTTTCGGCAACCGTATGGTTGCGCACCAGCATAAAATGCTGAAATACCATGCCAATGCTTTTATCAATCGCCTGACGTGGATTAGTGAAATTTACCTGTTTTCCAAAGACTCGCATCTCTCCTGCATCGGCGGGATAAAGACCGGCAATCATATTCATCAACGTTGATTTGCCTGCACCATTTTCACCAAGAATAGTGTGAATTTCTCCCTCTCTTAAGGTAAAATCAACACTATCATTAGCAATAATTCCAGGAAACTTTTTTGTAATCCCACTCAGTTCCAAAGGTAATAGCTGGTCTGTATAAACCGCTTCTTTTTCAGATGAATTCATTTTACACAATCAACTTAGGTATAATTCAATGCTCAGACTTTTTCTGGATGCAAAACACAGAATGTGTTTTTCATAATAAAGTCTGATATTAGCCCCTTACTAGAGTAAACAGCAAGTCTTTATAGGAAGTTCAAAAAATGAGAAAAGGGGGTGTGAATAGTGAAGAAAGGCAGGAAACAGGGTATCTGCCAGTAATAAAGAACTGAACTCTTAGCGCTTAGCCACTATTTTTGATTAGGTCCAGGACTGTTTCAGGAACCTGATTAGCCTGAGCTATCATTGCGGTACTCGCCTGCAGCATGATTTGATCTTTAGTGAGATTCGACATCTCCGCAGCCATATCCGAATCACGGAGGGTCGATTCAGCTTGAGTGGTATTTTCTTGAGCAATTTTCAGACTGTTGAGGTTGCTTTCTAAGGTGTTTTTTTGAAAAGATCCCAATTTACCACGTTGGGCCGCGATTTCATCAATTACCTGGTCTACAATTTTTGCAGCATCTTTGGCACCCTGTGACGAAGTTACGTCAATCGCAGCAAGACTCTGAAAACCACTCTTATTATTAATGCCTTTACCCATGAGACTGGTACGAACATTTGCAAATGAGAATGTAGGATTAGATTTTATATCAAGGCCAACCTGAAATTCTTTCGACATCTGGGAAACATGAACGTAACCTTCTATTTTCGAGTTGTCTGGACCTCCGACAATGTCTTCGTTTTTTTCCTCAACAAACTCTGTTCCTAACCGGACGCCTGCTTCATCTAATATTGGAATTTCTTTGAGACCAATTTCTCTAACATACATTATCGTTACCCCCGCAGACTCCGTGCCCTCCAGAGCAGTTAACAACTGACCTTCTCCTAAAGCAATTTCTCCGTTGATTGTTCCTTCAATATTTTTTCCACGATCAGCCATTTGTGCAATATTGGCTTCATCGGAAAGTATTCCTGCAACTGAACTTGTCGCTGAAAATAAATAAGAGTCTCCAAATTTGTTGTGTCGAACAAGTATTTTATTGTCTGGAGTCTCGAGAATGTGAAGGTCTAAGCCATTCTCTTCTGCTGCTTGATTCAACGAAAAAACGACTAGTCCGCGAATTTGTGATGAAATTTCTGCCTGAGGAAAAAGTAGTGGATCCTGTTCACTCTTTTTGATCAATTGCTCAATGTCTTTTCCCAGCTGACCGTCCTTTGTATTAAAGTTCAAATTTCTGCCGCCTTCATTCAGCACGATTTGCAGTCCATTCCGAATATTATTGATATTGATTGCAACAGTGCCTGATTTTTTGGTTCTTGTTGCAACTTGCTGAATATCAACTTTCCATCCTTGTTTGGGGGAGGCTGAAGTAGTTGCCTCAGCTGACACGAACTGCAGTGAATCACCAACTGTTGTGCCGTTTGCCCCCATACTACCGTCAAGCAGCCTCTTGCCGCCAAATTCCGTGTTTTTCGATATTCGATCAATTGAACTCAGCAAGTTATCAATTTCCTTCTGATCAGCAGTTAATATATCAGGACTGTTTATCGCTTCGTTCTGAGCGTGTACTGTCAATTGTTTTATTTTTATCAGGAGCTCACTTACTTCATTTAATGCTCCTTCTGCTGTTTGCAGCATTGAAACTGAGGATGAAGCATTATTATAAACCTGCTGTAGTCCTACAATATGTCCACGTAATTTTTCTGAAGCAATTAATGACGCAGGACCATCGGCTCCTCTGTTTATTTTTACTCCTGAACTGAGACGCTCGATGCCACCCTTCACTTTGTTGAAGTGATTCGAGGCATGTCTCAATGTGTTTTGGGAGGATGGGTTTTGTCTGATTTTCATTGCCGGTAATAGACTCTAATTTCAGCTTTTACATACTTTAGCTCTGAATTAAACAGGACCTAATCCAGAGGAAACTCTTGTGTCTTTAATCGGCAATTATTGATAAATCTTTAGCAATATTTCAGATTCTATGCTTTTTACCCAGTCCAAGTAAATAAATTTCCACACTTTCGGCTCGAGAGCTTTTCGGTTTACATAATTTGACTCTGTCAAATGATTCCACAAATGCGCTACGCAACCCCTCCAGTGGTGCTCCCTGAAAAGCTTTCACCAAAAGCGTCCCCTGTGGACGTAGTAATTCAATTGCCAGGCTCAGTACCTGTTGGTTCAGCGCAAAAGAATGCTGGACATCAGTGGCACGTATTCCTGTAGTTTTTGGAGCCATATCGCTCAGGAATACATCTACCAGTCCTCCATCCATTTCCAAATCTTTTGCCGTTAGATCAAAAATATCAGCTTGCAATACTTTGACATGTGTCGGTAGCGAATGATTCACAGGCTGTAAATCCACACCCAGCACCCGTCCCTTTTTACCTACTTTTTTGCTTGCATACTGAAGCCACGAACCAGGGCTGCAGCCTAAGTCCAATACAAAATTACCTTTGCGGATAATTCGATATTTTTTATCCAATTCTTCTAGTTTGTAAGCAGAACGGGCAACATATCCATCATGCTTAGCCTTGTAAAAATAATGATCTTTAATTTTTTTCATAGCAACCCCTTATCAGCGAAGCTAGTGTAGCTCCAAAATCCTTTGTGCACTTTGGAAATACGCTTCATTTCATTTTTAGTAAAATGAGTTGTAACTCTCATGTATTTGATACAGAATGCACTAAAGAAACAAGGATAGTGCCATGTCAATTTTGGTGCTCTATTTGCCTTTAGCCTGTCAGGTTTTAAGCTAATTACTATTTTTTGGTATGCTGGTTCTGGTCGAAATCTCATTATTTATTTTTCTTAAAATATTTGATAATATACTGATATAATTGCTTAATAATGTATATTTAGTATCTATTCAAGGATCTCATGTTAGACAAAATAGGAACCCTTTTGGGGATGCTGTTGGGGGCATCGTTAGTTATTTTCGGAATTATATGGCCGGACCATCTTTCGAATTATTACATGTTTCAGTTCCGGGAATTTGAGCGGGGACTGGAATCTTTAAAAGCCTCACAAGCGTCAATCGAAGATATACGCGCTTTAAAAGCCAGCTTTAAGGTGTTTCAGGATTCCTGGCTCGGCTCTGTTTCCCGATTCGCTGATTTAAAATCTCTGCTTATTGTACTCGGAGGATCTTATGCTGCGACCTTAATTGCCTTCCGTTTTGGTGATGCAATGCGTGCAATATTGTTCATCGCCAAGGCATTTTTAAAAGGTAAAGCGGAGAAGGATTTTCTTGAAGTTTATCATACAGTGATCAATCTTTGTGAAAAAAGAGCCAATAATGAATTAATTACTGATGAGGAAATTAGTGCTGTGAAAAATACAGACCTGCAAAACTGGCTACAGGATTTTATCGCAGTCGATTTGGTTACTGAAGAAATGATTGAGGAAATTGTACGCTCTGAAATTGAAATGTACAACTATCGTTCTTTTGAAGAAATAGATATGCTGGAATTTATGGGACGTGCTTCTCCTGCCTTTGGCATGATTGGCACAGTTGTAGGTCTGATCCTCATGCTTGGCAGTGTCAGCGGAGAAGGCGGTGCAGACATAGCCGGGTTGATGGGCGGCATGGCAGTTGCGTTGATTACTACGCTCTATGGTGTCCTACTCTCGCAGCTGATTTTTTTGCCAATAGCATCCAAACGCTTCCAGCTCAAGGAGTCACAAGTATTGCTGATGGAAATGATACGTGAAGGATTACTCTATTTGAAGCGCAGAGAGCTTCCTGAAACTGCAGCAAAAGATTTAGTTATTTATCTTCCTCCTAAGTTGAGAAAAAAAGTCATTCAGGAGGAGCAGGCCGCAATGGGTGAGGGATTAAGGTTGTAATATGAGTCAAAGTGCCAGCTCTGAAGGTGGATGGATAACGACATTTGCTGATTTAATGACATTATTGTTCTGCTTTTTTGTTCTTCTGACCACACTTTCTACACAACCTAAAAATTGTAGTGATTTAGAGCTTTATCTAAAGAACTACAAAAAGAAGTTTGCCAAGTATGAACTTCGTTCAACAAAGCTCAGTTGTATCATTTCTTTGCCTCAGGATTTCCTTTTCCGTTCTGGAGATGCCGTCCTCAAGAAAGGGGCCTTCAAGGAGCTCTCACCACTTTTTTTTAAAATTCTTGAAATTCCTGAACATAAATCAGATCTATTGACCGTAGAAGGTCATACAGACAATGTTCCAATGCGCAGCAAAAAATTCCCCAGCAACTGGGAGCTCAGTTCTGCAAGGGCCACAACCATTGCAGACATGCTCATTAAGCGGATCAAATATCCTGAAAAATCTATCTCAATTGCCGGTTATGCTGACACCCGCCCCAAAACCGATTACACTGACGTAAACGGGGCCCCACTTGCCGGGAGTGAGCTGAAAAAAGCCCGTAATATAAACCGGCGTGTTGAAATTATACTTACAACACCACCAAAGTCTTTAGAGGAGTCAACCCTTCTTTTTGGAGGGAATAATTAAGGCTCTCTACCGGGTTGAGCAGATCTTACCTATCTGAAAAAATAATTGATTGTAACAAGAATATCTGGGCTGAAACCTAAGCTCACATTAAATTAGTTAAGTTGGGACTATGCCTTCGACCTGGCAAATTTTTTACACTTGTCTTCATCTAGCGGCCCACTGTATAAGGCACAGCCTCATAATTAAACATGAAATGATTTGTGTATTTTCTGAACGTTCAGAAAAATCCTGATCAAAGAAAATTATTCTGAACGTTCAGAATAAATCAGGCAGGCCCGCCCCGTTTCTGTTATGCTCCACATGTCCCCTTCTTTCTGAATCAGTTTTTGACATGAGTGCATTTCGTGAAGCAAGCGTTCAAATGGAATAGTATCAAATTCCTTTCCGCACAATTCCTTTGTCCGTTTTGCTTCATCTGACAAACATAATAAAATAGACTGCTCAGCCTGAGCCATTGCATTATTTTTATTTTTAAACGAAAGCAGCAAAAAGCGATATACATTGTCAGCAAATTCATTCAATCTTTCTGCAAACTCCATCCTGCCTCGAAGATAAAGTAAAAGTTTGTCTTCAGTCCCAGAATTCCTTACAAATACAGCAGCCGCAGGAAGGCCCTTTTCCAAAACACGCAACAACAGCATTTCAGGCTCCTCCCGGCGTTTTTCAATTTTAACCTCCACTCCCGGCCAGTTTGCGTTTAGCAACAGCAATTTTTCCAGTTCATCACGAAGCTTAGACCCTTCACAGAGCAAAGATTTGTCAACATAATAAACCGGAAGGCTTCTTTGGAAACCGGAAGGGAAAGGATTTTCCAGCCACTCAAAGAAATCGGGGGTATTATTTGTGGGACGTAAAATTTGAATTGCAGCCAGGCTGTTCACCGCACATTTCAGACCATTTCCACAAAATACCGACCTGTTTACATTTCCGTACCGCGTTTTAGCTAAAGTGATCAAGTGTCCGGACACTTCGCTTCCAACTGCAAAAATATTATTCGACTGCCGGCAAGTATGAGCGAATGCACTCTTAACTAGTTCGTTGCCCTCGTTTTCCCTGACCCATTTTTCAACAGTCAAAAAAATCCGGGTTGAAGACAAAGCATCATATTTTGAACTTTTTACCATCAGATGGAGGCTCTCGCTTGCTTTCTTCAACAAAATGTTAAACTCCGGAACATCAATTTTTTGTAGATAATATTCCTGTTTAGACTGCCAGTCATTAAAACATGCCTGCCATAAAATCCACTTATCGCCTACAGTAAACTGCATTGTCTCAAACCCGGCCTGCTGAGCTGCCCGGCCTACTTCCAAATCACTTTCGACAGTATTCACAAACAGTGGTGCATGTTTCCATTTATGGTTTTGCTGTAGAAACTTAGCCTGCATAAATGCCAACACGTCTCCGTCAAGCACCAAAACCCGGTCTTCATACGGGTCATAGCTCAGTAAAAAACATCGATCCCCGTCACCATCAAAAACAAATCCCAGCACCAAATCAGAATTGTTTCGCAGTTTTTCTATTTGTTCGCGACCTCTTGTTAGGATTTGCTGCAGGGTTTCATATCCAGAGAATAAACCATTTTCGATATCATCAGCTGAAATATATGCCACACCCTCTAGGTCAGCTACTCCAGATCGTACATTAACTCCACCTGATGGGTCACAGTTAGTAAAAACAATGTCGCAGGCATCATAATTCAACAAATCCTTTATTAAAGGAGAAAAAGCTCCATTTGCAGCATCAACAATTATTGTAGTTCCAGCTAAAGCGTCATCTGTTAACCAGTGATTATCCGGGTCAGACATAAAATCTAAAAACACTTTCCGTGCAGCAACATGTTCATTACGAAGTTTAGCAGTCAAAGGGGCTGAGCGAAGATCTTCATAATTCAAATGCAGACAGCGCTCCGTCAAACGCTTGTCATCTTCCGGAAACAATTTGAGATTAGAATGCCCCAAAAAGATTTTAATGCCATTTTGGTCGGCAGGGTTATGTGAGGCTGTTAAGACAAAAGCACATGCAGCTCCAACGTGTAGCTGATACAATGAAATGGCTGGAGTCGGTAATATTTCCACAACTACAGCAGTCAGTCCAGCCTTTCTGATTCCTCTCACCGCTGCTTCATTAAAGCGACCACTGAAATCTCTCGGATCCCAGCCAATCACTGCAAGATCAAGTTCACATGCAAAGCCTGATTCCAGCAGTTCCTGACAATAGGCAAAAGTATATAGCTCGAAGAATTCTTCAGTAAGAACACCTTCACTCAGTAATGCAGAAATTGGATCTGAGGAACAACAATCCTCTGCAAAGCAGACAGGACCACGAATACCGTCCGTTCCCTGAACACGGTCAGTTGTCATTGTTTTGTTGCGAAATTAGGCTTAATAGCAGGCGAGAAACAAAATTCATATTAATTCAGCGTATTTAATCAAGATGGAGAGATTGAAATCTAATCAGCCGACCGTTACAGATTTTGCCAAATTTCTGGGCTTATCAATATTGCGGCCTAATTCCAGGGCTGCATAATAAGAAAACATCTGTGCCACTATCATTTGCATTAAAGGAGCAAGCAAAATGCTTACAGGAGGGAGTTCTATTGATTGATCGACAACAGCATGAGCGCGTTTGTCACCTTGGAACATCAAAGCTATCGCCGTGCCACCACGAGTTTTAACTTGTTCCATCGCAATGAGCGTACGGTCATGTAATTCTTTTTCTTCCGGAGGCGGCACAAAAAATAATGAATGCAAAGCTGGTTCAACCATTGACAATGTTCCATGTTTGAGAAAACCGGCCGGCATACCTTCGGCATGCTGATAGGTCACTTCCTTCATTTTCAACGCAGATTCCATGGCCACAGGATAATAAACTCCGCATCCGAGAAATAGCCAATTCTCCACATGACTGGTAGCTCGTGCAATATTCCGTACAAATCCAGATTGCTCATTGAGCACCTTTTTAACCATTTCAGGAAACTCCTCTAAGTCCAACTGATGTTTTTCATATTCCTTTCGGGAAATCCGTGTCTGCATGAGTCCCAGTTCCAGAGCTACACGTATCATAATAAAAGTTTGCGCCAAAGCTGCTTTGGTAGAAACAACACATATTTCAGGTCCGGAACCCTGCATAATCACCTGATCAACCATCATGCTAATCGCTGATCCCATCACATTGACAACAGCAGCGGTTTGAGCACCATGATCCTTTGCATACTCCAGCGCGGTTTTCGTATCATAGGTTTCTCCTGACTGCGAAAACGCAAACGCCATATCTCCGGACTCAATCTTGACGACTGTAAACTCATCAGAACTCAACGACGGATAGAAACAGTCCGCCAAAATGGAAAAATAATACTGACTAATACTTGCAACATAATAGGTTGTTCCCACTCCTATCAAATAAGAGCGTGGTGCATTTACAAACATCTCAGCAATTCCTGAAATTTGCCCTGCTGGAATTTTCATTGCCTGCCTTATTGTTTGCGGTTCATCAAAGATTTCCTTGAGCATGTAATGTGAATAACCGCCCTTTTTACTCGTTTCCACGTCCCAGTCGATATTTAAAACACTTTTTCCGATAGTATCACGAGTTTGAACCTGGCGGATTTGGTAATCATCCTGCCCTAATACAACATATTCTCCATCATCCAGTACAATCGCCTGCCTGGTGTATTCCAAAAAAGCGTTGAGATCAGAACCAACATAATTACAGCCCTCACCAAGTCCCAACAGTAACGGAGATTCTTGCTTCACACAATACAAGTGTTCCGGATCGTGCGCAGAAAGCATAACAATTGAAAATGAACCTTCGATTTGCTGCAATGCTGCTAAAAATGATTGTTCTAAATCATTGCAGTCAGCAAAAGATTCTTCCAACAAGTTGACGAATACTTCCGTGTCTGTCAATGAATCAAAGATGACACCTTTACTCTGGAGACTTTCACGTAGTTCCTTGTAGTTTGAAATAATGCCGTTGTGTACGACAGCAAATTTTCTGTTGGTGGAAAGATGGGGATGTGCATTTTCCTGTGTAACACCACCGTGTGTTGCCCAACGGGTATGGGCAATTCCGATCCTCCCTTGCATTTGATCCAATTGTTCTTTTGAGTTGACATCATCAATTCCTCCAATATTTTTTCGCAAATCGATCGTCCCCTGTCTCAGCATGGCTATGCCGCAGGAGTCGTATCCACGATATTCTAAATTCCGGATTGAATTGAATAAATTTCTGCCAATGTTCTCCGAATGTACAATGCCGCTAATGCCACACATGCTATTTCCAGTGTTAAGTTTTGAGTTATGTCAGATTTTTGATTATTGGTTCAAATAGCGAGTAAAGGACGAACTAAACTTATAAATCGTTGAATCAACAAATGGTAGTACTATCAGGAATGATTCTCCCATGCTTCAAAATAGCACCGGGACCCAGCACATGACGAGCCCCTATGGCTACGTTGTCACCAACGAATGCACCTAGTTTGACCAGTCCAGTTTCAACGCTCCCCGAATCAGACTCGCATGTAACTGGTGTGTAGTCAACGGTGTGATTGACCGTTATCAGGCCAGGTCCTGAACTAGCGCCTTCCCCCATTACACTGTCTCCAACGAAAGAAAGGCGGCCAATGTCGTTTTTTCCAAAGAGTACACAGTTTTTCAACTCAGATCCGTACCCTACTATGGAATCTGGTCCAATTGCACTGTAATTGCGAATGAGAGCATTATTCCCCACATACGAATTTGAACCTATATAACAAGGACCCTTGAGAATGGTTCCGGATTCAATAGTTACATTTGCACCAATCCTGACAGATCCTTCAAGATGCACGTGTCCCAGCAATTTAGCAGAATTGTCGATCTCTGCCATTTTCCAAGAACTCATCAACATTCGGTTTGCACCCAAAATATGCCAAGGATGGATCATATCAACCCATCCTTTTTCCCATAAACAGGCTTGCAGTCCACTGGTTTCAATCATTTGCTCGTAACAGCGGGAAATATCATTCTGGTGTTCCTTCAACAAATCAAAAATCTTTGGAAACAAAACGTACAATCCTGCAAAAACGTAATTCGCCTGATTAGCCTCAGGTTTTTCAATCAAACGACTGATTTTCATTTCATGATCAAGATAGACATTACCGAACTCTTTTGAAGACTCCGGTAGCGCAATCAAAGCTACTTCTCTGTCCATCTCAGTGTAAGTTTGCAAGATCGGTAAAAATGGATTGTAATCTGTCAGTACATCTCCATAAACCAGCAAAAACGGTTTTTTATCCAAAAACGAACGACAAAGGCTCAGGGCATGACCAATACCCTGCAGCTCCTCTTGAACCACATACTCCAGGTTCATTCCGAGCTCTTGTCCACTGCCGAAAAACTGGCGTATAAGCTCCTGCTGATGATTCACAACAAGTATAATATCGTGAATCCCTGCTTCCTTGAGATAACAAATGGTATTTTCGAGGATGTATTGCCCGGCAATGCGAATCATGGGCTTACATCTGGTTTCAATAAACGGACTCAACCGAGAGCTGCGGTTAGCTGCAAGAATAATTGCTTTCATGACATCCCCTTGGGAATAAAATTATTCGTTCAATAATCATTGAACAAAAGATCTTGATCAACTTACTATTCTCCAACACAGGCAGCCAAATGCTCCAAAACTTCCGTCGCACTAAGATTTCCTGTATCCACTATAACTGCATCTTCTGCAGCCCGCAGTGGGGCTACTTTACGATTCTGATCCTGGTAATCCCGCTTGTTAAGAGCCGCTAAAATTTCTACAAAATTTGCATCTTCACCACACTCCTGCAACTGCAGCAACCTACGTTTTGCACGAATCTCCGGAGAAGCATCAACGTAAAACTTGAAATCCGCTTTTGGAAAAACAACTGTGCCAATGTCCCGCCCCTCCAGAACAGCGCCTTGATAACTTCCGGACCTGCGTACTTCTTCAACAAGCATTCGCTGCTGTTTTTTCATCACTTCACGGATCAACGGGAAACTACTAATTTTGGAAGCAAGCGCGGAAATCGATTCTTTCCGGATTTCCTCAGTCACATCGGTGCCATTGCAAATAACATTCTCAGGTTTAAAAACAATCCTAGTCTCTTCACCCAACTTTTCCTGCGATTCGTCACTTTCCGGACAACCCTGCTTACACCAGCACCAGGCCAGACAACGAAACATTGCACCGGTATCAACATACAAACAACTTAGTTTTTCCGCAAGTTGACGAGCAATTGTACTTTTTCCAACTCCAGTGGGACCGTCAATTGCGATGATTTTGAATCCCATAGCATTTTTGTTTCACGTGAAACATCCAGTAAAGAAAAAGTAATAACTCAATTATTAATTCGCCAAGTTTCGCAGCAATTTTTCAACATCTTTTTGGCTTTCTGAACCTTTAAAATTTTTTAGCATTTTTCCGTAAATCGCCCTTGCTTCTTGGATCCTTTTTAGCTGTACATAGCTTGATGCAATTCGCAAATTTAAATCGTACTTTTTCTGCTTCGACAAACTACGGTCCAGATAAAGAACTTTCAGACTAGCAGCCAGTGCCTGACGATGTTTCCCCAGTTTATAAAGCGCAAACCCTTTTTCTTTGAGAATATGCAGCTGCCATTTCTTTCGTCCCCCCTCCACCGTTTCCATCGACTTTAGTGCCTGATTCAGCCAGCGCTCAGCCAACTCATAATTAGCTAATTTGTTGTAAAGTCCACCAATCAGCACGATCTGCTCCACTCTCTTTTCTGGATCAAGTTCTACTTGGCGTACCGATTTTTTATAGTTGGCTATAAGTTGCTTTAAATAAGGAGCAGCCTTTTCTTTTTGTTTCCTTTCAAGAAAATAATTGCCAAGCAAATGCAGAATTTCGTCACTGTAACCGTCGTCCCTGCTCACTTTCAAAAACAAATCTGCACCCTTCAGTAATTCAGGAATTCTCTCCAGTTCGTGTTGAATTAATAATATTCGATAACGAATGACACGATTCCTGCCCTTTGGTGGATTTTTTAATGCTAGAGTATAATACGTGTAAGCTTCCTCATATTTTTTTGTATCATAAAGAGCATTTGCTCGATGAAAGTAAAGAAAGCCCTGATCTTTACTTGTTGAAAGCCCCAGCCCGACACCAGTCACACTCAGAATTCTCCGGGGGTCTTTGATGTGCTTCAACACTTCAACCCTTAATTTTATCAGAGAAAAGTCCGCATGCACCCCAATCTTGCGACGAAGAACATCATCCGCCTGCTCATACCTTTGCATCCCCATAAGTATCTGGACTCTTAAATGAATTGCTCTCACAGGTTTTTTCAACGGATTGGAAATGCTGTGCAACTCATTTAAGATTTCCAAACCTGAATTATATTGCTTTTGTTTAAAAAAGGACTGGGCCTGTAAAAAAAGCCCTTCTTCCAAAAATCGCGAGTTGGGATGAAACTTTTTTAATTTTGAAAAAGCTAGGACAGCTGAGTTCCATTTCCGCTGATCGTGATTTACCTTTCCTAGCAAAAACCAGCGGTCGTCATCCCGCTCACCCTCTCTATCAACCTGACGCATCGCCATTACTGTCTGCAAGTGGCTCTTTTCCATTTCATACAACAAAACTCCGTACCAGAAATAGTAATCCGACAGGCGTTCTGAAGCGGAATAATCTTCCAGCAATTGCTTTAAGTGCAGAAAGGCCTTCCCATACTCAGAAGAGAGCAGTTCAATCACGGTAGTTAAATATAGACCTTCTTCTTTAACAATTAAAGATGTCTGCTCCTCTCCTTTCTCCAACGAATGATTATGCGACGATTTCAACAATTGTTTCGACCTTTTTATCTTCCCAAAACGGAGGTAAAGATAAGCATAAATCAATTCCATTTCATCTTCCCACGTACGCCAATAGCGAATTATTGACTTAAGTTCAGACTCCTGTTTGAGCAAAAACTTAAAATCCTCTACTTTGGTTGCATGGTGAATTAATTGGCGCAAAGCTTGTTCCCTGACCATATCATCCTGTAATTTGAGCCAATTATTCCACGCCAACTCCATTTTATTGGTCTGCAGATAAAGCCTTAAATAGGCCAGAGCAAGCTTATCCGGACTACGAACACCAAGTTCCCCCAGAGTCCGCATCTTTTTTTTTGCTTTAGCCCATTGTTTCAAATTCATTTCTCCAGCTACTCCCAGCCACAAGAAGTGTTCCATCTGTGGATCATTGTAAAATACCGGCTTCTGGACTTTATCATCAACGAAACCCGTTAATTCACTCCATCGCTTTTCTACAAAATATAATTCAGCCAAGCGCACTACATGTTCAAAATCATTCGGAAACTGCTGGATCATATTATCAATTACTTCAAACATTAAATCGCTCCGCTTCAGCCGGACATAAATCAGGTATTTCAAATATGAAAGCTGCATACGAATTTTTCTAGCACTGATTGCCTGTTCATTTTTCTCGATAATTGCCAGCGCTTCATCGTATTTTTTTTGCTTCAAAGCCAGCCAGGCCAAAGTGTAGCGGCTGAAATTTTGGTAGTCAATGTAACGTTCTGTACTTTTTCCTTTTTTGAGAGAGTCCAGAAAAAAAGTCAGAGTTTTTTCTGCTAGAGCGTATTTCTTCCGTTTAGCTGATATTTGCCCCTGCCAAAACCATGACGGAGCAAACCAAGGTGTTTCCGGATATTCATCAGTTACTGCCTGAAACCTATTAAATGCAACATCCAACTCTCCTCGAAATAAATACACAAGGCCTTCTTTGTAAAATTTGCCGGCACTGTCAAGCCAGCTGGGATCTTCTGGAATAAAACGTGTATAATACCAGTCGGGAAGTTCTGGAAAGACTGCATCAGAAACTGAAACCAGCGGGAATACCGGAATTTCAGGCAAGCGAAGAATTGGGATGGGTAGTGGGAATGAGCCGGAATGTGTTTTTACTGTAACAACCTTTTCACGTTCCGCGAATCCATTTGCAGCCTGACAAACCAAAATTATTGCTAATGTCAGGGAAATTAAAAATGTTTTTCTTTTCATTTCATGAAAAAATAATTTATCAGAACGGTATGTTAAACATTTAGCCGTGTATGCTGAATTAAGAATTTCAATAACTGCTGATCACTTCTTTTCGAAAACAAATCAGTTCATCTGCTGCTTGATTCAAGTCCTCTGCAGATAGTTCCAGCACATATTCATAAGCACTCATTGCATGCTTGTAGCGTGGATCATAATACTCTACCAAAAGCATGTGCACTATCTTTTCAATTTCCTCCTGCTTAAGCCACAGGCGCAATTGTTCGACTTTGACCTTTCCAAGTGCAACTCGCAGAAATTGCAATATTGAATCAACTTGCTGAAAACTTTGCTCACCGCACACTTGATACTCCTCAACGATGCGACTGATCCTAGTTTTCATAGATGCATTCAGCAACACAAGCGTTCCGCCTTTCATAGCATCTGCGAGGGTCTGTGGAATAAAAACTTGTCCCACTTTACGGCTTTCTCCTTCAACAAAGAGAGGATGAGCTTCAGGAAGTGTTCTCAATTTTTGGACCAGCTGCGCTTCAAAATTTTTCTGAGTCCGGGGAGTTTTATTAATGGCGCCAAACAAAGAACTTCGATGTTGTGCCAGGTCTTCCAAATCCAAATGATCCGGAAGTTTCTTCAGGAGCAAGGTCTTTCCCACTCCTGTTTGCCCATGCAGCACAATCAGTGGAGGCATAGGATTATAGAGTTTCTGCAGTACAAATTGCCGATACTTTTTATATCCACCCTGCATTTGAGCAACCCGAAACCCATGATGCTGGAGCAATCTGACAACCGACGATGATCTCATCCCTCCGCGGGCACAAAACACAACTATTTGCTGAGATTTTATATCTGAAATTGACGATAAAAACTGCTGAATTCTCGGCTCAAAAAACTCCAAACCTTTTTCAACTGCGTCATCCCGACCAATCTGTTTGTATATCGTTCCAATTTCTGCACGCTCCATATTATCAAACAGCGGCCGACTCAGCGCATCAGGAACACTACCTTCAGCAAATTCCTCTGCCGTGCGTACATCAAGCAGAACAATTCCGTCTGTAAGTGCTTCTTCGACTGAAACAAGACCAAATCCTCCATTAAGAAAGTCTTCAGCTCTTTTTGGCGGTCGCCTCGATTGGTCTGGCAAAGAGTCAGACTCGTTCATTCCTCGTCAGCAGTTTCCTGCGATTCCTCGCTTGTGTCTGAAATATCAAGATTGTGAACTTGCCGTACTTTGAGATTGATGGCATCTGCAATTTCAGGATTTTCTTCCAAAAACTTGATCGCGTTTTCACGCCCCTGTCCCAAGCGCTCCTTTTCGAATGAGAACCATGTTCCGCTTTTTTGCACAATATCATCATTCACCGCTAAATCGATTAAAACTCCCATCTTGGAAATTCCAACTCCATAGATCAAATCAACCTCTGCAATACGAAAAGGAGGTGCCAATTTATTTTTGGCAACCTTGATTTTCATTCGATGCCCCTTTACTTCATCTCCGCTCTTGATCTGGCTGGCACGCCTAACATCCAGGCGTACACTTGAATAAAATTTGAGAGCATTACCGCCAGTGGTCGTTTCCGGATTCCCGAAGACAACCCCAATTTTTGATCTGAGCTGGTTGATAAAAATGAAAATGGTATTTGACCTAGAGGTCACACCTGACAATTTACGGAGGGCTTGTGACATCAAACGTGCGTGCAGCCCCATGTGAGAATCGCCCATATCACCTTCCAGCTCATTTTTTGGTACCAGAGCAGCAACAGAATCAATGACAACTATATCCACTTTACCAACGCGCACTAGCTGCTCCGCAATTTCGAGACCCTGCTCTCCGTAGTCAGGTTGAGCCAGCAAGAGGTCTTCCACCTGAACGCCTAATGTTTTTGCATTGTTTCTGTCAAAGGCATGTTCGGCATCCACAAAAGCGGCAAGACCACCTATTTTTTGTACTTCAGCAATCGCACATAAAGCCAATGTAGTTTTCCCAGAAGCTTCTGGGCCATAAATCTCAATGATCCGCCCACGAGGTAATCCTCCAATCCCTAAAGCAATGTCCAGTGCTAAATTACCGGCACTCACTGCAGGATATTGTGTCACTGTCGAGCCATCCATTTTCATGATTGAACCTTTTCCAAACTGACGCTCAATTTGCGAAATCGCAGCATCTAAATCTTTTTGTCTTTCTTCAGTCAACATAATTCCTCCATCAAGAGATATAAATTTCTTAGCTCAGTTGTCATGGATTTTGATGATTTTAATTTTCGCATTATTTCGTTGAACACTTGGTTTTACAATCTGCTACTTAAGCAACATTCTGAAACAGCTCAATTTCAGCATAAAATTCTTCACAATTACGCAAGATTCTTTCTGCAAATGATAATCCGACTGTAAAGAAGTCGCAATGCTATATTCATGTTGTCGGCAAAGTTTCCTAATTCTGTGATTGACTCCAGCCTGTCCTAGACAATCCAACCCCTGCTGTGTTTTTTGCTTATTAGTCTATTTAACTGTAGATTACCTTGAATCTTGGAGCCTAATCAGGCTATAATGTTCTTTGTAATTTTTTCACAATTCCCTGAGATTATTCAAATGAAAAAAGTTCTTGTTACCGGTGGTGCTGGCTTTGTCGGGTCTTTTCTGTGTGACCGCCTGATTGATGAAGGTCACGAGGTTATAGCAATTGACAATTTTTTTACCGGAAACAAAGCAAATTTACGGCAGCTGCAAAATAATCCAAATTTTGAGTTGATGCGCCATGATATCGTGGAACCTGTTCTATTAGAAGTAGACTGGATTTTCAATCTGGCATGCCCGGCTTCTCCCGTTCATTATCAGTATGATCCTATAAAAACAGCAAAAACCAATGTCATTGGCACTCTCAATATGCTGGGTTTGGCTATGCGTGTTAATGCCCGAATTTTGCAGGCCTCCACTTCTGAGGTTTATGGTAATCCGCAGGTCCATCCACAGCCAGAAGGTTATTTTGGCCATGTCAATCCTATTGGTTTGCGAAGTTGCTATGATGAAGGAAAACGTGTGGCTGAAACATTAACGATGGACTACCATCGGCAAAATCAGGTCGACGCAAAAATTGTACGAATCTTCAATACATACGGTCCAAGAATGCATCCGGAAGACGGTAGAGTGGTCAGTAACTTTATTGTTGCAGCACTCAAAGGTGAGCCAGTCACTATCCATGGAGATGGAATGCAAAGCCGCAGTTTTTGCTATGTGACAGAATTGGTGGATGCACTGTACCGTATGATGGAAACAGACAATTATATCGGCCCGGTAAATACAGGGAACCCGGATGAATTCACCATGATCGAATTGGCAGAAAAAGTGTTGGAGATGACTAATTCGAGCTCCAAACTTGTGAAAGTTCAGGCTAGGCCTGATGATCCGGAACGCCGCAGACCGGACATCACATTAGCTAAAAAAAGACTCGGTTGGGAGCCAAAAATAAAGCTCGAAGAAGGACTGAAGCCAACCATCGACTATTTTGATGATCTTTTGAAACGTAGCTGAAAAATGCGCGTCGTATTTGACTTGAAAATCTCTTATAATCAATAGCATAGCTAAATTTCTAGACATTAAATAATCGTCAGCCGGTGACCTAAAACATTCCTGATAAATATTTTTATTGACTTGTTTGATACGGGAAAAATGTGAATTAATAAAATGATTTTCGAGCCTCGAAAAATTTAATGCCCCTCCTGCCAGC
Organism: SAR324 cluster bacterium; assembly: GCA_022448485.1. GTDB lineage: Bacteria > SAR324 > SAR324 > SAR324 > NAC60-12 > Arctic96AD-7. Next base: position 36,140 of record JAKUUI010000007.1, read on the forward strand.
TCCTCCAGAACTAATAAACATTGTAAAGGCCATTGCTGAGTCCAAGGGACGTAGTATTCTTGTCGGTGGTGCGGTGAGAGACCATTGTATGGGCCGTAGAATTTCAAAGGACTTGGATGTAGAAATATACGGATTGAATCCGGAAGTCCTGGAATCAGTGCTTCAAAAATTTGGAAAAATTCATGTAGTAGGAAAAAGCTTTGGCGTGCTGAAGCTTAAAACTTCAAGTGCAGAATATGATTTCAGCTTGCCCAGGCGTGAAAGCAAGACCGGTAAAGGTCACCGTGGATTTATGGTAACGCCTGATTCCGCAATGAGCTTCCAAGAATCAGCCTCACGTCGTGACTTCACTGTCAACAGCATCGGTTATGACCTGTTAACAAATAAATTACTGGATCCCTTTGATGGCTTAGTAGACTTAAAGAGCAAAATATTAAGACATGTTGGACCTGCATTTGTGGATGATCCGTTGCGGGTTTTGAGAGCAATGCAGTTCTCTGCACGTCTTGAATTTAAAATTGCACCTGAAACAGTACGGTTGTGTAAAAAATTAGACCTTGCAGAATTATCCAGGGAACGCATTTTTGAAGAATTTCGTAAGCTGCTGCTAAAAGCACAACGACCATCCATTGGTTTAAAAGCCGCCAAAAAACTTGGTATTTTAGCTTATTTCCCTGAGATAAAAGCACTTATTGGAGTCCCGCAAGATCCTGAATGGCATCCGGAAGGAGATGTTTGGACTCATACTCTGCTTGTTTTGGACGAAGCAGCAAGCTTAAGAAAAGGTGATGAAAAACAGGATTTAGTGCTGATGTTTGGTGCGCTTTGTCACGATTTTGGCAAGCCGCTGACCACTGAATTTTTACGTGGGCGCTGGCGAAGCCCTGCTCATGACGTAGACGGGGTTGATCCTACAAAGCAGTTTTTACTCAGATTGACAGATGATCGAGATTTAATTGAACAAGTTACAACTTTGGTCAAAGAACACCTCCGGCCAGTACAGCTTTTTAAAGTGCGTGAACAGGTTAATTCAGGAACAATCAGGAGGCTGGCCTTACGTGTCCGCATACCAGAATTGGTTTTACTGGCAAAGGCAGATTATTTAGGACAGGCTCCTAGTAAAGAACAGCGAGCAAGTTTTGAAGCCGGTGACTGGCTGCTTGCTGAAGCAGAACGGATGGAAGTTCGTGATGAAGCGCCGCGTCCTTTGCTTATGGGGAGACACCTCTTGGCAATGGGAATGTCTCCCGGACCAGAAATGGGTGAATTTTTGAGTCAGGCATTTGAAAAGCAGCTAAACGGAGATTTGCAGACAGAGGACGACGCAATTTCCTGGGCAAAATCAAATTTGCCGACTTTGTCCGGTCTTGCTCATTGAACATGAGGTCAATATATTTCGTGTTTTTTCAAAGTAATTTTATTCTAATCTAATTCACAGACATGGCCTCCAAAACTCTCGCCAAAAATCGTAAGGCAAGGTTTGAGTATGAAATCCAAAAAACTATGGAAGTTGGAATCGCCTTACAGGGTACGGAAGTCAAGAGTATCCGTGCCGGACAAATCAATCTCGCAGAAAGTTACTGCCGGGTGGATGATAACCTGCAAATTTATTTAATGAACGCACATATATCTCAATATGATTTTGGCAACCGCCACAACCATGACCCGCTCCGGCCGAAATGTCTGCTGCTTCACCGCTCGGAAATTCGACGCCTTTATGGACAGGTTAAAGAGCAGGGTCTTACATTGATCCCTCTGAAAATATACCTCAAAGGAGGAATCATAAAAATGGAGTTGGCATTGGGGCGCGGAAAAAAGTTGTACGATAAGCGTCAAACCATGAAAAAGCAAGATGCTCAGCGGGACGTTGAGCGTGCACTCAGCGAGCGTAAATAAACAGGAGTAAGATGAAGGAAAATGTATTTAAACCTGACGAATCTGATCCAGCATGGTAGTGGCTCGCCCTGAGTTTATTTTCCGGAATCGGCTACAAAAAGATCCGTTACTTTTATTGGCTACCTTGCTAGAATTAGAATTAACTGGTACAGTAGAAAACATTGGTGGGCAAATTTACCGTCTCGCAATCGAACTTGAACTCCCTTTAAATTGATACTTTCTATGGGCCGAATGGAAACCAACTTCTATGTTGTCGGAGAAAATCGTGGTCTGGCGTTCCTCCTGAAAAATTTTAAATTTATTTTGTGGTTTCTGATCTTAATTATTGCAGGATTGTCAGCAACAATTGCATATCTGCACTTCATGCGCCTTCAAGATCAAGAACAGTTTAAGGGACAAATCAAGCAAGAGAAGATACGAAGTGATGGTCTTATATCAAAATTAAAGCAAACTGGTCAACAGGACTCTGAATGGGAACAACAGGTATTGTCTCAGTCTTCCAAGCAGAAAAAACTGAACGAACAGCAAGCGTCACTCATAGAGAGGCAAGGCATAGAACTATCAGAGATGAGATCAATTCTTGAGCAGCGTGAACAAGTGGTTCAGCAGTTCCAGCTTGAAAAAACATCTACCCAAGAACAGATCAACAACCTTCAGCTTAAGGTCCGTTCCCTGCAGCAGCAGCTTCAGAGTACGCAGGCTTCATTAACGGAATCAAAAATTGAAAATAAAAATGTACAGGAGCAAATTACAGAGCTGGAGACAGCAATAAGAAAGCAGGAGCAGCAAAAGAAAAAACGGGAACAAAAATCTTCTCCCACTGTTGCTGCAGTAAAAAAACAAAAATCACAGTCCACAGTTAAACCTACTGCTACTGTAGAAAAATTAAAGATACGCACCAAAGGCAGTCAAGTCAGTGTTAGTTATAACCTGACAAATCAATCCAATACGCTCCAAAGGGGTCGGACTGGGATGTATCTTTCTTCCAAGACAAATCTTGAAAAAAGTATCCCATATAGTAAGAAGACTTCCATAGCATATAAAATTAAAAGATATAGAGTTATTTCCAGGTATTTCACAAAAGTTAAACCTGGATCCTTTGTACGAATCCTGATTTGGAATGAGAAAAAGAAACTGATGTTTGATGAAGCCTATCCTATCAAGTAGTAGCACAAACTCCTTTCTATCCTTCTCTCCGCATGTCTGCTCTCTTAAGCCTTGATCGAGTCAGTAAACGTTTCGGTTATCGCACCATCCTTGACAACATTTGCTTCTCTCTGAATTCAGGCGAATTCGTAATGCTTATTGGTAATAACGGAGCGGGCAAGTCAACTTTACTCCGTATTATCAATTCACTGATGAAGCCAACTCGCGGGACAATTTCCTTTCGTGGAACAAACCAAAAAGAACACTTGCAGGAATGGCTGCAAATAATGGGAAATCTTTCGCACGAAAGTAGGCTGTATGGAGACCTAAATTCAAAAGATAATTTGCGCATATTTGGAACACTTTATGGTGTGAAGGAGCTGAACTTCAAAATTAACAATATTTTAGAGCAAATCGACTTGGCTCATGTTGCCCAGCTTCCAGTCCGAAATTTCAGCAGTGGAATGACAAAGCGTTTGATGATTGGACGTTTGATGTTATGTCAACCAGAAATATTGATCCTTGATGAACCCTACACTGGGCTTGATCAACACACATTTCGCTGGTTTCAGCACTACCTCCGGGAATTTCATCAGCAGGGAGGAACAGTGCTGATGGTTACACACCAACTTGAACTCGGACTGGAGTTAGCGACCCGTGTACTTGTTTTGCACCAACAAAGCATCCGGCATGACGTCTCTGTAGCCGGATTAAGTGTAGATCAGTGCAGCGACTGGCTGGAAGAATAATGCAGCTTAGCACTTACCTGGAAAGTCACTCACAGCTAAAACAAATCCAACAAACTTCAATCCGTGAAGTGATTTTAGAGCACAAATTACTGAGTAGAATAGGAGGTCTGGACACAAAGTCCCTGCTCTCACTCGTCGATGCAACCCTTGCAGCCGGAATGTCTCCCGTTTTGCAGTGGGATATTCTCAGCACAGAGCAGAATTTCCAGCGCTGTGTGACGCTCTTAAATCGTTTGCCTATAACAAATTTTCACGCAATCCGAGTACAGGACCTTGGAGCCGCAGAATGGATTCGATTGAAACACCCCGAACTTCCGCTTCATTTGATTGCAGAAACCGGCAACCATAATTTAACAGGGCTCCAGCGCTGGACCAAATACTTTGGTCAACAATTGCAGCGCCTCATTCTTTCCACTGAACTCCCTAAACCTGTCCTGAGTGAGTATAGTAAAATTTTGAATGTGCCCTGCGAAATATTAGCTGTCGGTAGAATTTTATTGTTATATACACCACGCAAGCTCCTGAGTTACCAAGCCTTTTCATCAGGCTCTACAAGATTTTTGGAAAAAACTTTAGCCACCAGTGACCAACCGCAAAGACAGTTTCCTACCATCGAAAATCAGCACGGCACTTTTATGTTTCATCATCGAGATTTGTTTTTATTGGATTTTCTTCCGGAACTGCAAAACACTGGTTTGAGTGTGTTACGGCTTGATTTACGGCACCTAGATTCATCGGGAAACTGGATTAAGAAGATCGACGGGCTGCTTGAGTCATTCGATAAGCAGAAAACTGCGGCACTTAAATTAGCATGGCCTGCCAAAATAACACATGGCTTCTTCCGAGCCAACCGCACTGACCTAGCAATCGAACGTATCAAAAATCCGCACCTCAAGGATCGTGGAGAAAGTCTGGTGGGATACGTTGTTGAAGCTCTCAAGGGAGAGCACCTGATCTTGCTGGTCCTTAAATCGTTCCGGTGCGGAGAATCTTTACTGGCAATTACTCCGGAGGGGCGGGAATGTAATATTTCAACTGAGACCATAAAAACAACAGACGGCCAACCTGCTGTTGATATAGTTTCCGGGAAATTGTATCTAGTGCCTCACACCAAATATGTGACCGCACAGTCCATAATCTACAGTCTTTCTGAGTGATTGTAGCTTGTATATTTTCCACAAACACGCTACTTTCAAAAGCCTTTTCTTTATTGTATCTGGAACTACCTGAGTAAACATTTCATTCCTTAATCGGTTATAAACCTCTAACAAATACTGTACACTAGACTACTTATGCAGGTCTTCAGTTACGGAGAACAAACAGCTCTAACTCCAAGCTCTGTTGTAACAATCGGAAATTTTGATGGCATTCACCTAGGTCACCGTGCCTTGATTTGTGCTACCGTCCATGAAGCACATACTCGCGGATGCACCAGTGCCTTGGTAACTTTTGACCCGCATCCGCAAGAAATAATTCATTCTCAGCAACCAGTTTCACGCATATGTACATCAACACATCAACTGAGTTTGCTTGAAGAACTTGATCTAGATGAGGTACATGTGATCCCATTTACAGAGGAACTCTCACAACTGGGACCAGATGAATTTGTTTTTCGGTTTTTGATCAAACGATTTGATTTAATTAAACTTGTCATAGGATACGATTTCCGTTTTGGAAAACACCGTGCAGGTGACTTCAAGTTGCTGGAAAACCTCAGCCAAAAATATAATTTTTCACTCGAAGAAGTAGCTCCGGTACAGGAAAGAGGACAAACTGTGAGCAGCACCATCATTCGACAATTGATCCAGGAATATCGTTTTGATGAAATTCCACATTACTTGGGACGAGATTACAGCATATACGGTCAGGTAGAACAGGGAGAGCAACGAGGGCAGAAACTCGGTTTCCCAACAGCTAATATCCAGCCAGGAGTTACCTTAGCTCTACCCGACGGCGTCTATGTCAGCAAAATAAAAGTGGCAGACCAAACCTATTTCGGCGTCACTAATTCAGGTAAAAAACCGACTTTTGGCACTAATGTTTCCTCGGTGGAAACTTTAATTTTTGATTTTGAGAAAGATATTTACGGAGAGTATCTGGAAGTAATGCCGTTATATCAATTACGTCCAGAAATGAAATTTGCAAACATAGAAAATCTAAAAACACAAATCAAACGGGACATTGAAGCTGCACGGAATTATTTAAGTACACATGACCTACAGCTTGCTATTAACTCACTTTGAAACATAAGACCAAGCATGAGACGTACCTTCGATGTGGACGTGCAGCGTCCGAGTTGTTACATGCTGAAGTTATGCGTTACTGAATGCAGCATGGAATTTTATAGTTCCGAATTTCCCACTAAGAGATTCCGGTCTCATCTCCAGCGCCATAAAGACTTCCCGCACCCCGTATTTAGAATCAATACCAAATATTAAAGAACGTAAGAAGCCAAATCGAGGATAATATTCTGGGTGCCCAAGTACAACAACGGCTGCAGAAGCCCGTTGGCTGCACTATTCAAGACCCCGATTCATTGACAATATGCACGGCATCACGGTCACTTACTTTTTCAGTACGTATTAACATCTACAAACTCAATTAATTTGAGGATGGAATTTGTGAAAATTGATTTAGATAATTAAGTTTCTCGAAAATTGGCTATCCTAATTGATTTTCCAGAAAAATCGGCTTGTGCCCCTCATGAAGTATCACCACGAAGCCATAAACTGTGTCCGCGTGGCTTTTTTCTATTTCCTTTCTTGTTAGTTTTTCAATATATTATTTGTTTTTTGTTGTAAAATGAAGAATTGAGCTGTGATCAATATTATTGGATTATTTCTTCTACTTGAATACCGTATTGTTCAAATTTCTTAGGAATACGAACCAATACTTTGGTATAGTAATCTTAACTCACATTCACTAATTGTTACAGTCGTAACAATAAACAGCGATCAGCCTGATGTTCCAGTACCGCCCCGAACGAATTATAATTGATAAAGCAGTATCCGCAGAACCTTTAACGGAGCAAATCTGCGCAAGCTTCCCGGAAGTGTCGAAGGAAATAGTGGATAATTTCGCATGGCACCAAGACGAATCCAATGCGGATCCACTGCGGAATCCGCTCACGCATGGGAAAAAAACCTTACATCTCAAATATTTTCGGGGCGCATCGTTCAAGGTCTGTCCGGGATTTTCAGATAAGGTCATTTGCTGTAACTATTTTACTCTGGATTTAATAGAAAACTGTCCATTTGAGTGCACATATTGTATTCTACAAGCATTCCTTAACAAACCTGTTATTACAGTTCACGCAAATCTTAAGGAAATCCTGGAGCAGGTTAGGCAGCGTACGACCGTACAGCCAAACACTTTGTTTCGAGTCGGTACAGGTGAGCATTCTGACAGTTTAGCGCTCGACCCAGTGTTAGGCATCAACGCGCATGTAATCCGTTTCTTTGCAAAACTGCCCAATGTTTTGCTGGAACTTAAAACAAAATCAAAACATGTTGATCATTTGCTGGATTTGCCTCACGGCGGAAAATCTGTGATTTCATGGTCGGTAAATCCGGAGGCCGTTGTTGTACAGGAAGAACACAAAACAGCCCGGCTGAATGAACGGCTTAAAGCGGCCAGAAAGGCCTCAGATGCCGGATACAAAGTTGCTTTTCATTTGGATCCGATGATTCATTATCCAGAATGGGAAAAAGGATATCAGGAACTGGTCGAACAAATATTTGATAGTGTTCCTCCGGAAAGAATTGCTTGGATTAGTTTGGGTACGCTGCGTTACATTTCTTCGCTGAAATCAGTTGTAGACAAGCGCTTCCCAAACAGCCGTGCCTTTCTCGGAGAGTTTGTTCCCGGAGAAGATGGAAAAATGAGGTATTTAAAAATAATCCGCCAGCGCTTGTTCCGTAATGTTCAACAACGCATAGGCAAATTGGCACCTCAAATACCTACATATCTTTGTATGGAAAAAAGTTCACTTTGGAAAAATACAATGCCGCACCAACCTCAATCTGCAACGGAGGTAGAAAGCCGGCTAACAAGCAGCTTAAGGCAGCTTATTTTAATGGAGACATGATGCCCGCAGTTAAACTGGTAAACACCATTCCGTTGTTCCCACTGCATGGAACAATTTTATTACCGGGCTCTGTTCTGCCTCTACATATTTTTGAATCACGTTACCGTCAAATGGTAGAGCACGTCTTGGATAATGAAGATTTACTGATTGGCATAATCCAGCCTACTGCCCAAGATTCTGAAAAACTATGCAAAATCGGTTGTGCCGGAAAAATTGAACAGTCTCAGCAACTGCCGAAAGGGAATTATCTGATTCAGCTTCATGGAGAATCGCGCTTCCAGATTGTTGAGGAGTTGGAAACAGATACTCCATACCGAAAAGCAAGGGTTGAATATTCTTCTTTCCCACATGACACAGAATGTTCGAACCTCTCAAAGGACGCAGACCTCTTGTATCAAAACTTCCGGGAATATTCTGAAAGAAATAAATTAAAAATAGAGTGGGAAAAAATAGAAGATATACCTGCAAACTACCTTGTTAATTTACTCAGCATGAATCTGGATTTTTCTGGAATAGAAAAACAAACACTACTGGAATCTCCGGATCTGGATTCACGCCTAGACGACCTAATATCTCTGATGGAAATGTCAAGTCCAAACGAAGTCTTAGCCGATTTTTCGCCTAACTTTCTGAATTAAAATTTTTACCATGAAAAACATCTTAAAAGCAGCATTGTTCAAGATATTATTTTTTCTTAGCCTCATTTGTGCTGTTCTTTCTCCTGTTTTTGCTCAAACTTCCGGCAATGGATCCTCCGGTACAGTCTATCATCCCAATCCAGTTTTAGGTTTCGTGGATGGCAAGCCGGTGACTTTTGAAAATGTACGCAACAAAAAAGTGAATGACCTCAGTCGACAGCTCTTTCAACAATTGAGTATCCAGCTGATGGAGTATGCTCTAGAAAAACTAGCAGCAAAATATCCGGAGATCCGTTTGACTCCAGAAAAAAAAGTAACTCTCAAAGAAATTATTTCCATTTATGAGCAAAATAACCTGCAGGAAAGGGGAACTCTGGAACAGCTCCGACCTCAGATAAAGCAGTTTCTGGAACAGCAAATTCGGAGTCAGCACTTGTTGAACCAGTATTCACTGGCTCTTGAGAAGGGTTGGATTATTTCGCATCTGGAGGCCCCCTCGGAGCTTCTGCAGAAAGGAAATATAAAAACTGCTTATCTCAGAGGCAACAAAAAGGCTTCCGTCATTCTGCTCGAATACTCGGACTACCAATGCCCTTTTTGCGGACGTGTACAATCCACAATTCTTAAGCTCATCCGTGATTACAAAGACCGGGTGGCTTTCGGTTACAGGCACTTCCCGCTGGCTTTTCACAAAGAAGCTGACGAAGCGGCTATTGCGTCAGAATGCGCACGGGAACAGGGTAAATTCGAGAAAATTCACCAGTTACTCTACTCGCGCCAAAAAGCACAGGATACAACAAACCTGAAAAAATATGCCCGTAAAATAAAAGTAGCAAATCCTGAAAAATTCGATATGTGCCTAGATAGTGAAAAATATCGAGGTTTAGTCAATCAGGATATGAAAGATGGAGCAGACCTTGGTATTACCGGAACCCCTGGATTTTTTGTTGGCCTCTTCAATCCAAAGTCAGGAGAAATTCAAGGGGAAGTACTCTCTGGTGCACAACCATACAGTTCTTTTCAGCAAATATTAGATAAATACTTGAGTCGGAACTAATAATTATGAGCAAAGCAGATCTCCGTCAGTCACTTGAGAAAATACAATCTCCTCGCATCCTCGCTGTAGGAGACCTGATGCTGGATCATTATTCATGGGGTGAGGTGAATCGAATATCTCCGGAAGCTCCGATTCCCGTAATGCGAGTGCTCCAGGAAGATCAAAGATTAGGAGGTGCAGGCAATGTGGTGGTAAATCTGTCAGCTTTGGGTGCAGAGGTACTTGTCTGCGGAGTTACTGGAAAAGACGAAATTGGAGATCGCATCCGTAAACTATTGGCCGAAAACGAAGTCGATCCTTCTGGAGTGATCGTTTCAGAAAATTATAAAAGCTGCCTCAAGCACCGTATGATTGCAGGACAAACACATTTGCTCCGGATGGATATAGATCCAGACCCGGATATACTTGCTCCGCAAAAACAGCTGATTAATTTTTTGGAACAAAGAATTCCAAGTTGCGATGCTGTCGTCGTTTCTGACTACGGAAAGGGGTTGCTCAGTTCTGCAACACTCAAAGCAATTGCAGCTTGTGGAAAAAAACATAGGATTCCGATTGTGGGCGATCCTCGGCGGACGAAAAGTTACAGCATCTATCAGGATTTCACTCTCATTAAACCAAATCGTAAAGAAACTGAGGCAGCAGTAGGGTTTGCCCTCAAAGATCAAAACGATGCACTCAAGGCTGCAGAACAGCTGAAAACTGAAGTAAAATTGGAATACCTGGTAATCAGCTTGGATCAGGATGGATTATTGCTTTTCCGTAGTCCAGAGGATTATCACTTTCTTGAAGCAGAAACACAGGAAGTTTTCGATGTAGTCGGAGCTGGAGACATGGTCAGTAGCATATTGACGTTTATGCTTGCCGGACAGGCTAACATTGAGCAAGCCGCTTATTGGGCTCAACTGGCTGCAAGTTTGGAAATTCAACATGTAGGCGTGGTTTCGTTTTCAAAAAACGAATTGCTTCATCGTTTTGATTATGGCGAAACTTCGTCAAAAATAATGACCACGGAAAAACTGTTAAGCACATTGCCGCAGGAACTTCCGATAGTCTTCACAAATGGATATTTTGATGAAATTTCTGCAGGACACTTGAAGTTCCTGCATCAACTGAAAACTCTTAAAGGCTTTAATGTAGTAGCCATCAACAGTGACCGTAGCATTGCCAAACAAAAAGGACAGCCGCCCTTGCTTAACGAACGGGAACGCGCCTTGCTGCTCTCCACCATTGAAGCAGTGGATCGGATTATTATTTTTGATGATCCAGATGCCGGCAACTTAATCAGGAATATAAGACCGGCAATTGTGGTCAAAGGCGAACGTTTCCGCAAACAACAACTTCCAGAACAGGAAGCCATCCAGAAGACCGGTGCTCAACTTGAATATTTTCCAAAATATTGAGCTGCAAACCATCCATCTGTAAATCACTTTCGACGAAAACTCTCACGAAGACGAGAATGAAGAAGATGAGTTAGATGTGGATGATGGAGAATCTCGTTAAAGCAGCGCAATGACGTTTTCAACGCCCGATTTCGGCTCCCAAAATACTTAATCCTGGACGCTAACAGGAAATGGTGTATCAGTGTTGACCGCGACGTGATGCCTGGTTCCTCTAGCAGTCACCATTTGCACGCTTTGCCGGGATTGCTGATAGCAATTCGTGAAATGACAAAGTTCGGTTGAGATTATGCAGTTCAAACAATAGCTAATGCAAAAGCCTTGGGGCAGGCTCTTACTGACGAAGGAATGAATGTGGCGGCCAAAGAATTCGGTTTTACTGAAAGCCACCAACTGGCAATAAACGTAACCAATTTTGGCGTTGCCAAAGACATTGCCCGCTCTTTATCTGATAAAAATAACATCATCACCAATTACAATATGCTTCCCGGAGACAGGGACACAAAAACCCATCCGAATTAAGGATTGGTGTGCAGGAAATGACGCGATACGGTATGCAGGAAAGCGAGATGGGTGAACTGGCCGCTTTGATGAAGGCAGAACTGGAAGGTAAATTAGTCAAAGATGAAGTTCTCCGATTACGCAACCGTTTCACTGACATACACTTCTCCTGATTTAATTGTAGGATAGTTTCTTCAGACCTTCAGGGAAACAGGAGGCTCTATTTTCAGGCGCGTTTTCCCGATTTTTTGCTGCGGGTTGATTTTTTCTTGCGCCAGATAAAATTTAATGGAGTTCCTTCAAAGCCAAAATGATAGCGGAACTGGTTGGAAATATAGCGTTCGTAGGCAAAGTTCGTTTTTTCGGGATTGTTAGTCATGAAAACAAAAGTCGGTGGAGCCACACTAACCTGGTTACCGTAATAAACTTTTGTCGGACGACCTGATTTAGAGGGAGGCGGATGCTGATTGACAATCAGATGGAGAATAGTATTTAAATCGGAAGTCTGAATCCGCCGGACATACTGCTCGTGAACCCGAAGAATATTTTCAAAAATCTGAGGTACCTGCTGACCGGTTTTGGCGCTGACAAATATAACCGGAGCAAAGTTGATAAAGTTTAAACTGTCGTAAACATCTTCTCTTGCTTCCTTCTCGGTTTTACCGTCCTTTTTGGCCAAATCCCATTTGTTCATCACAATCACCAATGATTTCTTGCGCTCATTTGCATAGCCGGCAATCTTCGTAACTTGTTCTGTTACACCTTCCCCTGCATCAATTATTAAGAGAGTTACATCTGCTCGTTCTATCGATTTGAGTGCAGAAACAATACTGAATGTTTCGATCTTCTGGCTTACTTTGCCGCGTCTGCGAATTCCCGCAGTATCAACCAGTAAAATATTGCGACCTTCATAATTACATTGACTGTCCACAGGATCACGGGTTGTACCTGAAACCGAATCCACAATCATCCGCTCCTTCCTAAGGAGTGCGTTCACAATGGATGATTTTCCGGCATTTGGTTTACCGATAACTGCAACTGCAACTGGAGCATCCGGCCTAGTCAAACCTTCATTGGAATCTTCCTTTTCCACTATTTTCAGTGGAACCAGTTGATCAACTTCTTCCAGCAATCCGTCTATTCCACGGTTGTGCTCAGCTGAAACAGGAAAAATTTTTTCAACTCCAAGCCGATGAAACTCAAAACTTTCTTCTTCCAACCGCGGATTATCGGCTTTGTTGACAACAACAAACAGAGGAGTATCTGCTTCCACCAAGGTCCGGTAAATTTCTCCGTCTCCCTGAGTCCAGCCCTCTTGCACATTTACAATAAACAAAACACAATCTGCTTCCTCAACTGCCAGACGTGCTTGTTGTGACATTTGCCGAATCAGTGAGGTTTCTGCAACAGGCTCAAATCCGCCTGTGTCGACTGCTAGAAATTCATAGCCCTGATATTTTGCAATTCCGGAGTTGCGATCACGTGTTACTCCCGGCTTCTTCTCTACAATGGCTGAACGTCGCCCGAGCAGGCGGTTGAATAATGTTGATTTTCCTACATTTGGACGCCCGACAAGGGCGACAACGGTTTGGGGGCTGGACATGGAGTTGTGGCAGTGATTTCAGACATCCAGATTCTTCACTCGAAGTGCATTTTCCTCAATGAAGTTTCGGCGTGGTTCAACATTGTCGCCCATTAGAATGGTGAAAATTCCATCTGATTCAACAATGTCTTCAACCTTCACTTTTTTCAATGTTCTGACCTTCGGATCAAGTGTCGTTTCCCACAACTGCTCCGGATTCATTTCACCTAAACCTTTGTAACGCTGGATGTACATACCTTTCTTGCCAAAACTAATCATAAAATCCAGCGCCTCAGACCATGTCTGAAAAGAGTGACTCTCTCCTTCATTCTCTTCAGTCAGGACCACCCCATTTTCTCCAAGAGTAGCCTTGAGGTTTGAATGTTCCTGAAACAGTTGAGAATAATCATATGCGCTCAGGTTTTCCAGTAAATTCAGTGACAAATCAATTTGCTGTTCATTCACCTGGATTAAAACATTGCTTCCCTGTTTTTCCGGATCTACCGTTAGTTTGTAATCCGGATAAATTTCCTTCAAACAGTCAATACAATTGAGAATGTGTTCCGCTCCTCCTAAATCAATCTCAATTTCCTGCTTGAGTAGAAGATTGATCAAAAGGGTCAAGTTGGGATTAAAGCACAAGCGGTCATAATGGGTTCTGTAAAGTCTGATTTTAAGAGCTATCTGAAAAAGCTCTTCTCCGCTTATAGTTGCTCCTTTTTCAGGCGTGAGACTTAGTATTTCGCTGGAAGAGCGCACCAGCCGTTCTGTCATTTCATTTTCATCTCTAACATAAAAACTGCTACGTCCCTTTTTTGCTCGATACAGAGGCGGCTGGGCGATATAGAGATAGCCATTTTCAATAATTTCCGGCATTTGTCGGTAGAAGAAGGTCAGAATCAAAGTCAGAATATGGCTGCCGTCAACATCTGCGTCAGTCATGATGATGATTTTGTGGTATCGTATTTTTTCAAGATCAAACTCCTCTTTCCCAATTCCAGTTCCCATCGCAGTAATCATGGTTTTTATTTCTTCATTGGAGAGCATCTTGTCAAAGCGGGCCTTTTCCACATTCAAAATTTTTCCTTTCAGGGGTAGAATTGCCTGATTTTTACGGTCACGTCCCTGCTTTGCAGAGCCTCCTGCAGAATCACCCTCCACCAGAAACAGTTCACTTAAAGACGGATCAGATTCCTGACAATCAGCCAGTTTCCCGGGAAGAGTACTGAATTCAAGTACATTTTTTCTACGGGTAATTTCCCTGGCTTTTTTTGCAGCAAGCCTGGCCCGTTGTGCATCTATGGCTTTGGCAACAATCTTTTTTGCAACAGCTGGATTCTCCTCCAGATATGCACCCAAATATTCTGAGACCAGCGTTTCAACTTTTCCCTTAATTTCAACATTGGTTAATTTTATTTTTTTCTGCGACTCAAACTGTGGGTTGATAACCCGCGTACTTATAACTGCCGCCATTCCTTCCCGAACATCCTCTCCTGACAAATTCTCTTTTGAATCATTGGAAATTTTATTGGCGCTCATGTAGCTGTTCAGAGTGCGAGTAAGTGCTCCTTTAAAACCAGTCAGATGAGTCCCACCATCTATTGTATTGATATTATTAACAAAAGAATAAATACGTTCAGTATAACTATCATTGTATTGAAAGGCGACTTCGATTTCCACATCTTCTGATTTTCCAGAAAAATAAACTGGAGTTTCATGCAGAATATTTTTATTTTCGTTGATGTGCTCTATGAAGGACGCTATTCCACCTTCATATTTAAATTCCTGAAAACGTTCTGACCGATTATCCTTGATTGAAATAAGAATCCCCTTATTCAAAAAAGCTAATTCCCTGAGACGGTGAGCTAGTATTTCGAAATTAAATTCTGTATGATCAAAAATAGTTTTATCCGGCCAGAATGTGATTTGAGTTCCAGTTTTTTTACTTTCTTCAATTTGTTCAAGTGGACTGGAAGTGATTCCCTGCCGGAATTCCTGTTTCCACAAAAAACCTTCGCGGTGTATCTCTGCAACCATTTTTCCTGAAAGCGCATTTACCACAGATGCCCCTACTCCATTCAAGCCTCCGGAAACCTTGTAGTTACTGTTATCGAATTTTCCTCCAGAATGAAGACGGGTTAAGATCAGTTCAACTGCAGGAATTCCTTCCTCTTCGTGCACTCCAACAGGGATCCCCCTGCCGTCATCTTCCACTGAAATACTTCCGTCTGAATTGATGATAACGTGAATCTCGGAACAATAACCTGCTAAAGCTTCATCAACGCTGTTATCTACAACCTCAAAAACCAAATGGTGAAGAGCGGTGTTATCCACACCTCCAATATACATTCCAGGACGTAAACGAACGGCTTCCAAGCCCTGCAGTACGGTAATATTAGATTCATCATAAGTCGAGTTATCTACGGTTTCATTTTCAGGCATATTGTTCTTTCGTGAAATAGCAAAATTCTAAATATTTCAGCTGTAATATCAAACAAGTTTTCCCCTGACAACATGAAAAATTTTTCCGTGCAGGGACTGTGATGGTTCAGAGGTTGAGGTAACAAAAATTTGATTTTTCAATACAAAAAAATAATGAAAAATATGCTTAACCAACTCGTCATCCAGTTCTGAAAAAAGATCATCAAAAATCAAAACTGGATAAAATCTATATCTCTGGCATAATATGCGATTTATTGACATTTTTAAAGACAAATTAGTAATTCTAAACTCTCCTTGTGAAAAAAAATCCCTGTCTTTTTTTCCATCCATCAGCAAATGGTACTCATCCCGGTGTGGACCAAGTACTGAAAAGCCATACTGCAAGTCTTTGGCCAGGCTTTTTTCAAGTTGCTGAAGAAAATTTTTCTCTTGGAAATCTTTTGGATTGAGCGATGGCTTGTAAATCAGCTTCAACTTTTCTGTGCGCCCCGAGAGTTCCCTGAAAATATCATTCAAATGGAAATTAATCTCCTCAACAAAATTGTCACAATGTTTCATTAGATGAATTGCTGAGCTGGCAAGCATTCCATTCCAAAGTGGTATTTGTTCTGTATTGCCCCGTCTCAGTAATGCATTTTTCTGGGCAATAATTTTTGAGTATTCCTGGATGTTCTTCAAATAAGCCGGATCCTTAAAGGCAATGATCCTATTAAAAAACTTTCGACGCTCCTGCGGGACATTTCGAAAAAGATTGACGTCTTCCGGAGTGAAAGACAGAGCCATAAATGTGAAAATATATTCAGAAACTCGTCGAGAAGGTGATTGATCTAAAAAAACATGTCGACCTTTTTTAGTAATGTTTACACGGATATTGTGCTGAACCTGTCGTCGTTTAACCTGGGCCTGAAGTACAGCCTTATGTTTTTTTTCCTGAAGCAGCAGAGAGGGCTTTCTTGTGCGGAATGACTCCAAATTACACAGGTAGTGCACGGCCTCAATCAGGTTGGTTTTACCCTGGCCGTTTTCACCGTAAATCCAGTTTAATTCAGGAGAAAAGTTGGCAGTGGTGCTACTGTAGTTGCGAAATTGAGAGACCTCAATGTTGCGGATGATCATGTACAATCGTTTGCGGCTGACTGTCGGCGGTCTTTAAGTGCTCAGGAACAATGAAGCAAAAACCTTCTAACTACCATTCGACTCTCAAGGGCATTATTACTGACAAAAAGGCCTCATCAGCAGTTGATTTGATGATGGTTGGACTCATCGAATTTTTACATTCCAGTTTTACATCTTCACTATCTATAACAGCTAAAACATCCAGTAAATACCTGGAGTTAAATCCTATTTGAAAAGGTTCACCTTCATAGCCGGCCTCTATTTCATCTACCACCTCCCCATAATCAGCTTTTTCACTTTCAATCTTTAAAACACCCTGCGAAATAATAAGTTTCACCGGCCTCAGTTTTTCCGTACTGATTGAAGAGACAATTCTTAGAGAATTGATGAAATTTTCACGGTTCACAACAATTTCCAGAGTGTTGTTTTTGGGAATGATAGGATCGCAGTTAGGGAATTTACCCTCAATCAACCTTGTTTTGAAATTGATCCTGCCTCCGGTGAACTGCATGACACGACCATCGAAAGTGATTATCACTGTCTCACCAAACAGATCCGCTGCCCTACGTACTTCCGTCAAGGCCTTTCTGGGAATGATGACTTCCTGATCTTCACCAAAACTCAGGTTATCAACTGCTTTGATTATTTGTGCTAATCTGTGACCATCAGTGGAAAGCCAACGAGTTTGCTGATCACTTGTTGAGCAGAGACAAACACCCATCAAGTTTCGTCGGGATTCATTGGTTATTGTGGCAAACAGTGTCATATCAATACAATGCTTTAAATCGTCCACAGATATCGTCATAGACTGCGGAAGTTCTTCCAGTACTGTTTGTGGGTATAAACCAACTTCAACCGAGGGAAGGCGCAATTCTGATGAACCACAGGTAATATGGATCCATAGTTGTTCCGTAGAGCGGATATGTACATCCTCATCTTGCAGTTCTTTGACGATGTCAAAAACTTTTTTTGCATTAACGCAGATACTGCCAGGTTCCTTAATTTCTGCTACTATCAATTCAACAAGAGATAATTCATAATCAGTCGAAGAAAACTCAACTTCAGAGTTTTCTCCTTCCATGGTCCTAATTACGAAATTCGACAGGATCGGTTTTGTAGAGCTTTTGTCAACAACAGAATTGATGTTTTGCAAAGTACTACTTAATGCTTCTCTTTTTAAAGTAAGTTCCATATTTATTTTATTATTATTAGTAGGTTTGTTGACAGCATGTTGGTAAGTCGGTAACTTTTTGAAAAATAAGAATTATTGTCTGCTTTTTTACTGTTGATAATTTGTTGATAGATTGTTGACAGACATCAATCTACCTAATAAAAAGAAAAAACCCAACACGAATTGTTTGTTATCCGTTGATGATATTTCAGTAACAA
>JAKUUI010000070.1 GCA_022448485.1 SAR324 cluster bacterium
AACACTCATTTGCTATATCTGCCAAACCACTAAAACAGACAACCGTGAATCATCTCGTATTTCTCCTGCAATTCGTAAATTACATGGGACATAACTCATAACCACTAATGAAAATTTTACTTCCTGATGGTAGGAAAGCCCCAATTGGCTATTCCAACGGAATTTCCGTTGACGCCGGACAAGTGGACTGGGATGCCCAACAAAACTTCATGAGTGAAGAAATCTCCTCGCAATTTTAGCAAGCATTTCGTAATATTTTGGCTGTGCTCGAAAATGCAGGTGGTCTCACAGAGCACATTTACCCGATCACCGCATTTTGCATTGACAAACCCACCTATTTGGAAGCCAGCTCAAAGCTTGGAAAAATTTGGGGGAACTTGATGGGGAAGCATTATCCTGCGATGAGTATGATTTTTGTTTATGATTTGCTGGATTATCCTGCAATAATTGAGTTGAAAGCAACGGCAGTAATTCCTCAGCGAAGCAAATAATCACAGTTTTACTTGACTCCTGAAATCCGTTGCGTTAACGTTAAGGCGTTTTCAGGGGTTTTATCCAGTCTATCTGGAAAATTAATATTTATTAACTTTAATAAAGGAGATAAAGATGAAGTTACGTCTTTTAGGGGCACTGTCTCTGGGTGCAATGCTGATTGGTCAGGTTGCATTGGCTGATACAGTCAAAATTGGATTTGTTACCACGCTCACTGGGGGGGCTGGAGCAATTGGGAATGACATGCGGGACGCTGTGGAATTGGCACTCGACCACTTGGGACGCAAAATGGGCGCTTCCGATGTGGAAATGATTTATGAGGATGATACCTTCAAACCTGACGTAGGTAAGCAAAAAACAGAAAAACTGGTCAAAAAAGACAAGGTTCATTTTGTCACCGGTTACATTTGGAGTCATGTACTGTTGGCTTCCCGTAATTCAGTAGTGGGCAAAGGGCCGTTCATGATTACTTCAAATGCCGGCCCTGGTCCAGTGGCGGGAAAACTCTGCCATAAGGATTTTTTCTCAACATCCTGGCAAAATGACCAAACCACGATGGCTATGGGCGAGGTCTTAAACCAGCTTGGAATCAAGGATCTTTACATCATGGCACCAAACTATGCAGCCGGCAAAAGCATGGTGGCAGGAGTTACAAGGACTTTTAAAGGAAACATCGTTGGAAAAGACATGACCAAGTTTCCAGCACAACTAGATTTTTCTGCAGAACTGGCCAAAATTCGTTCGGTAAATCCTGATGCTGTGTTCGTTTTCTATCCGGGTAAGCATGGCATGCAGTTTTTCAAACAGTATTCCCAAGCGGGCTTGAAAGATAAAGTTCCATTATACTCTGCATTCACTGTGGATTCCTTAAGTCTGCCTCGTTTGAAAGATTTGGCTGCAGGAAGTTTGATGACACAATTTTGGGCTCCGGATTTACCGACTCCTATCACCAAGATCTTTGTGCAGGATTACCGCAAGAAGTATGGGCGCTATCCCACCTTTTACGCGGCTCAATCCTATGATACGATCATGCTCATTGACAGTGCAGTGCGGGCGGTCAACGGAAACCTGAGCGACAAGGACGGCATGAGGACAGCGATGCGTCGGGCGGCCTTTCCATCGGTGAGGGGATCATTTAAATACGGAAACAACCATTTTCCTATTCAAAACTTTTATTTACGTAAAGTAATTAAAGATTCTGATGGGAATTACACGACCCGTATTGTGAAAACCGTTTACACCAACCACCAAGATCCTTACGCCAAAGATTGTAAGATGTCTTGGTAACATACCCGCTTTTGGAGGGACTTTTTGTCCCTCCATTTCTTTATCCTTCCATCCACTATGGTAACCTGAAGAAATCATAATTCAAAAAATCCACTAAATCACGAAGAACCAGAACAAAGATTTTATAATTCTGACTTTTCTGTGACACTTTGGTGAAACTCCATTTAAAACAGATTGCAACTGATCAATAGAACATCATAGAAATGATCACACTTATTGAAAAATAGGTTCATGTGAACTGGATCCTGCTTTTGGAGCAAACCCTGAACGGGTTTCAATTCGGCATTTTATTGTTTCTGTTGGCTGCCGGTTTGACCTTGATTTTTGGAATCATGGACTTGATCAATCTGGCACATGGCTCTCTCTATATGATGGGAGCCTACTTTGCGGCTACTTTCACCCAATGGACGGACTCATTCCTATTAGGCGCAATGCTCGCCCTCCTGGCAAGCATGTTATTTGGTGTAATACTGGAAGTGATAGCTCTACGTACACTTTATACACGAAGCCATCTTGATCAAGTTTTGGCAACTTTCGGCCTCATACTTTTTTTAAATGAATTTGTCAGATTGATTTGGGGACCCATTGGTCTCGACATACCTCTACCAGATGTGCTAAATGGCAGTCTAGAACTATTCTTTGGCATCCGCTATCCCGCATTTCGCCTGGCAATTATTGTAGTCGGTATCGCTGTAGCCTTTTTGCTGTATTTGTTGGTTTCCCACACAAAGATCGGCATGTTGATTCGCGCCGGTGCCAGTAATCGTCAAATGGTAAGTGCCCTGGGAGTAAACATTAACCTCCTTTACACAATTGTCTTTGGTTTAGGAGCCGCCCTTGCCGGATTAGCGGGATTGATGGCCGCCCCAATTATGACAGTTGAAATTGGGATGGGCGAAGGAATTTTGATGATTACTTTTGTGGTAATTGTCATTGGCGGAGTTGGATCCATTCGAGGAGCATTCGTCGCAGCCCTGCTTGTGGGTTTTATTGACACAGTTGGTCGCTCATTCCTTCCTGACATTTTAGGTCTTTTTGTTTCAAACGACTTTGCCGACACGGCTGCTCCCGCCATTTCGTCCATGCTTATTTATGTTTTGATGGCCATTATTCTGGCAATCAGGCCCCAGGGTCTTTTCCCACCGAAAGGAGCATAGATGAATTGGTCACCACGAACTGCTTTTATTACCCTTTTGATGATCGGGTTAGGTGCCGTTCCGTTAATCGCTGATGGCATTGATGAACCGTTTTATACCGTAATGTTTTCGCGGATGCTGATTTTATCCATTGGAGCGGTCAGTCTGAATTTGATTTTAGGCTATGGTGGAATGGTCAGTTTCGGACATGCTGTTTATTTAGGAATTGGCTCATACATGGTTGGAATTGGTACAATCCATGCCATAGAAGACGGGATCGAATGGATGGGCAATGGCTTCATTCATTTTGCGGTATCTATTGTTTTTTCAGCATTAGTGGGATTTGTAATTGGTGCAATTTCATTACGGACTCGTGGAGTTTATTTCATTATGATCACACTCGCATTTTCGCAGATGTTTTATTTTGTGGCCGTCGGCAACGAAAAATATGGAGGAGACGACGGTCTTAGCCTCTACATGCGCAGTGATTTTAATGGTTTGTTTGATATTTCAAACGATAATACTCTCTATTATCTAAACTTTGTAATTTTGCTAGCCAGCTTGTATGTCTCACACCGCATCATTAATTCCCGTTTCGGCATGATGATACGCGGGGCAAAATCGAATGAACAAAGGATGGCATCCATTGGATTTCCTGTATTTCGTTATCGTCTCACAGCTTTTGTTATTGCCGGAACTATTTGCGGTATGGCAGGAGTTTTATCGGCAAACCAAACTGAATTTGTCAATCCGTCCGTTATGCATTGGACTCGTTCCGGTGATTTAATCATCATGATAGTTTTGGGTGGATTGGGAACGCTTTTCGGTCCAGTAATTGGTGCAGTTGCTTTTCTTTTTTTGGAAGAGTTCCTCTCTGGTATCACAGAATATTGGCAATTAATTTTTGGCCCCATGCTGGTTCTGGTGGTTATTTTTGCACGCGGTGGAATTGACGGAATGCTTGTTTTGCTTGATGGCTGGTGGAATCGTTATTCTTTGAAAAACAAAGCCTAGTTAAACTGAAATGCTAAGAATAAATAAACTTGTTAAATCGTTCGGTGGCATTCTGGCTACAGACAACCTCACTTTTAAAGTGGAGCCAGGTGAATTACACGCAGTAATTGGCCCAAATGGAGCCGGCAAAACCACTTTGATCGAACAAATCACAGGAGAAATAGAGCCTGATTCAGGTAGTATTATATTTGACGGGAATGATATTTCCGAGGTTCCAGTACACCTTCGATCTGCATACGGACTGGCCCGATCTTTTCAAATCACAAATATTTTCATGGATATGACAGTCTGGGACAATGTCGCACTGGCTGTGCAAGCTCATGCAGGACACTCTTTTCATTTTTGGAAAAATGCCAGCAAAGAACAAATTCTGAGGGAACCTGCTTTTGAATATTTGCAGCAAGTCGGTTTGGAAAAACGTGCAGATGATGTAGCTGGGAACCTTTCTCATGGTGAACATCGTCAGTTGGAAATCGCAATGGCCTTGGCGACAAGGCCCAAAATGCTGCTGCTTGATGAACCAATGGCAGGGATGGGGCCTGAAGAATCCAAAGCCATGGTTGAAATACTGCAGGGACTGAAACGAAAACTTACGATTCTACTGGTTGAACATGACATGGATGTTGTTTTTTCTCTTGCAGACAAAATAACAGTCTTAGTCTACGGCCAGGGCATTGCTACGGACACTCCGGAGGCTATCAGACAAAATCCGGAAGTCCGAACGGCATACCTTGGAGAGGAGGAGACAGTCCATGCTTGAACTCAGAAAGGTGGAAACCTCATACAGCCAAAGCCAAGTCCTGTTCGGCCTCGACCTTCAGATAAATGTCGGAGAAGTGGTAACATTGCTTGGACGCAATGGTATGGGTAAAACAACCACAATCCATTCAATTATGGGCTTAGCTAGAGCGCAAGCCGGAGAAATTATTTTTGATGGTGATCAAGTCCGTGACTGGCCTCCCCACCGTGTGGCTCAAGCAGGAATAGGGTTGGTTCCGGAAGGACGCCAGATTTTTCCAAACCTGACAGTTCTTGAAAATTTGATTGCTACTGCTGCTGATCGTTCTAAGAATGAAAAACCGTGGAATCTGGAGCGGGTTTTTGATTTATTTCCACACCTTCCACACCGTGCAAACCACATGGGGAATCAACTCTCCGGTGGTGAACAGCAAATGCTGGCTATCGGCCGTGCACTGATGACTAACCCTCGTCTTTTGATTTTGGATGAAGCAACAGAAGGCCTAGCTCCGTTAATCAGAACTGAAATTTGGGATTGTTTGAAAGGATTAAAATCTGAAGGACAGTCGATTCTTGTTGTGGATAAAAACATTGAAGCTCTCACCCACTTTGCAGATCGGCACTACATCATTGAAAAAGGACTCGTTGTCTGGACTGGCGATTCTCCAACTTTGAGTGCAGACAAAGAAATTCAACGCCGCTATTTAGGTGTTTAACCAGTACACCGACCTTGAACCACCATTACTATTGTTGAAGAAGTTGTAACACATTTTCTGGCAACTGATTTGCTTGAGCCTGCATGGACTGGCTCGCAGATAGTAGGATCTGATTGCCTGTCAATTGAGACATCTCTGCAGCCATATCAGTATCTCGAATTGTTGATTCTCCCTGTGTAATGTTTTCTTCCGCAATTCTCAGCGAATTTAGATTGCTTTCAATTGCGTGTTTCTGGAAAGCACCAATTTCTCCACGATAAACTGCTATTTCTTCAATTGCCTTCTCAATAAGTTTGCCTGAGTCGTTAGCTCCTTGTCTACTTGTCAAATCTATATCAAATAAACTTACAAAACCACTTTCATTTTCCACACCTAGTGCCAAATTATTCGCGCGAATGTTTTTTAATGAAAAGCCTTTTTCAGTACCAGGTCTAGTTCCGAGACTGACACTCCTTGTTTGTTGCGATACGTGAATATAACCTTCTATTTTTGGGCTTTCTGGAGAACCTACGATTTCTTCCTGCGTCTCTTCAACAAACTCTTTCCCTACGACAACACCTAGCTCGTCTTTGACTGGCACTTCTTTAAGTCCAATAGAACGATCAAATTGTACGGTTATTCCCTGAGCAGGAGAAGAACGTTTGATTGCAGTAAGGTATTGACCTTTGCCGATAGTAAAACTGTCACCAATTTTTCCTGCGACATCCAAGCCAGGTGCTGATGATTCAGCAACATTTGCCTCTTTTGTCAGGATTCCAGGAATATTAGTGGTGACTGAAAAAGTGGGGGCTGAACCATAATCTTTGTGCTGGATATAAAATGTTTTTTCCGGTGTTTCAAAGGCTTCCAAGGCTAAGCCACTTCCTGCAAAAGCTTCTTTAATGGAATTCATAACAATTACACGAATATTAGCTGAAACTTCCTCTGCGGGAAAACGTGTAGGATCTTGTTTATAGTTTGCTAAAACTTCTTCAATATTTTCTTTCATATTCCCGAACCTTGTATCGACTTCAACGTTGCGGCCTCCCTCACTGAATAAGATTGTAACTCCATCACCTATATTTTGTACCGTCAACGGAACACTGCCTCTTATATGTGGCTGTGTTGCTACCTGTGTAATATCAACTTCATAACCCTCTAACGGAGAACCTTCAGTCCATGTCTCAGCACCGACGAAACGAATGTTATCTCCTACGGAAGCACCATTTGCCCCCATACTACCATCAAGCAACATGTTGCCGTTGAACTCAGCTGATTTTACAATTCTATCCAAAGTAGTAATCAAGTCTTCCACTTCCCTCTGATCTGCTGCTAGCATGGTGTCATCATTAATTGCATCGTTTGCTGCATGAACAGATAGCTGCTTCAAACTTAACAAAATACTACTGATTTCACTCAAAGCTCCTTCAGCTGTTTGAAACATGGCAACAGCACTTGCATTATTGTTAAAAGCTTGGCGTAACCCAGCAATTTGTCCTCTCAGTCTTTCTGACGCGACTAATGAAGCCGGATCGTCAGCACCTCTATTGATTTTTGATCCAGAACTCAATTTTTCAATTGAGCTTCTGATGTTTTTTAAATTGTTGTCTGAGTGCCGTAATGCATTCAAAGATGTAACATTGCTTCGAATTCTCATTTTGTTCTCCCTTAATTAACAATAAGACAGGCTCCGCTTGAATCTAACACTAAAATATTAGCCAGCGGGTAAAAACCTTGTCTTTCTTTTCGGCATACTGATAATAAACTTTAAAATAATTATGAATAATATTGGCGGGATAATTAATCTTCGCTGAGCTCCGGCATTAGTTGTACTGTTATTCTGTCTGCCAGCAACATTCCTTTAGGAGATAAACACAAACGCTGACCTTTCCAGAATGCGCGCCCCTCATCACAAAGTCCTTGAACAAATTCTGTATGTTGTTTTTGCCACTGCAATCCGAAACGGGTCTGCCATTCTTCGATGTTAATTCCTTTACACTGACGTAAACCGAGCATCAAAAATTCTGTTGCCAACTGTTTCCCTGAAAGCCGCTCTTCAAATTCGGTAGGCATTTTATTCTTTTCAAGATGCTGAAGGTAAGTTCTGATAGAACGAGTGTTTCCCCAACGAGTTTGCATATAGTATGAGTGTGCTCCGACTCCCAGCCCCAAATATTCCTGCCCGGACCATACCAACAAGTTATTCCGGCCCTCGTAATCTTTTTTTGAAAAGTTTGATAATTCATATTGAAACAACCCAGCTTTTTCTAGACGGTCTGTTGCCCACAAATACATTGCCTCAAATTGCTCCTGATGTTCAGATTCCCATCTGCGAATTTGCGGATTTTTGCCAAAAGGGGTCCGCTCATGAATTTCAAGTCCATACAAAGAAATATGGGTAGGATCGTATACCAGTGCTTCCTCGACATCTTTTTTGAACATGGAAAAACTCTGTTCCGGAATACCAAACATCAGATCAAGGTTCCAGTTAACAAATAACGAATCCGTTATAGATGCAATAGCTTCTCGTAAATCAGCGGAAGTATGACAACGTTCCAACTGCTGAAGAGTTGAAGTCTGGAAGCTCTGTCCTCCTAAACTGAGCCGGTTGACACCAATTTCTGCAAGACCGCTGAGATATTCAGGATTTACATCATCCGGATTCATTTCAAAGGCAATCTCGATTTGATCGGACCATGGAAAATACTCACGTACTTTTTTTATTAACACGGACACCTCCTGAATAGTAAAACATGAAGGTGTGCCTCCACCAAAATAAATTGATTCAAGGGAAACCTGCCTGAGATGTTTTTCATTACCCTCTTTCGGCTCCATAACAGTCAGCATTTCTGAGCGCCGGACAATTTCATCAACAATACCCTGAATATATTTTTCATGCATATTTGCCCTGTCTCGACGCACGGCAAATGTGCAAAACGGACAAAGCGTTCGACAAAAAGGGATATGAATATAAAAAGCCGGAATCGGACAAAGCTTTTTTTGTGTTTTTTTGGATAAATCCATTTTTTTTAACTTTATATATCAGACAACTAATTGTTGATGTTTGATTTAACAGAAGATCTTTTTTATTGATTTTATAAATCAGATAAACTACATTGTAAGATCTAGAACTATATTACATTTTTTGTCAGTTCTACCATTATTTTACTGTCCTGGGAGGTAATTGACAATATCGTCTTCACTGAAGCAGTTTTAGTTTCATCTGTCTGATACGATTGTTATTAAATATACATCACAAAAAGCATGAGTTGTGTTTTTTTGATTTTGTTCAAAGCCTGATTCACTAAGGAAAATAACTACATTACATAACTTCTGGTCCAGTTCTTCCTCAGGTCAGCAGGTAATGAAATGTTTTCATGTTTTTTGCGTATGGGGCGCTGAGTAAAATGTAAAAATTTAACCTGCAAATTTTATTCGTTTAGGTATACTTTTGGTGAGGTACAGCATGGATTGGCTGAGCTTCAAATTTATTTTAGAATACAAATCAAGAAAAGGCATCTATGAAAATTAAGCGCATGTTCACCATGGAGGGTGAAGGTCCGTATCGGTCGATAGAATTTGAAAACCGAACTTCCGTTATCCGCAACCCGGATGGCTCAATAGTCTCAGAATGGGACAATGTTTCTGTACCAAAACAATGGTCACAAGTTGCCACTGATATCATGGCACAGAAATATTTCCGCAAAGCTGGCATTCCCAAATATTTGAAATCCGCAAAAGAAAAAGGCATTCCTGCCTGGCTGCAACCATCACTTCATGATCAAGCTAGGGCAGATCAAGAAGCCACAGAGACAGATTCTTCTGCAGAAAATCATGCTATCTCGGAAACCGATGCGAGAGAAGTTTTTCATCGACTCGCCGGTTGCTGGACTTATTGGGGTTACAAGCACAGTTATTTTGATACAGAAGAGGACGCCAGTGCCTTTTATGATGAATTATGTCACATGCTGGCCAATCAAATGGCAGCACCAAATTCTCCTCAATGGTTCAATACTGGTCTCAACTGGGCTTATGGTTTGAACGGACCTGCACAAGGACATTTCTACGTCGACCCAAAAACCGAAGAAGTAACACCTTCCAAAGATGCATACACGCGGCCACAACCTCATGCGTGTTTCATACAGTCAGTTAAAGATGATTTAGTTCGTGATGGCGGAATCATGGATTTGTGGACCCGTGAGGCTCGGCTTTTTAAATACGGCTCTGGTACAGGTTCCAATTTTTCTGTTTTGCGCGGTGATTCGGAACCACTTTCCGGTGGAGGTTTTTCTTCGGGACTAATGTCTTTTCTCAAAATTGGAGATTCCGCAGCCGGTGCCATCAAGTCTGGAGGTACCACACGCCGTGCAGCCAAAATGATCTGTCTGGATGCAGATCATCCTGATATTGAAAAATTTATTAATTGGAAAGTTCATGAAGAACAAAAAGTTGCGGCCCTAGTGGCAGGTTCCAAAACAGTAAAAAAACTGATCAATGAGCTGTTTGCCGCTATTCACGGCTGGAAAGATGAGTCCGAAAAGTTTAATCTCGAATTGAACAAAGATCTGCGTTCAGTTGCCAAAAAAGCACGTTTGGCTGCTATGCCTTTCAGCTATGTGTACCGCATCATCCATTTGTCCCAACAAGGTTACACGGAAGTGATGTTTGATGAATATGATACTGACTGGAATTCAGAAGCATATCAATCAGTTGCCGGACAAAACGCAAATAATTCTGTACGTCTCAACAATGCATTCATGCAAGCAGTTGAACAGGACAAGGACTGGGATCTCTACTTGCGCATTGAAAAAGTCAAAGCCAAAAAAGAGGGCAGAGAGCCTGTTCCTTGCAGAAAGCTCAAAGCAGCAGAGCTATGGGAAGAGATTGCCTACGCCGCTTGGGCCTCAGCAGATCCTGGGATTCAGTTCGACTCAACTATCAATGAGTGGCACACATGTCCAGCAGATGGACCGATTCGGGCATCTAACCCCTGCAGCGAGTATATGTTTTTGGATGACACAGCCTGCAACTTGGCTTCATTGAATTTGATGCAGTTCCGTGACCCTAAAACAGGGGAACTTGATGTTGCTAAATTACGACACGGTTCCAGAATTTGGACAATTGTTCTAGAAATTAGTGTCTTAATGGCACAATTCCCAAGCAGAAACATTGCAGATCTTTCCTACGAATTCCGCACACTTGGCTTGGGTTACGCCAATATGGGAACGTATTTAATGGTTAACGGTATTCCTTATGATTCTCCGGAAGCACTTGCAATTTGTGGTGCCGTGACTTCCATCATGCACATGACCTCCTATGCAACTTCTGCTGAAATGGCAAAAGAGCTTGGTACATTTAAAGGCTACGAGCGGAACAAGGATAATATGCTACGGGTGATTCGGAATCATCGGAGGGCTGCTTTTCGTGCTCCAGATAGTGAATATGAAGGATTGACAATAAAACCAGTCGGAATAGACAGTCAGCACTGTCCTCCGGAGTTGCTCAAAGCAACCCAACATGATGCCAATCAAGCTTTAAAACTTGGAGAAAAATACGGTTTCCGCAACGCACAAGTTACCGCGATTGCACCAACCGGAACTATCGGTTTATTGATGGATTGC
>JAKUUI010000071.1 GCA_022448485.1 SAR324 cluster bacterium
TACTTGGCCTGGTACATTCGACCAAAATAGTTACCCATGTTTTTGCTTTGCTTAAATCCGGAGCAGTGCAAAAAAACCTTGTCAGGAAACTTCTTTGCGACTTTCAAAGTTGGATCCATAAAACCAAAACTGGTGGTGAAAACTATGTCGGATTTTCGTGCCATCTTTAAGATCTGTCCCTCAGAAGCACCTTCAGGAACACTCTCTACAAAATATGTCTTATGTCCGGCTTCCTCTAATGCTTTGCGTCCCAAGTCATGAGCATGGGTCCAGCCTCCGTCACCAACGGGGCCGACATAAATGAAACCAACACTTGATTTTCCAGCCCAAGCGTAGCCGCTAACCAACAATAGAGTCAGAGTGACTCCTATGATTTTTGATATTAATTCTCTCATTTTATCTCCTTGTGAAAGATTAAAAGAACCTCAAATCGGTTCATTACAGAATCCGGCACAAAGCCGGTATTAATTGCACCAGGACTTAGTGTTTTTCTCCTCTGAAAAAGACATTTCCCAGTGCTGCAGGCATGACTTGGATCCCGAGACGATTATTCCGGATCGTCACCAAAGTCAGTACCAAGATCGTTAAAACATAGGGTAACATTTTCAAAAAATAGGGGGACATATCGATGCCCAATATTTGCAGGCGCAGCTCTAAAGCCAGTGCAAGACCAAAGAGATAAGCTCCCCCAAGTGCCTTGAGCGGATCCCAAAAAGCAAAGATCACCAAGGCAACCGCAATCCAACCACGACCTGCAGTTATACCATCCACCCAAAACGGCGTTAACGCAAGCGGAAAATATGCTCCTCCAATTCCAACAAGCATTCCGCCACCTACAACAGCAAAAAAACGATAACTTAACACAGATATCCCTAGAGAATCGCAAACCTCCGGTGCTTCGCCGATGGAGCGGATA
Source organism: SAR324 cluster bacterium (assembly GCA_022448485.1). Classification (GTDB taxonomy): domain Bacteria; phylum SAR324; class SAR324; order SAR324; family NAC60-12; genus Arctic96AD-7. Next base: position 917 of record JAKUUI010000071.1, read on the forward strand.
TTAAGTCCCAACCGTGTTTTGAAAAGCATCCACCATGAAAGACCGACACAAAGGAATGAAAAATAAACGAGTACATCCTGATTGAAAAGTGCTGGACCAAGTATTGGGATGGAACTTAATCCTGGTACAGGAATGCGATTCAGCGGTTCAACTGTTTCTCCCATAAGCTTGTCTCCAAACAAACCACTGAGTCCTGTGCCGAAAAAAGTCAGGGCCAGCCCTGAAGCAATCTGACTTGCACGTAGCATCAGGCAGACTACACCGTGGATCATTGACACCACTCCGGAACTAATTGCGGCAGCAGACACGGCATAAAAGTAGCTCCCTGTTTTCAACATCACCACAAAAGCCACTAATGCTCCCACAAGCATCAGTCCTTCCATTCCAAGGTTGATCACTCCGGCGCGTTCACTTATCACTCCTCCAATTGTTGCAAATAACAACGGAGTCCCCATTCCAACTGCGGCAATCAATATTTGTGTGAAAAAGTCCATGATTATAAATTACAAGTCAGTGATGTTACATACTTCAGTTTCCGCTACTAGTGCTACTCAAAGACTATACTGCTATTATAAATATTGCAATCACCTTCCCTCCCTTTTTTCAAAGAGAACCCTGAGTAAGGTCTTGTATAATGACCTACCCCTGAAAAAAGAGGAGGAACCCCTAGTGTGTTATTTATACAGATTCATCTTGATACAGCACGGGTTTTATTTTTTCTTGGAAAGATAAACAGACTTCTTACCCTTAGACGGTATTCTGTGAAAATCTCTGAACCTAACACCGTAAATAAAATTATGCCCTGATACAGATAAACCATTGAAATTGGAAGACCGTATTCTATTTGCAAAACTTCTGCGCTGACAAAAACAATGGACATAAAAAATGCACTTAAAACAACTCCCAGAGGATGATTTCTGGCGAGCCAGGCCACAATGATTCCAGTATAGCCATAACCAATGGAGATGTTTTGCTGCAGGCGGTAATGAATGCCAGAAACTTCGCTGAATCCAGCAAGACCGGCTATGGCTCCACTTACGGCAAAGACCAGTAAGGTCAATGTCCTGATGTTCACTCCTGAATAGCGCGCTGCGTCTGGGTTATCTCCGGTCAAACGGATTTGAAAACCCAACCGTGTTTTCCACAAAATCCAGGCGAAAATTGCCACAAAAATAAAGGCTATAATCAGCCCTGCATGAATTGAAGTGTTTCCAAATGTTGGAAGTTGTCCAGCCTCAGAAAATTCTCTGGTGATCGGGAAATTGTTGCTTCCTGGATCTCGCCAAGCTCCAAACAACATGTGATCTACCCATGCAGCTGCGACATAATTTAGCAAGAGAGAAGTGATGATTTCATTGACTCCGAAACGGGCTTTCAAGAATCCTGGAATGCTGCCCCATAATCCACCACCTAAAATGGCCATTATTAACATCAATACGATCAGCATTCCCCCCGGAAGTTTTTCATCGAAATGTAAAACAAACCAGGTCATGGCAAAAGTGCCCATGTGAAACTGACCTTCTGCACCAATGTTCCACAGCCGCATTTGGGCAGCAAACGCCACAGCAAGTCCTGTAAACATTAAAGGCGTCATTTTAACCAGCAGATCCTGCCAGCCGTATTTAGTCAGAAAAATTTCCTCGCCTATAATCTGGTATGCAGTCAGAGGTTTGATTCCTACTGCCATGAAAAAGAACAAACTTATAATCAAGACTAATATCAATGCAGCACAAAGCACTAGAACTCGTCCCCAAGACGAAGTATTGACTCGCTTTTCCAAAAAAAAATGCACTCTAAGTCCCTCGGCTCTTGGAATATTTCCAGCACTTTGAAAAGAGCAGAAAATAAGCTGTAGAAATGAAAAAGACTTCTACTTATTAGGAGTCTTCTAGGAGGTGGGCGGACCAACGTGTTATTTTAATGTGGCAATGAAGGCCGCGACATTATTAATAGCCTCATCATTGGCTAAAGTCATCGCCATGGGTCTCATTTGCATACCATATATATCCCCACTTTTTGTACCACGAGTTCCGGCCTTGAAGTTCTTTAGCTGCCGGACGACATACCAATCCTGCTGGCCAGTAAGTCTGGGTGAGTTCAAGGCTTGGTTGCCTCCACCAGTGGGGCCGTGACAGGCTTGGCAAATCATATAGGCTGTCTTGCCTGCGGCAATGTCACCTTTCACTGTTTTTGCTACTGGTTTTTGCTCCGGCAAACTTGACACATACGCCGCTATGTCTGCTACGGCTTGGTCGTTGGCCAGAGTTAAAGCCATGGGACGCATCTGCATACCGTACTTGTCTTTGGGATCAGCACCACGTATTCCCGCCTTAAAATTTTTCAGTTGTCGTTCCAGATACCACGATTCTTGACCTGCAATTCTAGGTGCATTCAGCGCTTTGTTTCCCATCCCATCAGCGCCATGACATGCCATACAAACTGCATAACTGGCTTTCCCCTTTGTTGCATCTCCAGCAGCATACGCTTTTACAGCCAACACAATTCCGATTGTTAGTAAAATACCAACAGCAAATAGTTTGTTCAAATTAATACCATTTGTGACAAGATTGAATTTTAAGACCAGAGAAATAATAAATTACGTTTGATTATCTTGAATAAGTTACAGTTTATTCAATAAAATAAGAACACACATGAAATTTATATCAATATATTTCTAAATTGGCAACAAAATATTAGTTTTTTGAATGTTATTGAGTTTGATAAAAATTTCTACATAAATTGGTGATAACTCTGAGGATCAGTCTTAAACTTCAAGGATCTCGAAAGGCATTACCGCATCTGTCATCCAGCAGTCTAGGTATTTAGTACTTTTTTGCAGCGAAAGACGAAAGCGGTAACCTATACGTCGACCTGTTGTTGTAGTAATGATCACATCCTGGATGGCTATATTTTCTTTGATCGTCAAATCCAGAAAATTTACAGAATGATGATTCAGCAAGTGTCGATAGGAAGGATTTTTGACCAGCCTTATAAAACGTTTCAGGGGACCAGTTTGGGTCTTGTTAGAAGGAGAAGCGAAACGGAAAGTGATTTCGATACCATGATCAGAAACATCATTTTTCTGCATGGCCAGAAGTTGAAGACGCACAACTTCATTTGGTTTTAGTGTTGGTTGTGGATAAGCATTATCTAAATCGGAAATAGCCCAGACGTAAAAAGGAAGAAAGATCAGGTAAGCTATAAAAATGGTACGTTGGAACATACTTCTTTTTTGAGTTTTTTCCTCATTATTAAAGATTGTCTTTATTTCACTGTAAGATAGGAATACACAATGTTTACTCTATTTCAATAACTAGAACTTCTGGTGTTTTAATATCCTTTTCTGTAAAAACCATTTAGTTGTGTCATTCTTTCTTCAAATGACTTTTTTATCAAAGTCCAAAAACATTTTTGTGAGTTGTTTTTAAAAAAAGTTAAGTTCTTCGAAAAAAAAAGAATTATTTGAAAGTGGATATGTAGGCAGCCACGTTATTAATTGCAGTGTCATCTGCAAGAGTCATGGCCATAGGAATCATTTGAAGGCCATAAATGTCATTTGGGTCAGTGCCACGAATCCTCTTTTTAAAGTTTTTGAGCTGTCTCACAACATACCAGTCCTGCTGTCCAGCAATTTTTGGAGCATTTAACTCTTTGCTGCCTTCTCCATTTGCACCGTGACACGACGCACATACAGCGTAAGAAGCTTTTCCTGCGGAGGCATCACCTTGAATCGTTGTTTCACTCACTGATCCTTTAAGTGTACTTACGTAAGCTGCAACGTCTGCAATCGACTGTTTATTGGTTAGTGTCATAGACATTGGTCGCATTTGTTGGCCATAGATGTCTTCTTCATGAGTTCCCCGCAACCCGGATTTGAAACTTACCAATTGTCTTGCTACATACCACTCCATCTGTCCGGAAATTCTAGGTGCGTTGAGTGCTTTGTTTCCAGATCCGTCTGCTCCGTGACATGAAACACAGACTGCATATAAAGATTTTCCATTATCGGCAGAACCTTTAATAGAAACTGTGGAAGGTTCAGTGGGAGAGGATTCAGTGGCTTCCTTTGTAACTGAAAGAAGTTTTTCGGTAAATGTTGCCACGTAGGCTGCCACATTGTTGATAGTCTCATCATTAGCAAGAGCCATTGCCATCGGGCGCATCTGCATTCCGAAAACGTCTTGTTTATGAGTTCCACGGATACCTTTTTTGAAACTATGCAGCTGCCTGGCAACGTACCAGTCAGGAAGTCCAGCAATTTTTGGTGCATTCAGGGCTTTGTTGCCTTCACCGTTTGCACCGTGACAAGCGATGCAAGTCGCATAACTTGCTTTTCCTGTCCCAGTGTTACCCTTAATTGTTGATTTTGAAGGTGTTCCCTGAAGAGTTCCAATAAAAGCCACCACCTTGTTCAGTGCAGTATCATTTACTAAAGTCATTGCCATTGGGCGCATTTGCATGCCGTAAATATCCTCAACATGTGTTCCCCGGATACCATCACGCCAGTTGCGTAACTGCCTCTTTAGATACCAGGCATGCTGTCCTGCCAAACGTGGTGCCCCTAATTTCTGGCTGCCTTCGCCTTCTGAACCGTGGCAAGAAGCGCAAGGAGCATAAAGCGGTTCGCTGACAGGAGTTTGAACTGTGGTCACAACTGTGCTAGCCTCTACCGTCACAGGTTTTGATATAGATCCTGCTTTTAATGATGCTACATATGCTGTAACGTTCCGAACCGCATCTTTGTCAGCGAGAGTCATAGCCATCGGCCGCATCTGCTGGCCAAAGATATCTTTGGCATTGACACCTCGAATGCCTCTTTTGAAATTATTAAGTTGCCGCTCAACATACCAGTCCGGCAGTCCAGCAATTATTGGGGCATTCAGTGCTTTGTTGCCCTCACCGTTTGCCCCATGACAGCTAATACAAAGTGCGTAAGCTGATTTTCCTGCCTGGATATCTCCATTTACACCAGAGTGTGTACCACGCCCGTTCAGTGTGCCGATATATGCAACTACATCCTCAACATCCTGATCTGTAACCAAGCTCATTGCCATCGGACGCATTTGCATTCCGGTAATATCATCATAATGCGATCCGCGAATACCATTTTTAAAATTTTTGAGCTGTCTTGCTAAATACCAAGACTGTTGGCCGGCTATCCTTGGGGCGTTTGTGATTTTCCTACCGCCGCCATTTTCGCCATGGCAGGCAATGCAGACTTTGTACTTTGCTTCTCCACGTTCCGTGTCTCCTTCTGCAAAGACATCCGCTGAAAAAACAGTTCCTAGAACAAGAATAATTATTCCAGAGATAAAATGGTTTCTCATGACAATACCTATATAAACTATAGTCCTGTAAGCCAGTCAGTTCAAAAGATGTTCTGCTGACCGATGAAGTTAAATAATAACCGACGAATTTAACAAGAGTTTGAAAAATACGCAAACACTTTGATGTTCCGGAAAAAATTTTGGTTCAATCAGCACCTGTTTGAAAACGGGCTGGAGCACGACATTCTTCGAAAGACTGTGATTTGTAAGTGAATCCTTTTCCCAGACGTATTTTTTGACGGTCTTTCTCCAGCAAATTTCGGCAATCCAGGTAATTTTTCTGGTTAAACGAAGTACCGCACCCGCAGATTCCAATCAATAAAATATTTACCAGCAATGCACACAGTAAAAAATGCGGTAAAGTGGTCATTTTTTTTGCCTACAAAGAAACATTTTTGATTCGGAGGTTTCCAGTCTTTTGTTTTTCCTGTAAACGCAGAATGTGATGAGTCAGGCGCTGGCAAAAATAATCAATTTCAGTAGCAGTTGTTGACCAGCCACAACTTATTCGCAAGCTTGATTTTGCATCAGCACGTGAAAGTCCCATGGCCAACAGTACCGGGCTGGCTTCCATTGCTCCCGAAGAACAAGCTGATCCGGTTGAAACTGCAACTCCATCTAAATCCAGAGAAATCAACAGACTTTCTGCACTTATTCCGTGACAGCCGAAGTTAAGTGTATGAGGCAAACTATTATCTATATTGGTGTTGAGAAAAATACCTTCGATTTTTTTGATTTTGTGCAGAATTGATTTCCGGAATTTTAAAAACTGATCACGGAGTGAAGTTTGATTTGCGAGATACCACTCTACTGCTTTTGCAAAGCCAACTGCAAGTGTCACATTTTCCGTGCCCGCTCTTCTCACCCTCTCTTGTTTTCCACCAGTGATAAGTGACTTGAAAGGAGATCCTTCTCTGACATAAAGAAGTCCTATTCCACGAGGGCCTCCCAGTTTATGTGCAGTAGCGGTCGCAAAATCAGCTCCGGATGCATTCAAATCAACTCCCATTTTTCCGACTGCTTGAACGAGATCGGTGTGAAAAGGAATTTCATGTTCGTGCGCAATTTCGCTAAATTCTTCTATGGACTGGAGGTTCCCTGTTTCATTGTTGGCTCTCATAAAAGAAATCAAAGATGTGTCCGGGCGTATAGATGCACGAAGTGCTTGTGGATCAACACTACCGGACGAATCAACAGCTAGTTCTGTAAGTTCTATATTTGCTTGTTCAGCAAGAATGCGGCAGGTTTCCAGAACAGAAGGATGTTCTACTGCAGAAGTGATTAAATGCTGCTGTCCGGAAGTTCCCAATAATTGTCTGAGTACGGTATTGTTACTTTCACTGCCTCCGCTGGTAAATAGAATTTCCTGGGGTTTTGCACCTAAAGTTTTAGCCAGACTTTCCCGTGATTCCTCAAGTAAAAACCTTGCGTCGCGTCCTGCCCAATGTGGGCTCGAAGGATTAGCAAATGCTTGCTTAGTGACTTCACTCATAGCATGTTCCACCTCTGGCAATAACGGCGAGGTCGCATTATGATCCAGATAAATATTAGGATTTTGCACAATAAGTTCTTAAAAAAACACTTTAAGAGGAGAATTAAACGGCGGTGTGGAAATGGCTGACCCGTAAGACCGCCAAAGAGATGTTTAGCCTGTTAAAAAGCCGCCATATTGAATAAAAAACGGGACAAAAACCAAGCTGAGAATGGCTGAAAGTTTAATAAGGATGTTCAGGGATGGACCAGAAGTGTCCTTGAAGGGGTCACCAACTGTGTCTCCAACCACGGCGGCTTTGTGAGTTTCTGTGCCCTTGCCGCCTAAATTGCCTTTTTCAATGTATTTTTTGGCATTGTCCCAGGCTCCTCCTGAGTTTGCTGAAGAGATGGCGAGAACACCTCCGGAAACCAGAGATCCTGCCAAGATACCCGCAACTGCGGGTACTCCAAAAAGGAAGCCCACTAAAAGTGGCGTGCCCATGATCAAAATGCCTGGTGGAATCATTTCACGAAGTGCAGCTTCGGTGGAAATAGCAACGCATTTTTCATAATCCGGTTCTGCTGTTCCTTCCATAATTCCCGGAATTGAGCGAAATTGCCTGCGTACTTCTTCAATCATGTCAAAAGCCGCTTTTCCGACAGACTTCATGGTCATTGCTGAAAACAAAAATGGCAGCATTGCACCAACAAACAAACCAGTTAAGACAAGGGGGTCGAGCAGATTGATGCTGTCCATGATATTTGCCTCTGGATCCAAAAGATTTGCCCGAGTTAAAAAAGCAGAAAATAGTGCAAGCGAAGTAAGAATTGCTGAACCTATCGCAAAGCCTTTGCCGATTGCGGCAGTCGTATTTCCTGCAGAATCCAGTACATCAGTTCTGTCCCGGATACTTTCTCCCATTCCCGTCATTTCAGCAATTCCACCAGCATTATCAGCTACCGGACCATAGGCATCTATTGTCAGTCCAACCACCAGGGTGCTCAACATACCGATTGCTGCAACTGCAACACCGTACATCCCTGCCAGTGTGAAGGGCATGTAAATACTCACGGCAAGGAGCAGGATCGATCCTGTGGCACTGTGATAACCCAGAGCGAGCCCAAAAATGATGTTTGTTGCCGCCCCGGTTTCAGAAGCTTTTGCTACTTCCTGCACGGGTTTGAAATCATGCGAAGTGTAGTATTCGGTAAGCAGTCCTACCAACAATCCAGCAACTGCACCGGTAAGGTAACAAAGAAACACGTCCATGTTTGTATAGACTTCACCATTTATTTCAAAGCTTTCCGGAAGTGCCCACATAGAAACAAAATACATGGCAACAGCACTTAATCCGGTTGCAATTATCAAGATTCTTTTTAATGCAGGAGCAACATCTTTTTCTTCTTTAACACGTGCAGTGAACAAAGCAACAAGACTGACAGGAATGCCAACTGCTGAAATTAGAATTGGAAATAGAAGTGCTTCCAAATTAGTGGCAAAAGCAACTGCGCCAATCACCAGGGCGGCACAGGTACTTTCGGCACAGGAACCAAACAAATCGGCACCCATTCCTGCAACATCACCCACATTATCTCCAACGTTATCTGCAATCACAGCTGGATTACGAGGGTCGTCTTCAGGAATGCCCTGCTCAACTTTTCCGACAAGATCTGCGCCAACATCTGCAGCTTTAGTAAAAATTCCACCGCTGACACGTGCAAAAAGTGCAATGGAAGAACCACCCAGTCCAAAACCTGCCATAACTTCCATCAAAATATGTTTTTCTATCCCCGGTAGAAGTGCATCAAGAATTAGGTAGATCCCGCCAAGTCCCAGCACTGCTAATCCTACCAAACCGAAACCCATCACTGCACCAGAATTCAGAGCTACATAAAATGCATCTGCAATCGATTTTTTTGCAGCTGTTGTTGTTCTTACATTCCCGATGGTGGCAATTCGCATTCCGATGAAGCCCGAAGCAATTGAAATGACACAGCCCAGCAAAAATGAGATTGCAGTATAGACCCCTTCATTTACGTTTGGAGTATGCGGATCGTTAATCAGCAAGGCGATGAGGACCGCGAATCCAACCATGAAAAACGCCATGTATTTATATTCTGCCTTCAAAAAAGCCATGGCACCTCTGGCAATAGCACTGTTAATTTTTACGAGTTTTTCTGCTTCTTCGGGGTTTTCAATTTCATGAGTGATTGGTATGCTGGCAACTTTGATGAAATAATAAAGTGCTATACCAAGTCCAAGAAAAGCTGAAACTATTATAACAGTAACCACTGATTCTCCTGTGTTTTGAGTTATGGATGAATTCGTCTACGTTTCTCCCACAAAAAAAGAACGCTTGCGAACAATTTAAAAAATGGGCATTCTGCTCTGAACCAAAAGTCTTTCCCGTATAATTAGCAAAACTGTAACATGTATTTCATACAGAGTGTCATTGCTAAATATTACGCTGCCTGCAGAATGGATTCCAAAATATAATGAGCACGTCCATCATACATATTTCCGATCTGCATTTCCACACATATCCGCAGAATTTTCGAGAATGGAAGTCAAAAAGAATTTTAGGTGCCGCTAATTTACTCTTTCGGCGTGCCAGGGAATTCCCACTCCAGCGTGCAAAACAACTCGTTGTACAAATACAAAAAACGAACTGGGACCATTTGGTAATTAGCGGAGACTTGACACAACTATCACTGGAGAAAGGATTTTCCCGGGCCAGAGAAACACTGGATCCACTGCTTAAAGATCCTCAACGAGTTACAATTGTTCCGGGCAATCATGATCGCTATGTTTGCCAAGCAGCTGGTAATGATTTGTACAATAAATATTTTGGGGAATTTTTCGGCAATGGCGAAATTCATCTGCGTAGGCTCAAGGACGACTGGGTAATAGTAGGCTGGGATAGTGCGCATCCAAACGACTGGTTATCTGCTGCAGGTACAGTACGCCGCAGCACATTACAGGCTACAGAGAACCTGCTTCAGAGTTGTCCCGCAGAAACTCGTTTCATAATTGTCAATCACTACCCTCTGACCTTCCCTGAAGGCTGGAAGTTTGACAAGTTTCACGAGCTATACAATCTTGTACCGGTGAGGAACTGGATACTGCGTCATCCGCAAATCCGTCTTTATTTGCATGGGCACATTCACGAAAACTGGCTTCATCAACTTCCCAGAGATTCAGGGCCGGAATTATTGTTGGTTAATTCCGCATCTTCCACTTCAAAAC
>JAKUUI010000072.1 GCA_022448485.1 SAR324 cluster bacterium
TGTTGGATAAACTATTAAGATCTACCATTTCCTGATTTGATTTCTGAAACAATATTTCCCCTTCTGTAGGCTTAATCGCCCTCAAAATGGAACGAGCAGTCGTGGTTTTACCACATCCACTTTCTCCTACCAACCCGAGAGTCTCTCCTTTCTCAATAAAAAAATTTAGTTCATCGACAGATTTTACCTGTCCCACTGTTTTCTTAAAAAATCCTTTCCGAATAGGAAAGTACTTTTTCAAGCCCTTAACTTCCAAAATCTTGGTGTTAACCTCTGGTTTAGGATTCACAATTGACTTTTTGAATTGGGTTAGCAGAATTTAAATTAGGGTTGATCAACAAAATCATGAATTTTAAAACAACTGACTGATTGATGATCTGTAACTGGATGTAAAGCAGGGGTTTTCTGATCACACAAGCCGGGTATCACATCTTGGCAGCGTTGATGAAACGGACAACCTTTGGGGCGGTGAAAAGCATGTGGGATTGAACCTTCGATGGTGGGCAGCCATGAGCGATTGACTGTGTTGATAGTTGGAATTGATTTCAACAGAGCTTTTGTGTATGGGTGCTGAGGATTGTGAAAGATATCATCTACGGGGCCAACTTCCATAACTCTTCCTAGATACATCACGACTACATCATCAGCCAACTGAGAGATCACTCCTAAATCATGTGTGATGAAAATAATAGCGGTGTTGTGATCTTTTTGAAGTATGCGGAGAAGGTTGAGAATCTGTGCCTGAGTTGTCACATCAATTGCAGTGGTCGGTTCATCAGCAATTAACAATGAAGGTTCACAGACTAACGCCATACTAATCAGCGCCCGCTGTCTCAACCCGCCACTTAATTCCCATGAATACATTTCCATGCATCGTTCCGGATTTGGAATTCCCACTTCACGAAGACATTTAATCACAATCTGTTGAGCTTCAGAGGAACCGATAGAGCTGTGCAACAAAACAGCCTCAGTTATTTGATTGCCTATGGTATGAACAGGACTGAAGGCGGCCATTGGTTCTTGAGGAATAAGAGCAATTTCATTGCCACGTATGGAACGAATTTGTTTGCAATGTGGCTCCAACTGAGCTAAGTCGACAAGCTCCGATTCAGCTTTTCCTGGAGACTTGGTACTATGGAACATAATTTTACCTGATGTGATACGCCCAGGTTTTTCTAAAATGCGCAGGATTGATTTGATTGTAATACTTTTACCGCAACCGCTTTCTCCAACAATACCTAAAATTTTACTCGGGTATAGCTTAAAACTAACACCGTCAACTGCTTTAACTGTGCCTTCATCAAGCTCAAAACAGGTTTTGAGCTTCTCTACTGACAATAGAGGTTTAACTTCAGACATCCTTATTCGCGATTTTTTCGACATTAACTATAAGGGTCAGCTGCATCGCGCAATCCATCTCCCAGAATGTTCAATGCAAGTACGGTTATTATCACGGCCAATCCTGGTAGGAGCAACCACGGTGCAAGTGCGATTGACTGGAGGTTCTGTGCTTCCTGCAGTAAAACCCCCCAACTGATTGCCGGTGGGCGCAACCCGAGTCCTAGGAAACTGAGGAATGTTTCATTGATGATCATGACAGGAACAGCCAGAGTACTGGTGGCAATGATGTGACTGGTAAAAGTCGGGAGCATATGCCGGAAAATAATCCTCATCTGACTGCATCCGGACAAATGAGCGGCCATTACGAAATCCTCCTCCCGCATCGAAAGAAACCGCCCTCTAACTTCACGTGCCAGTGTAGTCCAGCCAATCATAGAAAGTATGATGGTGATGGCAAAATAGGTTTGTTCAACAGACCAATCTCTTGGAAGTGATGCGGTCAACGCCATCCAGATGGGAATTGGTGGCAAAGACTGCAGGATCTCAATAAAACGCTGGATGATCAGGTCCGTCCAGCCACCATAGTATCCGGAAATGCCACCGAGTAGGATACCAAAAAAGACGCTGAGGAACACGGCGACCAGACCGATGGACAACGATACCCGAGTCCCGTGCATCAACCGCGACCATTGATCCCGACCCAACCGATCCGTTCCCAGTAAATGAATCGTTTGCCGTGATTTTGGATCACTAACTCCAAGAAAATGAATATTTGTCTCAATCATACCTAGAATTTGGTAATAATAACCTTCCACAAAAAACTCGATAGGGATCTTTTGGGTTTCATGGGCTTTCCACTCCATTTTCAATGTCTTGGAATTACGTTTCCCCACTAACTTGTCAATATGGGGATTGAAATTTCCGTTTTCAAAAAAATGGATACCTTGGACAGGCATGAACGATTTTGTCGCGCTGGTTTTGTGCGGGTTCCGTGTACTGAAGAAATCTGGAAAAACTGCGATCAAGGCAATTACAATGAAGATCACACCACTGACCAGTGCCAACCGATGTTTCTTGAAACGCCACCATACCAGTTTCCAATTGGGGGCGACATCTATTGCATCACCCTTACGGAATACATCTTCACTCTTTACATTGGACGCGGCGCCCATTCCCGTTGTAGTTGGGATACTGCCTGGTTCATTTTTCAAAGAAGGGTTCATGTATGCGAATTACGGGTATTCATTGAGGTTCAGACAGGCTTTCCGGCCTTGCTCCAACCATTTATACCGCCAAACCGTCATGACCATCTGTCTGCCGGATAAGGGCGTTTCCAGTTTGGGTAATGTCCTGGATGTTCTGGAGACATTGTCATGTAAGGATACGATTTATCCAAGTGCCCCTCGGTCACGGACTGCAGTATTTTCGCCATCATTTGCCGATCTAGTTCATCCCTTATTTCAGCGCATACCGGATCGGAGAAGCGGTTGTGCTGTTCCTGCGGGTCATTCATAATATCATGAAGAGTGGCTGATCCGTTCTTGTAGTACGCGAGTTTCCAGCGTAAGGTCAACCACATTACTCCGGAACCGGTGGCTCCTAGAATACCCGTACGTGTCATTACGTCCTCTACTGTCAGGGGAAGAGGTACTGAGTCCTGAAGGACTGATTTAATTCCGGCTATTTGCATGATTGTGGAAAATAGATCGGTCAAAGAGACCAAGGCCTTAGAACGAGAGCACTTTAAGGAAGCTCCAGAAGCAATCAGCGGGATGCGGATGGAAGGTTGGTGAAACAACTCCTTACCGACCATGTCGAAATCACCCAGAAAATCTCCGTGATCAGAAGTAAACAAAATTACTGTTTCACGGGAATTGTTCTGCTGATTGAGAACCTGCAGAATCTTTCCCACCTGTTCGTCGATGATCCTGATCAGGCAGACATAATGTCTGCGAATTTTGGCTTTGGCGGCTTCAGGAAATACGGTAAAATCCACTTGGGCAGAACCATTTTTGTGGGAAGAAATAAAACTTGGACGGAAGACTTCTGACTCTGCAGTGGCCGGAATAGCAGCAGGAACGTCCAGATACTCCATCGAATTAACAACTTCTTGTGGAGGATTATATGGATCGTGTGGCCCAGCAAAAGCAACAAAAAGAAAAAAGGGAGGGTCTCCTGAGAAATCCTTCAGGAACTTGGTAGCTTGATTTCCGATCCAGACATCGATCTGGTGTTCCAACGGAATCTGACTAAACGAAGCCATTAAGTTGGTTTCATATCCCGGCTCTTCCGGCCCTGCACATTTTCTGAACCCATGCTCAGCAAGGTATTCTGCATAGTCATCCTGAATGTAAATATGCCGCTTGTCTTCAGCAATATACCGATGGGAAAACCCTTCATTACGATCCCAGGGAATGAAATGCATTTTTCCAATGGCTTCGGTGTGGTAACCGGCTTCATTCAGTAACGATGCCAACGTTGGCATACCGCAGTCGTCATGGTCCGGACGAAGCCAGAAATGGTTTGTTAGAACTCCAGTTGAGAATGCATTATGGCCGGTTAGCAACGATGCTCTGGCAGGTATACAGATAGGAGATGGAGAGACAGCCCTTTCAAAGAGCTTTCCCTGCGAGGCTAAACGATCGATATTCGGAGTGCCGGCGAATGAAGCACCGTAGCAACCAAGAAAATCTGGACGCAATTGATCCGGCATTATTAAAATAATGTTAGGTGGTGACTTTGCAGGATTCATCACGATTCAGTTATCCTCCATCCTAATCCGGGGATCGAGCCACGCCAGCAGAATATCAGAAATCAAGGTACCGATGATGGCTAGTATCATATAAATGAGGATGATGGTTCCCGCCAGAAACATATCCTGACTGATCAAGGCCCGAAGCAACATAGGACCAATGGTCGGGAGATTCATTACCGTTGCGACAATCACGCTGCCCGAGAAAATCAGCGGCAGGTACCATCCAATAGTACTCACCAGAGGATTAAGGGCTAAGCGCACAGGATATTTCATCACCAAGCTCCATTCGGACATGCCTTTGGCCCGGGCCATTTCCATGTAGGGTTTTTTGAGTTCATCCAGCAGGTTCGCCCGCATCACCCGGGCCAACCGAGCAGTGCCGTCCAATCCGAGAATGACAACGGGTAACCAAAGATGTTTTAACAAATCAACGGTCCTGTCCCAACTCCAGACAGCATCAATGTATTCAGGAGAAAAGAGTCCGGTTACACTAAGACCGTAATACTTGAATGCTATCCACATCAGCACCAAGGCTGTCATGAAGGTGGGGGTTGCGACCCCTATATAGTTGAATACCGTGAAAAAATAATCAAAAAAAGAATATTGCCGAGTTGCAGATAAAATGCCGATGGGAATGGCTACTAGCCAGGTAAAAATGAATGTTCCTACTCCCAAGGCTAACGTCAATGCCAGTCTTTCACCGATCAATTCGCTGATAGGTTTCTGCCAATCGAGAGAGAACCCTAAATCTCCTGTTAATAAGCGTCCGATCCATTTGAAATACTGAATGTATAGCGGTTGATCCAAACCATACAAAGCCCGTAGAGCGTCAATCTGAGCCCGTTCAATTGACGAACCTGAAGTCGCCAACTCTGCGATGTAGCTGGTCAGGAAATCTCCGGGAGGCGCTTGAATTAAAATGAATGCGATTATGGAAAAGATGAAAAGTAGAAAGGGCAGAATTAGAAGCCGTTTGATGATGTATTGAAGCATGGCCCTATTTTATCACAACAAAGAAAGGAGGGCGGTTCTCCCTAAGGAGAACCGCATTGAGGATTAGGGTAAACTACTTGGTGTAGAAGTACTGTTCAAGACGGGTATCGCCAGGTGTTCGAAGTGGCCAGTCGTTACCAGCAACTTCCGGAATATTCCGGAGTTTTTTGTTGGCAACCAGCACACCCTGGATCATCGGAGTCATACCAACCGTGCCGATTTCCCAGACGTTGTCCGCCCAAATGCTGAACAATTCCTTGGCCAGCGCTACCTGTCGGTTACGCGAGGAAGTTTTGGCTTCGTCGATGATTTCGACAAGACGCCTGATTTCCGGCTGAGGAGCGATCCCTTGCTTTCCGTCAGTCGCATACCATTTGGCCACCAGAGGAGCAAAGGTCAGGGCCGGATCACTTCGTGGATCAAACTTGGGCTGACCACTGAAGGGGAACCCGGTGGTGTCTTCATTCCAGACTTCTGCCATCAGTTCGTTTGCGGGTCGCATCGCAAAATGCACAGTGCGTTCACGAACTTCGACATGCGCCTTCACTCCAATTTCCGCCCAATTCCCAACTATCAACTGAGCGATATCCGTCCATGCTCCAAACGCAGGGACCACACCAATTTCAATGTCTAGCGTTTTGCCGTTAGACATCACACGAAAACCATCAGAACCTTTTTTCGGCATGATACCATCGAGGATCTTGTTGGCTTTGCTGACATCGTACTGGGTGTACTTAAACGCATATTCATCTCCTGGGTAATAGGGATGGAACGGAGCAGGAACCCCTTGACGGGATTCACCAAGCCCAAAGAATGCAAGTTCTTTGATTCCGTCACGGTCGATTGCATGTGAAAGGGCAATCCGAAACTGTTTGTTTCGGAAAAACTCTCCTTCTGGACCCTGCCAGGTTTGATTGAACATGACCACGGCATCAGAACCACCAAAGGTTGGCCAAGTCACAACACGGTAATTGCTCTGACCTTCATTCTCCTTGAGTACCGGATAAGTACTCATGTTGATGTGACGTCCCTGGAAGTCGATCTCTCCCGAAACCGCAGCAAGGTTCAAAGTTTCCTTGTCAGCAAAAAACGTGAAGTGGATTTCATCGATGTAAGGCAACTGGTTGCCTGCTGGATCAACTCCTACAAAGTATGGATTGCGTTTGATCTTGAAGACACGATCCGAAACGGTGGAACCGTTTGGCACCCAGCCTGCCATTCCGGGTCTTTTCCCACTTAAGTGAGGTAGGGCTTCAACTGCAAACAGTTGTGTCCATGTATCGAACCCGGCCGCTTTGACTTTTTTATCCAAATTGGACTTGGAGGCATGATTTGGGTGGAACTGCTTTAGATAATGTGCCGGTACGAAGACCAGGTTACTGATCGATTTATCCGCACCATCCATGTTCGCAAGGTTCAGCAGGAACGCCGTGTTCGGCTGCTTGTAGGACCATTTGACCATGTAGTTGCTGAGTTTTTCGACTTTGGCCATTGAGCCATCATCATTCTTCATCCAGTTGGCACCACCCGGCATCAAATCTTTGTTAAGCAGAATATCGTTGTACCAGAACATGATATCGTCTGCGGTGAAAGGTTGACCATCAGACCATTTAGCACCTGGACGTAGACGGACAATCCACTCTGTAAAATTCTCATTCGATTCCCAGCCGGAAGCGATATGCGGAACTACTTGACTACCGTCTGGTGCAAAACGTACGAGCGCATCGTAAACAGCACGGGTGTAGTTATTGTGATCACCAGGCCCCAAGAATGCACGACGCAGAATTCCACCGTATTGACCGATTTCGTCCACCACCGGCAACATCAAAGGAATCTCAGGAAGACGCTCGTTGACTGGAGGCAGTTTTCCTGCTTTCACTAAAGCGGAAAATTGCGGAGCTTCTTTTGCTGAGATACCTGCAACGCCAATGATGGTAGCCAGACCAAGTATTCCCATCCATCTGATGGGATTTAGTATTGTATTCATAATTGTCTCCATTTAAATGTAGGTTTATAAAATTGCTGATTAAGGATTAAACAGCAGTTATAATTAATTGCTTTATGTCATGTCATAGGCATCTCCGTTTCAGGTTTATAAATTAGCAGATGATTCTAAATCCAGATACAGGCTAGCATGTTTCAGAGTTCTTAAAATGGAACCAGGATGTTCTTCAGAAACTGGTTCATTAAGACAGGAGCGTACAGCCTCAGCCTTGCGTGCTTCTGGTACGATACAAAGGATTCTTTTTGGAGCAAGCAAAGCAGGAATCGTAAGAGTGATTGCATGAGTGGGCACATCAGAAAGAGATCCGAAATGTCCCTCGCCGACCTGCTGCCTGCGGCTTACTTCTGCTAATTCCACGACTTTGACCCATTGCTGATCGTTGAAGAGCGCATCAGGAGGATCGTTGAAAGCAATATGTCCGTTCTCGCCCCAACCCATGGCAACCAGATCAGCAGGATAGTCCCTGAGCAATTGTTCGTAGTCTCGGCAGGCCCGTTCAATGTTGTCGGGGCTGTTCGGAACAGGATAAAATGCACAAGGATTGACGTGTTGGATGAAATGTTCCTTCAGAAAAAGCGGGAAACTGGCCGGGTGAGTTGGAGCCAGTCCTAGATATTCGTCCATATGGAAGATCCTTACTTTAGTCCAGTCGATTCCGTCCAATTCCTTCAATGTGTGAAGGAATGTTAACTGTGAGTTGCCCGTGGCGAGTATAATGCTGGATTCACCACGCTCGGAAATCGCCTTTACGATCTGTTCCCGGGCATCCAAAGCCGCGGCTCGCCCCATTGCGAGATTATCAGCATATATGGAAACAGGCAGATAATCTACCTGTATTTTTTTTATTGGTAGTGGAATCATCATGTTTGTATTATGGATTCATCTGATAAGACATTTTTTATGAAGATTTTTTTCAAATCTTGTGATAATGAGTTTGTGGTATGAAGTAAAAGAAGTACCAGAGAAAGAGTTCATGCAGATTCAGACAGTTTGATTTCGGTTTAGCTCCGGTCCATCGGATGCCGGAAGTGTCCGGGAGAGAATTCCTCAATTCCGGAGATATTGGCGTAACTCAAATCAACCCACTCCATGGGATAGCCATGGCTGAAATGGCTGGCGTTCGCCAGTCGTTCGTGGTGCTCATGCGACAAGTTCCATTCAGAAACATGGAGGGAATCATTCAATTGTTCCACTGTGCGAGGACCGATGATTACCGAGGTGACACGCCGGTCAAACAGCAACCAAGCCAGGGAGAGTTGAGAGAGGTTTTTGTTAGTTTCATTTGAGATTTTCTTAAGTTCGTCAACTACGTTAAAGGCATCATCACTAAAGTAACGGGGAATATCGATGTTCTTGCGGTAGGAAATTCGCGAACCCTCGGGTGGTTCTTGATCCCTTTCATAACGTCCACTCAGAAAGCCGCTAGCCAACGGACTCCAGCAGAGCAACCCTAGTCCTTGATCCGCACAAGCTGGAAGAATTTCACGTTCTATATCACGTCGCACTATGTTGTATAGAAATTGACCGCTGATGAAACGCTCTAGTCCGTAGCGTTCCGCAAGAGCATTGGCTTTGACGATCTGCCATCCGTAATAGTTGCTGCAGCCAATGTAACGCACTTTACCTTGTCGAACGAGATCGTCAAGTGCTCTCAGCGTTTCCTCCATCGGTGTAAACCAGTCGGGACCGTGAACTTGGTAAAGGTCGATGTAATCCGTTTTCAGTCGTCTCATGCTGTTTTCAACGGCCTCAAGAATATATTTTCGTGAGAGTCCTTTGGAGTTGGGACTTCCCCCCATACGGAACCAGCACTTGGTAGCGAGCACCAGGTCTTCACGCTGGTGATCTCGTAGAGCTAGTCCAAGCATCTCTTCTGCAATTCCATCGCTGTAGACATCCGCTGTGTCGATAAAATTTCCCCCTGATTCGATGAATTCTCCAAGAATTTTGCTGGAGACCTGCTTGTCGCATCCCCATTTCTTCATCCCAAAGTTCATCGTGCCAAGGCATATCCGCGAGACAAGCAACCCGGAACGCCCCAAATAACGGTAATTCATATCAAGTCTTTACCTTTCAGTTTTTTGATTCTGAAATATCATGTACTAATCCTGAACTTTAATTGACTCGGCAGCAAGTCTTTTAAGAATGAGGATGGAGTAAATCAACGCTCTGGGTAGGTGAAAGGGATCCTTTACTGGAAGATCCTTCAAATACGGTCTCATTGGTATCCCATCACGGTTCAAATTGTGAAACCATTCTCCATGCTGTTGGTTTGGGAAGTGGGAAAAAGTGTATTCGTGTACTTTCCAGTACCATTCTATTGCCCATTCAGCATGATTGATTTCATAAGCTTGCAACAACGCAAGCAGACTTTCTGTGTGCGGCCACCAGATTTTAGCATCAGGCATGTGCCAGGCTGCGTTTCCATTGTCAGCGTGGCACGCCAGACGAATTCCACCAAAATCCGAATCCCAACCTAATTCCAGATGCCAACGTATTGTTTCCAACACAAGCTTGAGCCGATCAGAAAGACCGTGATGGCTG
The DNA here is from genome assembly GCA_022448485.1 of SAR324 cluster bacterium. Lineage (GTDB taxonomy): Bacteria > SAR324 > SAR324 > SAR324 > NAC60-12 > Arctic96AD-7. The sequence continues at coordinate 9,639 of JAKUUI010000072.1, forward strand.
TAGATGCGTGCCATGAACCACATGCTTTCAATGACATGACCGGGAACAATCGTTTTGCCTATATCACTGTCTACGAGTTCCCCTCCTGGACGCACGAATTCGTAGAGTAGTTTTTTTTCTGGTTTGAGATGTTGCGTCATTATTCGTTCTGCCAGTACTAAAGCACGGTCTTTAATATCCTTATTTCCAGACAAACAGCCAAGATCATGGAAAACCAGTGCAAAAATCATCAGCGGACCATGCGCTTGGAACCCAGTTGGGATCGGATGCGGTTGAGTTTGGAAACTTGAATGATCGTCGAGTTGAGGACTAACATACTTGTATGAGTCCAAGCAAACTTCCAAAGCCTCTGAATCTCCAGTTGCCCTTGCAAATTCAGTTAAACCGTAAATACAAAAAGCATTGACATAAATGCTCTGTGACGCCTTTTTCTGAGAGCCATCCGCATTCAAACTGAAGAACCAGTCTCCGTCAGGAGTGCGCCCTTTATCAATAAGTAATCTAGCGATCGGCGTAGCTATTTCTAGCCACTTCGGATCGCCGTCGAGATCGTTGTACAGCGAACTGAACACCCACAGCGCCCTGCCTTGCGACCATAAGAATTTTTCCGTGGAAACCAGGCTTCCATCATCATTCACACAGTTGTTGAAACCCCCTCGCTCATGATCTACGCAATGTTCCAACCAGAAAGGCAAAATTTGCTGCTTCAGGTGGTTTTCAAAAAACTGCAACAGTTCATGAAATTCCAGCCGTTCAGTGGTCTTGGAACTCATGCAGTTGGAAGGGTGTTTGAATTTTTCAAACTCGATGCACTGTGGCCATCCTGTGCCCCCATAGATTCCAAATCGGAATGCTCTTTAAAACGTTTGATGCCCACTGTTCTGATCGCCGTATCCGGAACCTTCTGAATCGGGGTATAGCGTGGGTGATGAGATTCCTTGTAAGGATTGTTACGAGCTGCGTTATAGCAGCAAATCAATGACCAACGCGGATTTGGAGAATGATTTTGATTGGAGCGATGGAGCAGATTGCAATGA
>JAKUUI010000073.1 GCA_022448485.1 SAR324 cluster bacterium
AGCGACATCTTTGTCTTCCTCAGGAGGTGAATTCACTTTTTTGTCAGCGACTTTTTTTTCTTCTGCAGGGCCAGCTTCTGCTTGGTCTGCAACTCCCTTTTCTTCTGCAGGGCCAGCTTCTGCTTGATCTGCTACCTCCTTTTCTTCTATAGGTGCAGCTTCTTCATCTGCTTCAACTGGTGCAGCTTCTGTATTCGCAGCGGCTTCTTTTTCCCCCTCAGCAGGAGCAGCTTTTGTTTCAGTGCCATCTTCTGGAACAGGAGGAGTTGAAGTCGAGAGGACTTTTGTGATATGCAATCCTAAGCGTCTTTCATCCAAATCAATTTTTATTACTTTTGCTTTTACTTCAGTCCCAATTGGATATTTCTCGTGGACCTTATTTTTCGGAATTGAGTCATCAATTTCAGAAATATGTACCAAACCTTCAACGCCATCGGAAACCTCAACAAAAATTCCAAAGTCGGTAAGATTTACAACCTTTCCAGTTATTTCTGAACCAAGTGGATTTTTTTCATCAAGATCTTTCCATGGATCATCAGTTAACTGTTTGATTCCCAGTGAGAGGCGTTCTTGGTCCACGTCGATGTGAAGTACTTTTACCTCAATCTCATCTCCTTTATTTGCAACTTCAGATGGCTTGCACTGACGTTGTTTCCATGAAATATCGGAGACATGAACCAATCCGTCAATTCCCTCATCAAGTCCAATAAAAATGCCGAAATCAGTGACGTTGCGGACAAAACCTTTGACGATGCATCCAACAGGATAGCGGTCAAGGGCAAGCTTCCAGGGATTTGCCAGAACATCTTTAATTGAGAGTGAAATTCGTTTGCGTTCGACATCAATGTCTTTGACGATAGCTTCCACCATCTGACCAAGTTCAACAACCTTTGAAGGATGCCTGACTTTTTTGGTCCATGACATCTCTGAAACATGGATGAGTCCTTCTACTCCAGGTTCAATTTCGATAAAGGCACCATAATCTGTCAGACTGACAATTTTCCCGCTTACTTTTGTTCCAACTGCAAATCTTTCTTCCACCATCTCCCAAGGATTCTGTGCTTTTTGCTTGAGGCCAAGGGACACCTTCTGATCATCCGGAAAATACTTGAGTACTATCACTTCTACTTCATCGCCAATCTCGAACATTTCAGATGGATGCACAATGCGTCCCCAAGTCATGTCTGTGATGTGAAGTAAACCGTCTACTCCACCCAAATCCACAAAAACACCGTAATCAGTAATGTTCTTGACATAACCTTTAATCAAGGCGCCTTCTCTGAGAATTTCAAGTGTTTTCAGACGCTTTTCATCGCGGTCGACTTCAAGCAAAACCCGGCGGGAAAGGACGATGTTTCCACGTTTTTGGTTGAACTTCAAAATTTTAAAGTCAAAATCTTCTCCCAGCAGTTTATCAAGGTTCCGCACAGGGCGTAAATCCACCTGAGATCCAGGCAGGAAAGCTTTGACTCCAATATCTACAGATAGTCCACCCTTAATTCTGGCCACAATTGTTCCGCGCACAATGCCGTCCTCTTCATAAACATCTCCAATCTTTTCCCAAGTACGTACCTTTTCTGCTTTGCGTTTTGAAAGATAGGTGACTCCATCTTCATCAGCCTCGAGGGCTTCAACATAGACTTCTACAGTGTCTCCAATCTCTACCTGGAGTACACCGTCACTATTTTGAAACTCGTTTATGGTTATTAGACAATCTGATTTGAAGCCAATGTCAACAGTAACATAATCACGGGTTATTTCTGTTACCGTTCCGGTTACAATATCTTCCTCATGAAAACCTTTCAGACTCTCTTCATAGAGTGCATCAAAGTCCTCATCTTCTTCTAAAAATACAATTGGTTCTGGTTTGGATGGAGTAGTGGTGGTGGGAACTGGAGTTGCGTTTTCTTGATCAGTCACTTTTACCTTTTAGTTGCTGGAACAGCTCATCCTGAAATAAGCTGGTTAGGGTTGTTGGCAGTATCTAAGACAATCAACAGTCAAAAACAGAAAATATCCAATTAAAGAATGTTTACAGAAATTTTGAGTTCTCTACTTAAATAAGCCAATATTTTCTACACTTCTTCTTCATGAAGAAATGCTAAACATGAGAAACTCCGATTCTCCTGACTTTCTCCTAAAATGTCAATATTTTTGTTTTTGAATGACGCTTGTCATTTACCAGGTGGTGATGATCGAATCAAGAAGGATCACCTTCGGAGAGGGTAATAGAAGAGGATGTTTTTATTTAATGGTGTAAAGGTTAAGTACTCGCTGTTCAGCAACATAAGAGATTAGTTTGAAAAGAAGACCATAAACCAAGGTTAAGAATGCTACGGTTAATGCATCGTTTACGTTATCAATTTGCTCCAAACTCTTTAAAATGAGGGCACCACCAATTAATGTACCGAGAATTCCCATTTTCCACGAGACATTACCCATAACATTCAGGCATCGTGCAACAGAAACTGCTTCTGAGAAGGAAACATGCTTTGCACTTCCAAGCGTATAAGTCCAGCAACGTCCGTAAGTGCGCCAGGAAGTTGCGGCTATACCAAAAAGTATAGATGTTGGCAAAATAAACAACAAAGATGGTAGATCCAATAAGTAGAATCCGTTGGACAGAATAAGGGTAATTTTTGTAAAGTCCACAACCACTGCTGCAGAGACGATTGAAATGCAAAAGAGAATACTAATCCACATCATATAGGCTCCTGATTGATGAGTTGGCTTGCGGACCTTCTTGCTGGCGCTGTGCCGGAGAGAAGGATCACGCAACAATTGATCGACTCGTAATTCAATGTAGGTCCACTTTGCTTTGGTTTTATCACCCATGGCATGAGACATTGCCTTGAGCCATAGGGCCTCGTCAATTTCTTTTTCCTCGATGTCCTTATAGGCCAGCTGATAAAGTTCGTCGTGCATAATTCTATATGTTTTGTTAATCCGAAGCTCTCGTCAAATTACAGTCGTTAATCACGGAGTTTCGTTAACTGATTGCGTTGGGTGTTGCTCATTTTTTATCCTTGCATTTTTTTGGCCGTTTTTCTCAAAATACAGCCAAGTTCTTTGAATTATTTAACTATGAAACATTGAAATTACTTAGGACTTCAATAAGAGACGTTGGCTCAAGTCCAATCCGAGCACTTTGATTTGTTCTGTTAGTTCTTCCACTTGCTCATCCGGAAGCTGGGCAAATGGCGGCAGCATGTGATTCCACTCTTCTGAGTTTGTTTGAGCAGCAAGGAGGCTTTTCATTTCAGAGACAAACGAATAGCTTTCGAAAGCTATCCGTAAAGCCGTAAGGTGTTTTTGAGCTTGGTCTGCAGCTTCCGACCGGCCATTTTTCCAGGCTTGAAAAACATGTTGACATTCCGGAACAATAAGATTTGCAGTAGCCGTAATACTGCCTGCTCCTCCCTCGCGCAAAATGTCCAGCAACAAAGTCTCCGTGCCAGTATACACCATCAGGTCCGGAACGTTTTGGACCACGCCAAGCATATTATTCCAGTCTCCTGAACTATCTTTGATGCCTGCGGCAATGTCGCCGAAACGCAGTTTCAATTCCTGCAAAATCTTGATACTGAAATTATAGCCACTGAGTTGCGGGAAATTGTAAAAAATGATTCGCAGATTGGGATTGTCAACTGCTTCAACCAACAATGAAAAAAAACTGAGAACACTTTCTTCGCTTTGCGGTTTGTAATAAAAAGGCGGAAGAACCAAAACAGAGAATACACCTGCATTTACGCTGGCCTGGGTCAAACGCACAGCATCTTGAAGAGCACAAGATCCGGTACCCATCATCAGTCTATCTGGAGGCAGTTCCAGCGCTGATTGTTCAATTATTGATTGACGCTGCTCAACCGTCATCGAGTTTGACTCGCCTGTGCTGCCAAGCAAAGCCACTCCATCAGATCCTTCGTCCAACAACCATTGAGCATGACGAATAAGGGCGGGAATATTGGGTTCAAATGAGTCGAAAAGTGGAGTCAAGGAAGCTGTATAAACACCGGCTTGGGGTGATTCCATAACTGAAAAATGGTTGAAGGATGTAGTTTGGATGGTTTAAACGTGGCAATAACTTTACAATAAATTCAACAAAATGTTCCTGATCACACTGAAATATCTGGACACCAAAGATTAACCCGACAAGGTTTTGCGAATTTGCTCCAAAACTTCAGGAATTTGCTTTTCGGATACCATCAAGTTTGTGACGGCTCGAATTGAAGTGTTGTCCCACGGCAGCATGTGAGTATCCTGTTCACTCAGACGCTGGGAAAATTCATGTGAAGACATGTCTGTCAAACTGAAAATCAAAATATTAGTTTCTACGTCTTCCGGATTGATTTCAATTCCCTTGATTTCGGCAAGTCCATTGGCAAATGATTTTGCATTTGCATGGTCTTCACTCAATCTTATTCTGTTATTTTCAAGTGCATACAAAGCTCCTGCAGCAATGATTCCGGCCTGTCTCATGCCGCCACCAAATTGTTTCCGGAAGCGTCTAGCCTCCATTATAAAATCGTCACTGCCCACTAAAGCTGAACCTACTGGGGCCCCAAGTCCCTTCGAAAAACAGACACTGATTGAATCAAAATAGCGTGCAATTTCAGTCTCATGAACTTTTAAAGCAGCCGCCGCATTCCAAATCCGTGCTCCGTCAAGGTGCATTTTTAAATCGTTTGCACGGGCAGTTTTTTCCACTTCAGCTAGTTTTTCAAGTGGCCAAACTTTTCCGCCTCCACGATTGTTCGTATTTTCTAAACAAACCAGCTTTGAACGTGGTAAATGCAAATCCACGGGCCTCATAATAGTTGTGTGAGGTTCTTTTTCGGAGATAACGGCTTCCATTTCCTTTGACCCAAAAACTCCTCTTTCCCCCGAAATTAAGCTGCAAATCACTCCTGAAAGTGCTGCCGTTCCGCCTGCCTCATAAAAATATATGTGTGAATTCTCGTCAATTAATATTTCATCTCCGGGTTCAGTGTGTGTTCTGACTGCCACTTGATTGGTCATGGTACCGGAAGGCATGTACATAGCGGCTTCTTTTCCGAGAATTTCTGCGACACGTTCTTCCAGAGCATTGACGGTTGGATCCTCACCATAAACATCATCACCAACAGTAGCTTGCCCCATCGCTTCTCTCATTTCAGCAGTAGGTATAGTGACTGTATCGCTACGTAAATCAATCATAGTTAAACTTTTATTAAATATAAAATTTTTCTAGTTTTAGAATAAATGAATAGAATATGCAGTTTGGGAAAATCCCTGTCCTGATTAAATAAGGACAGGGATTTTGAGGAAGGAACAGCTTTATGAAAGTTGAGTCAGTGCACGTTTGGTATAAACTTGAGCCATTGCGCGCCGGTATTCTTCACTGACGAAAACATCACTGAGAACACTTCGACCTTGAGCGGCTTTTGCTGACGCCGAAGCAATAGACGACTCGTTCAGAGTTTGCCCCCTGATTGAGTCTTCAACTCCGGAATCACGAAAGGCGAATTCCCCTACACCGCTTAATCCCACACGTACATCAGAGCAACTTCCTCCGGAAGCACTCATTGCTACCGCACACCCCACATAAGGATAGCGGGATGCTGGCTGCGGGAATTTGAGATAGCAGGAATTGGCATTTGCACTGTCAGTTGGAATCCTGATTTCTGTTAGGATTTCACCTTCAGTCAGTGCAGTTTCCCACAATCCTGTGAAATAATCAGAAGCTGCAATTGTTCGTTCTCCCCCAGAACCTTGAGCAACTATTGTTGCATCGAGCGCTAACACGACACCAGGATAATCAGCTTGTGGATCGGAGTGGGCTAAAACACCGCCAATGGTCCCACGGTTACGAACTTGAACATCGCCAATCTGTGCGGCTGCCTGGCTCAATCCGGGAGCTTTCTGCTGGATCAAATCTGAGGATTCTACCATACAATGTGTTGTGCCGGACCCTATCGCCAGGTAGTCTCCTTTGTCTTCAATGTATTTCAGTTCCATAATCCCCCCAATGTCAATCAGGGTTTCCGGAGTCGCAAGGCGTAATTTCATGGTCGGAACAAGACTATGCCCGCCAGCCAGAATTTTAGCGTTTTCCCCATGCTGTTGCAGGAGTGAAATCGCATCGCTCACAGAATTTGCTCGTTTATAATCAAAAGATACAGGTATCATTGTCACCTCTTTTTGAAATTTTGAGTTATGAGTTATGAATTATAAGTTTTATTGTGATTCATGGATTTATTTAGCTTGTTGCATTGCAGCCCAAACACGTTGTGGGGCAAGCGGCATTTGAAGATCCTTTACACCATAATCTGACAGAGCATCAATTACAGCATTGACGACGGCTGGAGTGGAACCGATGGTCCCAGCTTCCGCGATACCCTTTACTCCCAAAGGGTTGTGAGGGCATGGAGTTACCGTTGAATCTGTTTCAAACAAGGGCATGTTATCCGCTCTTGGTATACAATATTCCAGCATGGAACCATTCAATAATTGACCAGAGTCATCATAGACTGCCCCTTCGTAAAGGGCCTGTCCAATACCGTGTGCCAGACCGCCATGAATTTGACCTTCAACAATCATGGGATTAATCACATTGCCTGCGTCATCAACCGTAAAATACTTGACGACTTTAACTTCTCCTGTATCTTTATCTACTTCCACCACGCAGATATGGGCACCAAAAGGGAAAACGAAATTGGCAGGATCGTAAAAACTAGTAAAATCCAATCCAGGTTCCTCATTCTCGGGGTAGTCATGAGGGACATATGCTGTAAGAGAGACATCACCGAATCCAACCGATTTCTCTGTTCCTTTTACTGTCCAGGATCCATTCTCGAATTCAAGGTCTTCTGGTGAGCATTCCAGTTTATGCGCCGCAATCCTAGCTCCTTTCTCTTTTACTTTGTCCACACTTTTCATTATCGCATTGCCGCAGACAGATATACTACGAGATCCATAGGTCCCATATCCGAATGGCACACTGTCTGTGTCACCGTGGACCACATTGACGTCATCCATACCGATCCCAAATTCATCTGCCACAATTTGAGCGAATGTAGTGTCATGACCTTGCCCGTGCGAATGCGCACCAGCGAAAATGGTTACTTTACCTGTAGGGTGGACACGAATACTGGCAGCATCATACAATCCTATGCGGCATCCCAATGAACCAACGAGTGCGGAAGGTGCAAGACCACATGCTTCGACGTATGTTGAAAATCCAATACCCATCAATTTACCATCAGCACGAGCGGCATCCCTTTCTTTTTTGAGCTTTTCGTATTTAGCATTTTTCAGAACTTTTTTCAAAGTGCCTTCGTAGTTTCCGCTATCGTATTGCAAAGCAACCTGAGTTTGGTAGCCTGGTTGTTTTACACCATCGAATGGTGGAATGAAATTTTTGAGTCGAAATTCAGCCGGATCCATGCCAATTTCCCGTGCTGCTGTTTCTATAAGTCGTTCAATACAATATGTAGCTTCGGGGCGACCAGCTCCACGAAGGGCATCCACAGGGACAGTATTGGTAACCACTGCAGTCACATCCACATGGACGGCTGGTGTGATATATGCTCCCTGCATCAAAGTACCATGAAGATATGTTGGTACACAGGTTGAGAAATTGGACAAATATGCACCGAGTGATGCATAGGTCTTGGTTCGCAATCCTGTGATATTCCCGTCGGCATCTAAAGCCAATTTCGCATCTGTTACATGATCCCGACCGTGGCAATCCGTGAAAAATGCTTCAGTCCTGTCAGCTGTCCATTTCACAGGGCGACCGATTTGCTTGGATGCCCAGAGAACTCCACACTCATCATTGTAAGTAAATATCTTACTTCCAAATCCCCCGCCTACATCCGGTGCAACGACTCGTAGTTTATGTTCTGGGATACTCAATACAAATGCAGCAATAATCAATCGTGCCAAGTGTGGATTCTGAGAGGTAGTGTACAAGGTGTACTTATCATCGCTGATGTCATAGTGCCCCAATGCCGCCCTGGGCTCAATTGCATTGGGTATCAGTTTTTGGTTGTGGTATGAAAGTTCAGTAATGTGGTGTGCATTTTTAAACGCCTTATCTGTTTCATCCTTGTTGCCGAGTTCCCAGTCAAAGATGGTATTGTTGGGGACATCATCATGAATCTGAGGTGCACCATCCTGGGCTGCTGCTTTTGGATCTACAATTGCGTCCAAAACTTCATAAGTGACTTCGACTGCTCCTGCAGCATCTCTGGCTGTGCCTTTGTCTTCTGCAATTACCAAAGCCACGGCATCACCGACATGTCTTACTTTATCAACAGCCAGAATCGGATGACCAGGTTCTTTCATGGTATCACCATTCTTGAAGTCAACCTGCCATCCACAAATACTTCCGACGATCCCAGCATCTTTAATATCTTTTCCTGTAAAAACGTTTACGACACCATCCATTGCTTTAGCAGCGGAAATATCCACGTTAACTAATTTTGCGTGTGCATGGGGACTTCGCACATAAACAGCAAAGGTTTGGTTTGCCATATTAAAGTCATCGGTGTATTTCCCTTCCCCCTTAAGTAAACGGTAATCTTCTACACGTTTAACTGATTTTCCAATTAAATCACCCATAGAGTCTCCTAACCTTTGTTGGCGGCATCTTGTACCGCTTTGACTATGTTATGGTAACCGGTACAGCGGCAGAAGTTTCCTTCTATTGCGTGCCGGATTTCAGTTTCAGACGGTTTGGGATTTCGTTCGAGTAACTGCCATGAAGACAGGACCATACCCGGAGTACAAAATCCACATTGCAAACCGTGGTGTTCCCGGAAACTTTCCTGTATAGGATGGAGTTTACCGTTTGTTGCCATCCCTTCTATAGTTTTAATTTCTGCACCTTCACACTGAACAGCAAGCAAAGTGCAGGATTTAACAGTCTCCCCATTTGCTATAATAGTACAGGCCCCGCAGCTGCTTGTATCACAACCTACATGTGTTCCTGTAAGCCCCATATTATCGCGCAAGTGCTGTACTAGAAGTGTACGTGGCTCCACATCATGTTCGTATCCGGTTCCGTTTACTGACATTGAAACTTTCATCTATCTTCTCCTCTCGAAAAAAGTTAAACAATTTGCCTCTTTGACACAATATCTAACATCATAAATATTTTTTGTCAATTTTTTTTTGATAAATGTTGAACTTAACAAAATTTAAATATTTTTTCTTAATTTTTAGCTAAACATCCGGTCTTTTCATAGCTGAATGCGATTAAAAAATGCGTTACCAGCCTTAAAAATGCTTGCCATTATTTTATGAATTAAAGGTACACGATACTAAATTCAAAAAAGAATTAAACATCATGTTCCCATTATTCCCTGTAATTCACCATGGAAGATTCCTTCTGAACTAGATTGTTGATTTAATTCGTTGACGCAGTTCATGCTTTTGAATCTTTCCTGTTGCGGTTTTGGGCAAAGGACCAAAAATTATTTTCTTTGGTTTTTTAAAATGAGCCATGTGCTGGTTACAGAAATCGATAAGTTGATCTTCTTCAGTGTTTTTTCCAGTTTTTAATTCAACAAAAGCACAGGGGACCTCTCCCCATTTTTCATCTGGCATTGCGACTACCGCAGCTTCTCCAACAGCAGGATGTTTATAGAGCACATTTTCAATTTCTACTGAAGAAATATTTTCTCCTCCAGAAATAATAATATCCTTTGCACGATCCTTTATTTGAATGTAGCCATCTTCTTGAATGACAGCCAGGTCCCCGCTATGAAACCAGCCCCCTTCAAACGCTTCTGCAGTTTCCTTTGCGTCGTTCAGATAACCTTTCATCGTAGTATTACCTCTCATTACTATTTCACCAATTGTTTTTCCGTCGGAAGGTACTTTTTCTTTAGTTTGAGGATCAATTACAGAAACGTCTTCCATCATCGGGAAGCGAACTCCCTGGCGTGATAGAAGCTCTGCTTGGCGGGCTTTGCTTTGATGCTGCCATTCTGCCTGAGGTGCCGACTGCAGAATATGTCCGTAAGTTTCAGTTAAACCGTAGACATGCATTACATCGAAGCCGAACTTAGTCATGCTTTCCAAAACTTTTGCAGGTGGTGGAGCACCGGCAGTCATGACTTTAATCGTACGGTCAAAAAATTTTTGCTGCTCAGTTGGAGCATTGGCCAGCATATTCAGTACAACCGGTGCACCTCCAAAGTGCGTGATTTCATGACGTTCAAGCAGTTCAAAGAGCAATTTTGGGCTGAATGCGCGCATGCAAACCACTGTTGCTGCAAGCAACGTCATGGTCCACGCATGCCCCCAGCCATTGCAGTGAAACATAGGTACACAGTAAAGATAACGAGGGTGATTGGGAAGTGCCCAGCCAGCTACTGTTCCCATACTCATGAGGTATGAACCGCGGTGGTGGTAAACTACTCCCTTTGGACGACCGGTAGTTCCTGAAGTGTAATTCAGTGTCAGTGCCTGCCATTCGTCTTTTAAAATAGGATAAGAAAACTCTGGATCACCAGAGTTTATTAGCTCCTCGTAATCCAACACATCGAGTTCAACCGGAGGCTTAAGCTCTGCTGTTTCATCATCAACGATAATTATGAAAGGTTTGATCTGT
>JAKUUI010000074.1 GCA_022448485.1 SAR324 cluster bacterium
GAGAATTTCAGCAAATACTGAGCTTGTCTGAGGTGAGTAAGAGTTGTTTAGTATAAATCTGATACAATAGTTAATCTCAGTGCTGCAAGATTCCAAGCGGTTCTTGCAATAAGCTAAACTATCATTCAGAGCTTGACAAGATCCAAGTTATTGAAGGAACACCGTTTGATAGGGAATTTGTCCCAAAATTATTAATTTACATTGAATAGATGCTTTCATGGATGAGAATGTCAAAAAAAACCACTCTGCGGTTGATTACTTATGGAATGTACTTTATGACTGCCGAAGGCTAAGTTGGTCGGATATTTATGCCGCAACTGTGAACTGGGTAACGCAATCTTTATTCAAGCCAATCAATGTAGCTGTACGCACCAAAGCAGATTCGCATACTAATGACATTACAAAAATTGATGGAAACTTTGCTCGCAATGTTATGGGCAAAGGACAGCTGGGTACAGCTTATGGGTTTTCAAACTGGTAGTCCTGAATCTTTACAGAAGCGAAACTTGTGGCAAGCCTTTCATTAATTCATAGGGGTATGACCATGTACGTGATTAAATTTAACAAGAAAAATTTTCAATCTTTTTTTCATGAGTTCTCTCTCTTGTTCACTGATTTATTACCCGCATTTTTATTATTCAATCAATATAAATATATCATCTAACCTTCTCGTAATTAACTAAAATGTCTGCTGATAAGAAATATTTCCGCCATCCCAAAAATCTTTGAAAAAATCATCGACATTCCAAGTTGTGGTAATCATAAATGCAGACTGATTGCTCAAGTAAAGGAATTCCCAGCTCACACGGAGCTTGATCTCTGGTTTGCGGCGTTTTTTGTCAACTCTCTCTGTGCTCAGATAATTCGTGACTTTGTCTGTGTCTCCTGCATACAGCCCGTATTCCCAAAACCTGTCCAGTGCAGTTTGGTGACGGAGAATCCCATAAAGCTGTAAAGTCCACAAATGAAAATCATAACTGTCTTTGGCAAGATCGAGTTGACGGAATAAATTGCGAAAGCGATCTTCCCGCAGACCAAAGGTTCCGTGAAGCGTATCGTACAGCGGATGGAGCCAGTAAAAATCTGCAGAGCTATAAAGCAGTTGCTGGCCACGATTATTCAACGATGCGGTTTCAGTGGATTTTGTTGTTTCCCGACGTTTGTGAACATCAAAGCTGCGCCAGCTAAGGCCGGCAAGCCTCTGGTGTCCATATTGATAATCCAGAACTACGCTGCTGTCTTCGCTTTTATAGGTGAATGTGAGACCATTTTTCGGAAAAACTTGTTTGAAAGGTTTATCAAGCAAATAACTGAAGCGGGTGTGCCAATTATTCCAGCGGAATGCACCTTCCATATAATTTTCCATTGGATGAGGAGAATAATAAGAATTGTCGTAAAAATTCTTTTCGTTGTAATACAGATCCTGAAATAATTGCTGGAACCTCAGGAAATTCCACGGACGTCTCCCCAGCGTTATGCTTACACCCTGATCTGCCTTGCGCTTGTCGTATTCAGGCATTCCAAGAAGGGAAAATGCAGCCCAATCATCCGGGCGCCACTCAACTTCCACTAGATAACGGAATGGTTTTATTTCATAAAATTCTTCCTGTGATGCATGAAATAAAACGGTGGTTTCCTCAGACAATGTATGAGGTATGCGCACCTCAAGATGAGAATAAAGCAGGTCCAACCCCAGACTGCCACCGGTCAGGCGCCAACCTCCGGGACTTTCATACCATGCGTCTTCTTTTAATTTGTGAAATTGATAGGACTTTAGATCAAGAAAATTTTCCTGATTGAGGTAGGAATGATGTATTTCTGAAGCATCATCAAATGCCCAGACCTTTGAGGATCCTGGCCCGGTTAATAAACTGATAAAGGCCATCATGAAAAAAGCAAAAGACGAAAGTCGCTGCAGTTTTAAAATGGCCATCTTTTTTATGTCCTTCAGCTCTGTCTAGTTTGCTCCTGTTCCAGCTTGGCCCATGTGTCACGCAGAGTTACTGTCCGATTAAAAACTAAGGTATCCGGACGTGATTCTTTTGAGTCCACACAAAAATAACCAACCCGCTCAAATTGAAAAACTTCTGCCGGCTGGGCTTCCTCTAATCCTGGTTCAACCTGGCAGGAGTTAATTGTCTCCACGGAATTCAGATTTAAGTCTTTGAGAAAATTACCTTCCGGGTCATCACTTCCCGGAAGAGGTTTAGCAAACAGTCGGTCATACAAACGAACTTCCACAGGTACGCAATGCTTAGTTGAGACCCAGTGGATAATGCCTTTTACCTTGCGCCCTTCAGCTTTTGCTCCGGATCTAGTTGCCTGATCGTAGGTACATCGGAGTTCATTCACCTTGCCCTCAGTGTCATAAATAACCTCATCGCAGCGAATGACGTATGCGAAACGCAGCCGCACCTCTTTTCCCGGAGCAAGCCGGAAATAATTGGGTGGCGGATCTTCGCGAAAATCGTCATGGTCGATGTAAATTTCTCGTGAAAAAGGCACTTTTCGTGATCCCATTGCCGGATTTTTTGGATGCCGGGCCGGTTCAAATTCTTCAGTTTTATCTTCCGGATAATTTGTGATGACAACTTTTAGGGGTCGTAAAACAGCCATTGCGCGAGGTGCAATTTTGTCCAGTTCTTCTCGGGCACAGTCTTCCAGCACACTCATGTCAATATTGTTTTCGCTTTTGGAAATTCCAATGCGTTCACAAAATAAGCGGACTGCTGATGCCGGATAACCTCTGCGCCGTATTCCGGAAAGCGTTAACATGCGCGGATCATCCCAACCATTAACGTGTCCCTCTTCTACCAGCTGAATCAGTCGGCGTTTGCTCAAGACGGTGTAACGCAGATTCAGTGGGGAAAATTCAATTTGCCTAGGAAGGCAAGGTGCGCTCACTTCAGCCAGAATCCAATCGTACAAAGGCCTATGGTCCTCAAATTCAAGTGTGCAGAGGGAATGAGTAACGCCTTCCATTGCATCAGATAATCCATGGGTAAAATCATATAGCGGATAAATGCACCACTGATCAGCAGTTCGCTGATGCGGGACTTTGCGAATTCGGTAGAGGACTGGATCACGGAGATTTATATTTGCTGCAGCCATATCAATTTTAGCGCGCAAAACATGGGCTCCGTCTGAAAACTTTCCAGCACGCATTTCCCTAAACAGTTTCAGATTTTCTTCAATACTTCGATCCCGAAATGGACTGTTCTTTCCAGGTTCCGTCAGTGTTCCACGGAGCTCTCTGATTTCTTCTGCATTCAGGCTTTCAACGTAGGCTTTCCCCTTTTTGATCAGCTCTTCAGCAAATTCATAAAGTTCTTCAAAATAATCTGATGCATAAGAAAGATACTCACCCCACTCGTATCCCATCCAGTGGACGTCCTGTAAAATTCCTTCAACATATTCCTCATCTTCTTTGAGTGGATTGGTGTCATCAAAACGCATGAAGCAATTTCCGTCAAATTCGTTTGCGATACCAAAATTCAGTTGAATTGATTTTGCGTGGCCAATATGCAAGTGGCCATTTGGTTCTGGAGGAAAACGTGTTACTATGCGCTGATGTTTCCCAGAAGCCAAATCCTCACGGATAATGTTGCGGATAAAATCTGTTGCTGGTGTGGGTGATGAGGTTTTGTCGGTCATGTTTTTTGAAATAATATTTTGGACTTTTGTTTATTTATCGATTGTTTTAAACCGGATAGCCTACTGCATTCAAGGCCAGTCCTTGATGGAGAGCAAGCATCTTTTTACGCCATAAACAGATTGAATCATCAGCTTTCAGCAGAGAAAAGTCTGAAATGCAGCGGGCCCATTGAAATGCGCCAAAAACAATGTAATCTGAAAAGCCTGGAGTTCCTCCTGCAACAAATTCCTGTTTTTTGAGAGTTGTCCTTAATGGGGTGAGTAATTTTTGGAAGTGCAGCAATCTTTCTTTGCGGTTTACTACAATTTCTTCTAATGCTTTGCCAAAGAGCTTTTCACGACTTTCCCTAAAATATGTTTGATCTTTCTGGGCCAGACTATTGTAAATGTCCATTACTAAGATCTGCAGCATCTCCGAATGTAAAGTCGTTTCTACCCAATATTTAATGAAAAGCACTTCTCCTTGATCGAGTTTCAATGAAGGAGTATCAGGATATTCTGTTTCCAGGTATTTGGCAATTTCCCATGAATCTGAAACAGTATTTTCTCCATCAACCAGAACTGGAACTTTCTCCTGTCCTGAAAAACTGATTGCATCTTTTTCTGTAAAACGCCACGGAATGCACTCTACATCCAACCCCTTGTGTGCCAGTGCCATTCGTATCCTCCAGCAATAAGGGCTGAATCTTCTATTTTCATCTGCACCTGCTAAATCATACAATTTTCTCATATTGCCCCTCCCTGACTAAGCCCTATTTTCGGTGTTTCCTTAAAAAGTTACTATTCACACGTAGCATGTTTTAGATCGGATTGAGGAGCATGTCCCCGATAATTGAGATATTTACAAGTTTCTGGATTCTCGCCTTTGCGAGAATGACAACTTTTATATGAGTTTGTCATAAATGTTGAATTTATTTTGTACCCTCAGCAACCGTAACAAATCAGTGATGAAAAAGCCGTATTCCAGTAAAGGCCATCACCATTCCATACTCGTCTGTTGCCGCTATGACCTCCTTGTCACGGTTGCTTCCACCCGGCTGAACAACGTAGTCTACACCGCGTTTTGATGCTTGGTCTATATTGTCGCGGAAAGGAAAAAACGCGTCTGAGGACAAACTGATTCCCTCCAGTTTGGCGAGCCATTCTCCTTTTTCTGTAGGAGAAAGTGCTTCGACTGGCCGGCTGAACTGACTTTGCCAAGTACGCAGTTCAGGTTCAGTCATTCCACCCTCAATGCAAAGAATGCGGGCATTTATCCGCTCAACATTCCTGACTTGTTCGTGAAAAGGCAGATTCAAAACTTTCGGATGCTGCCGCATAAACCAGGTTTCGACTTTGCGTCCGGCCAGTTTGGTGCAGTCCACACGGCTTTGCTGACCAGCTCCAATGCCGATAATTTGACCATCCAAAGCATATGCTACAGAATTAGACTGAGTGTATTTCAGGGTGATGGAGGCTAAAACTAAATCACGACGTGCCTCTGCCGAAAAATCATTATTTTTCGTTACAACTTTAGTCAATAAAGTATTTTCGTTGATTTTAATCGTGTTCCTCAGTTGTGAAAATCCTACTCCCGCAACCTCTCTAAATTCCAGTTCAGGTATTTTAAATTCAGGATCAGCCGCTAAAATTAAATATTTCCCACCCTTTTTTTCTTTCAGCAGTATGAGGGCATCGTTATCAAATCCGGGAGCAATGATTCCATCCGACACCATTTTCCGGACAACCTCTGCAGTGCTTAAATCAACTTTTCGGCTGAGGGCGATAAAATCACCAAAAGATGATAAAGGGTCTGCTCCCCGTGCTCTGATATATGCTGTTGCCAACGGTGAAAGTTCCTGGTTTTTTTTACAGTCGTAAACTTCGAGCAAAGTATCGTCCAGCGGTACACTAACAGCGGCTCCTGCCGGACTGACGTGTTTGAAGGACGTAGCTGCAGGTAGTCCCAGTGCTTCATCAAGCTCCTGCACCAACTGCCAGGCGTTAAGTGCATCCAGCAAATTGATGTAACCCGGCTGACCGTTCAGTACAGAAAAAGGTAAATCATATCCTTTCATCGAGTGAATTGAAGCAGGTTTTTGATGTGGATTGCAACCATATTTCAGGTCAAATTGTTGCAAATAGTTATGTGGAGCTGAAGCCATTGAATACTATGAGAAAAAAATGTTTGGGAGGATGTGAGAGATTTCGCTTTAATAGTAGCGCTTCAAACTCAAAGACTCAAGGATTCTATTAGCTGAGCAGGGGTTGGTAGGAAATGAAAAAGGAATATCAGCAGTATTTTTGTGCAGATGCAGAATTGGTAGATTGCCTTATGGCAGCTAGACTGTGACTGTTATTAATCATTACTCCCAATTAGGGATTTCTGATTTACCAGGTTTTAACTTTTTTTTGAGCCCTGATTTTTGGGATGAGGATAGAGAGTTTCTTTTCAGTACTTTCTGTTTGGAATCAGACTCAGCAATTTTGGCTTCTCTTTCTTGTTTTTTCCTCACTTCTTCCAAGCGTTCCTGTGCTTTTCTCAAGCTCAACATGTCCTGATAGCGGTTGTAATAGATGTCTGCCAGGCGGCTATTAGACATTTTATAGTGTGCAAGTGCCAGATTGTAATATGTGTCTGATTGGCTGGGAACAAGCAACTCTACACGTTTGAAAGATTCAATTGATTCTCTGTAGTTGCCAATTTCGTAGTAGGTTAGACCAAGATTATAATGGTAATTTGGAGATTCGCTGTCTAAACTTATTGCCTTCTGGTAGTTCCAGATTGCTACCTGGTAATCACGATGTTTTAGTGCAGAGTTGCCATCGTTATAATAGCGCAAAGCTGATTTGCGGATTTGAACCTCATCTGTACAAGCGCCAAAAATGAGCGGAAACAGCAGTAGTAAGAAAAAACGAGATTGAAGATTTATTGATTTAAGATACACTGAAATTCAATAGAAATGAGGATGTGTTTTATTTCTCTCGAAAAAGCGGAAACTGCAATTGTTGGTTCAGGATAGCAACCTATGCAATTTGGGACGATTTTGCTTAAGGATTGCATGATTGCATGAGAATGTTCTGTATTCCCAATTTACAGGAAAGCAATCATGCATAATTCATACTCAAAAACATGGTGATGCAACGAAATTTATTTCTATTTTTTTTACTTGGAGTATTTCTCTTCTGGAAGGATCCAATCCTGTCCATTCATTTGGCGTTTGCTCAGAATTACAACGAGCCTGATGAAAAAGCACTAGAAGCAGAAAAAGAGAGGAAAAAATTTTTGGAAGAAATGCAAACTTTGCTGGATGCAGCGATGAAATCAGGCTTCTCTGAAAAGGAAATCCGGGAAATTACTATCACCCGAAAAGGCAAAGTTGTACATGTCTGGGACTTTTTGGAACAGGAAAAGTTACGCGAGAAAAAAGTCGCACTCGCCAAAAAGAGATCTAAACAACTTGACCGGTATTTAACCGTGATGGATATTGCAGATGAATTGGAAAGTGGAGAAACCCGCGATTTAGATGCTTTAAAAGATAAAAGTATTTTTGTTGGAGCAGAAGAAAAGTGAAGATTATAGCAGTAGCCGGTGGCTCTGGCAGCGGAAAGTCCCTTTTTACTGAATTATTGGTTGATCGTTTGCCAAAAACCAGAGTACTGCCTTTAGACAGTTACTACAAAGACAGGCCTGATCACATTCCCGCTGAACAATATGATTTTGACACCCCCCAAGCTTTCGACTTTGATCTGTATCATGGACACTTAGATCTGCTTTATTCCGGAGAGTCGGTGCAGATGCCGCATTTTGGCTATATTTCAGGAAAGCGAGAGGATGGTGTTACAGAGCTGGTTCCCGAGAAATATTTGATTCTTGATGGTTTGCATGTCTTGTTGCACTCACGTGTCCGGAAAATGTTGTCTTTTTCCTTCTACATGGAGTCCCCTTTAGATGTGGCAATTTGCCGCATGTGTTTAAGAGATATAAAAAATTTCAAAGTTACTGCAGAGTACCGCCTCAATCAATACCTGAAATTTGTAAGACCAGCTTACTTTAATCACATTAGGCCAACAAAAAAGTATGCTGATTTAGTAGTCAATAATGATTACGACAGCTCACTTGATTTGTTTATCGACGATTTTTTGCTTAAAAACCTGCTATAAATGTCCGATTCACATATTGGTTTGTGATTGAAATTTTTGTCTGGGAATTTCCCCTGCCTCCTTTTTTTCAAGATCTGTATGGAACTTCTTAAACGATATACTATATCTTTTGGAATTGCCGGTATACTGCTCTACTTTTTTACCATCTGGGTAGAGAAAAAACATGAAGGTAACATGCCACATAATTTGTCCTCGAAAACTGAGGAAATTGTGACAATTGCCCTTCCTGTGAAACGGTATTATGAAAAATGTGTAGATGTTAGCGATTCTCAGCAGCTCCAATACAGTTTTAATTCACAAGCTCCACTGTCGTTTAATCTCCACTACCACGAGGAAGGTGTAACACATTATCCGGTTAAAGAAGATTCAATCGATGAGTTAGAAAATATATTTCAACCAGAAAAGAGGGGTTATTACTGTTTGATGTGGGGAAATTCAGGAGAAAAAGAGGTGGAAATGGACTATCATTTCAAGATTCTAAATCATAGCTCCAGCAAAGATTGAATGATGGAAATATCGACATTTACCAGCCAAAATGTAAGAATAAACTGACTGCGAGAGTGGTGGAATTGGTAGACACGCCAGATTTAGGATCTGGTGCCGAAAGGTGTGGGGGTTCGAGTCCCCCTTCTCGCACCAAAAAATATCAATAACTTATGGATATTGGTGAGAAAAATATTTAAAGTATGATGAAGCAGGATACGGCATATTTGTGTCAAAAAGTCAGGATCCTGCACTGAGGAGAGAGACTGTAGGAGTAGTAATTTCAGGCTCCAATTCTTTCAGTCTTTTTTTCTGTTTATTGAATGCCTTTTCTTATGTTGCTTGCTACTCTTTCTGCCGTCTTCTATCGGATTATTCATAGTTATGAAATTGAGTTTTAGTTCTCGATTCATATTTTCCGACTATTGTGTTTACATGGTGATTTTGTTGGAGCTTTTCCTTGGAGCTTGCAGCAGCACAGACACCAGTTCGAACTATTTTTATCCGACAGGCTCACAACAGCGAGTGCTTGAACTCTGTGCATTAGTTTTTTCAGATCCATATTATCAGTACATTTCTCCATCGCGCCGCGTTAAACTGAGGAGACTTCGGACAACTTCGTGGGGATTTTGGGCAACTTTTGCTGATGGGAGGACTTACAAAGTTCCGATTGTGTCCGGACTTCCAACAGGAGAAAACTATTATTGCTATTACCGCCCTGTTCCAACTAAATGTGCTTCCCGCAACGATTGGGATAAACGCTGTGAGTGGGATCAAACTTATCACCCCAACCGCTTTCAATAACTAATGCACCAGATTCCTACTCATATACTGAAACATCGATATCAGCAGCAATTACTGCAATCGTATCCCAGTTTTTAACAGGAGCACTTCCTGCACGGGTGATTAACACACCATCAATCTGTGATTGTACTTCCACTGGGGGTGCGTCAATATGGGTTATACTGTGAATACGACCGAGGGGTTGGCCTTTTTTGACTGGGTCTCCTAACTCAACCAGGGTTTCGTAAAGCCCTTCCTGGGGTGCCATTAAATATCCACCAACATCCGGTGTTTCCATGAAGCGGGTTTCCGGAACCGGCTCACTATTAGCTGGCAGAACTTTGAAATGACGCAGGATGTTTTGAATTCCGTTCTCTGCAATTCTAAGAGTTCGTGGACTGACAGAACCACCTCCGCCAAGCTCAGTAGAAATAAATATTTTTCCACTGTTTTCGACTGCAGTGTCGAGCATTCCTGTACTGTCAAGCTCGCGTAACACAAGACTGATTGGCGCACCAAATTTTCTTGCTGCGGCAATTGTATTTCTCATTTGTTCTACGTCCTCCAGATGATGAATCACTGTACACGGTTCAAAAATCATCGAGTTTCCTCCGGAATGAAAATCGATCACCACATCACTTCGCAACACCAGTTCACGATAGACAAAATCAGCAATCATCGGAGTCATTGAACCCTCCGGATTTCCTGGAAAAGATCGGTTCATGTTCAATCCATCCACTGGAGAGAGACGCGTTCCTGCCAAAACAGCCGGATAGTTTAGATAAGGTACGATGATAACTTGTCCTCGTATTTCCTCCGGTTTTAGACTGTTCGCCAATTTTCGTAATGCAACTGGTCCTTCGTATTCATCTCCGTGGTTGCCTCCGGTAAAAAGAACGGTTAGCCCGTCTCCATTCCGGATAACAATAACAGGAAGCAGTAAAGAACCCCATCCGGATGTATTGGTTGAATGTGGAATTCTCAGGGAAGAAATGTATTTTCCATCTTTATCAAAAGAAATGTCATCCGGAGGTGTAAGAGGCATGGGCTACTAAAAAATTAAATTAGAGAGTCGCAACTTCCTCAAGTCTTGTAACATATTCTGGACTTAGAAGGTGTTCACCTTCAAGCATATAATTCAGGTATTCTCTGGTCGGACGAAACTCCGGTCCGGTATTGAGGGCAATGTATGCTATGGCCGGCATCCGGTGTCCAGCACGATCCTGGACTTCAAGTTCTTGTCGTTCGTATTGCTCTTCAGCAACTCCTTCGTACTCATCTAACACAAGCAGGTCTTGCTCTCTTACAAAATAGAGTACGCCTTCAACTTTATTTCCGGAAGAAAAACGAATGTTGGCTTTTCCTCCATCACTTGATTGTTTGTCAAAGGTGAGCAGGTAATCGGGCAAGACTGTTGCTATTCGCGATGGTGCCCATCCGAGTCGATGCCGGATACGTCGGGCACTCATGTTTGATCCGTAAGCAAAATAATGATGCATTTTTTCTTTATGGTGTAAGAT
>JAKUUI010000075.1 GCA_022448485.1 SAR324 cluster bacterium
TCTGGAGCCAGAATATCCATCAGGCCCTGCTCATCAATGAACTTCTTCTGCAATCTGCGGGAGCTGAGATTATTTTTAAAGGCAGCAAAAGCTTGTTCCTTCACTCCCTGCACCACCTGCACTCCCTGCTCTACCTCCACTACCTCCACTACCTGCACTCCCTTCGCGTTCAATGATTGAACATCTTTTGCTTTTGGCGGAAGGAGCAGTGCTTCAGCTTTGTAAACAGGTGTCTGTTGCAGGGCATAAACCACAGATCCCAGCGCCGCGATAACGGTAACCGCAATAACGAGTCCCTTTTTGTTCCACAAGGTGATCCACAGTCCATACAAATCAATTGTGTCATCTTCTAATTTCTGAGGGTAAGGAATGGCATACTGGAAAGTTTGAGTGGATTGAGTTTGCTCATTTTCAGAAGTAGGTTTTGAGTCAGTCTTTGGCATAGTTTATTTTATAATGGTGACCAATCTTAATAGAATAAATACTTTTGTACTTGCCTAAACAAAAAAAGAGGTTTTTCGGAACTGACAGTTTTCAGTTAACAAAATTGACAATAATTTGCCAATCGTCAAATCCGAGCAGTCAAAGCGCTGACGTTAATTCTAACTGAAATTTTTTTGGGAGGCAATTAAATTTTGAATGTCTGGAATAGTTACGTATTCGAGGTAGCGCAGAATTTGACCCAGCAGCAGAGGAAATCTTTTCTGCATGAGCAAAGCTATTTCCAGTTGTTCCTCAGTGAGTTTACGGGTGCGCAGCAACAGGCTGCCCAATCTACGCTTAGATAAAGTAGCAGAGAATACTTTGTTTTTTAGTTTTGACAGAGGCTGCATAATTGAATGCTGCCAGCTGGGGCTCTCTTTGCGGAGGATCTCAATTACCAGTGAGAGGTTTGCAGCGTTAATACGCTCCAGGGACTTGATTGCCGAGGTAGAGATTTCTATGGCTGGATCCGTTACAAAAGGTAATAAATACTTGTTTACCTGTTGGAATCCGCATTGTCCAAGTGCCTGTATTACTTGATTCCGGTTGGAAGTTTTTGAGTTTTGCAAAAGGTGCAGTAAATATTTCACTCCGCCTTCATCCCTTTTTGCAGCAATTGCTTCCAGAGCCACCTGACGCACGTATTGATTTTCTGAAAGCTCAACACAGTTAATCAGTTCTTCAAGTGAAAGATTAGTCGTTTGGCGATTTACTTTAATTTTTTCATTATTTTCCCGGGGAACGCTTATTTTTTCCCACCATGGTTCTACATTTTGCTCTTCCTGCCGCCTCTTGTTAAAAAAAACTGAGGAAAATTTCTGTCTCAAATGAGAGGCCCTGCTGGCCGTTTTTTTACTGGAGGAGGCAGATTCATAGGCATTCATTTTCTGCAGCAGCTGATAAGCTTCAGTCACTTGCCGAAATTTTTCTGTGTTCCCATTTCCTGATGCAGCCGTATCCGGATGATAGCGCATTACAGACTGACGATAAGCCTGTTTCAGCTGCTTGGGGGATACTCCAGGTTTGACACCCAGTTCAAAATACGGATTAATTGTTTCCTGCTCCATGTCTTCACTACGATGAATTTACTTAATTGAAATCTAACTCTTGATTAAAGCTGCAAAACACAGTCCAAATCTGGTTTCAGCTAATTCCGGAAGAGTCAGGAAGCAGAGAAATGCACTTCTGGGAAGCGCGCCAAAAATTGCTGCGTTACCTCTTCATGGTCAACTGCAAGTGATTGCGGTTGAGTACCTTTTGAAACCCGGATTAGATTTTCCAGTGCGTTCTGGACAGTCCGGGTATAGCACTCCCGGTCCGGAGCGCTGTGGGGAGTCAGCACCACATTTTTCAACTTGCGCAGTGGAGAGTTTTCCGGCAGGGGTTCCTGTTCAAAAACATCCAGCCCGGCCCCGGAAATTTGTTCTGAACGCAAGGCCTCATAGATCGCGTTTTCGTCCTGAATTTCTCCACGGGAGGTATTGATCAGTAGTGCATCCTGACGCATTTTCCGGAGGGAATTGTGGTTGATTAAATGGCGAGTAAACTTAGTTTTTGGGAGGTGGTAACTGAGGACGTCAGAATTTGAAAGCAATTCCTCTGGAAAGACATATTTCAGCCCCCATTCTTTTTCTGTTTCAGGCTGGCGCTTGACATCAAAATACTGGACGTTGACGCCCAAAGCCGCAGCCCGCTTAGCTAAGGCTTTTCCTACGTGGCCCAGACCAAAAATTCCCAGGTTTTTTCCGAAAAACTCTCTGTTTGTGTGTTTTGAATTTTTCCAGGTACCAGAAGTTACGGACTGGTGATGAAACAGCAGCTGCCGGTAGAGCGCAAAAATGAGCATCAAAACATGCTCTGCCACTGAGATCGCATTGGCGCCGTTGTTGTTGGCTATCAGCACGTTGTGACGATTTGCTTTTGCCAGGTCAATTCGGTCATAACCGGAGCTCAAGGTTTGAATGATTTGCAGACTACCGGCGGTTTCGTATTGAGAATCGCTGAGATTTACCTGTCCGATAATCGCATCTGCTTTTTCAAGTAGGACACTCAGTTTTTCATCCGAAAGGGAAAAATCAGCCAGCGTCAAAGCAAAAGAATCCGGCGCTCCGGCTTTGAGGTTTTCGAACAATAGTTCGTATTCGATGTCGACAATAACGTTAAACATAACAAACCTTTAAAAGGTATAGCCGAGACCAAGACCGTATTCTGTAGAATGCAGTGCAACATCTTGGCGCTTGCCTTTGCGCAAAACTGTCAGGTCGTCAAAACTTAAATTTCTGCGCTGATAAAATAATATGATTTCCATCTTGCCGTAAGCAACGCCGGGCCCAAAAAAATAACCCATCCCGCTTATGGATGATGCTTCTGCGGAATCTTGGTTTCCTTTCACTTCGGCTTGTCCACTTACAGGAATCCGGACAGAGGCATCAAAAAGCAGTGAAATATTCCTCGTCAGTTCAAATCCTGAATAACCTGCACCAAGTTCCATTAAATGGGCGCGGAAAATTCCCTTATACCCTTCTGAAGAGCTGGTAGGATCTTCAATCCGGGCATTAAAATATGAATATCCTAAACCCAACTGGGTATTTCGGGAAACCGGCAGCAAAAAAGCCAGCACGAATTCAGAAGTCCTGAGTTCTGCGTTCTCAAAACCATCAGTCACGTTTTTTGTGCTGACAGGAAAGAGAAAACGGATTTTTGCCTTCACAGCCCAGGCTTGTGTTGCAAAACAGAGCATAAAAACTGCAAGTATACTTTTTTTTAGCGCCGACTTCATAAAACCTCTTATGTTTTCCTGTTTGGTTTTGACAAGCAAGTATGATATTTTGACTTTATATACGAGTTCATCAGTTTTGTTTTATAATAAAGTTCGTGCACCCACTAATTCACAAACAATGTCTGGTCTTGTGTATTATTGCAAGTTTCTTAGAATGACTGCTGCTTTGCAAAAACAACAACAAAATAATCTGCATGAATAAAAACACTCAAACAGATCATCGACCGTGGGGCTACTACACCGTACTGGCAGACGAGACGGACCACAAAGTCAAAAGAATCGTGGTTTACCCCGGTAAGCGTCTTAGTCTGCAAAAACATCAAAAAAGGGCAGAACACTGGTATGTTGTGTCCGGAGAAGGCATCGTAACACTTGACAGACAACGACTCAACAAAAAAAGCGGAGAGTCGGTGGTAATTCCTTGCGGTTCAGTCCACCGTATTGAAAATACTGGCAATGTCGATTTGAGCTTTATTGAGGTACAAACTGGAGAATATTTTGGCGAGGACGATATTGAGCGCCTGGAAGATGATTATGGAAGAAGCTGAAATTTTTCTCTAGAAAAAATCTGCAGATGCATAGCGTTTATTCCTCCGGCAGATTTGAGTTACACTGCGCAGACAAAGATAAAATCAGCTAATATTCTCCTTAATCCAGGCAGGCAATGTGCGGGATCTCCCGATAATGTTCCGCAAAATCAAGTCCGTAGCCAACCACAAAACGATCCTCAATATTGAAACCTATATACTTAACCGCTATTGGCACCTTATCCGGAATTTGTTTGTTCAACAAAGCACAGGCTTCCAGCGACTTCGGTTTTTGCTGCTCGAGATCTTCCATGATGTATTTCAGAGTCAGACCGGTATCAAAAATATCCTCAACTACCAGAACATCTTTTCTACTTAAATCCAGGTTGTGCATCAGGGTCACTTCTCCGGTACTCACCTTTTGATTTTTGTAGCTCGAAGCCTGCAAAAAGCAGATTTGACAGGGTATGTCGATTTGACGCACCAAGTCTGCCAGAAAAACGAATGCGCCATTGAGTACTCCTACAAGATGCAGTTCCCGTCCCTGATAATCCTCTGATATTTCCCTTCCTAACTGTTGCACCCGTTGATTGATATCGGAACTGGAAATTAGAACCTCTTTTGTGGGAATATCCATTTGTTTCTCAGTTGAAGAATCTGTACTCATTCTTATTCCGTCCTTCTCTGTAATTTTATGTAATCTGCTAAAATTGCCAGGCTTTCATTCATGTATTCATCGCGCACAATTACCATTTTGTCATCAGCATGTCCTGTATCAGCAGATACGTCTTCGACATCTTTTTCGGTTGCATTGGCCAGTTCCTGGTCGCGCTGATCGTTTCTACGCTGATCGTCCTGCTGCATTTTGAGTATAGAGGTGTATTCAAGTGGCTTTATGTTTGTCAGATATTCCTGAACATCTTCATTAACTTTCTGGAAAAAATCAGAGTTGGCAATTCTGTTTTTTGAGAGTTGTCTAAGTTCCGGAATAATTTTTTTCAAATTTCCACTTACCCGATAGGATACCGGGTCAATTGAGCGCCAGGGCAGGGCATTGTCCAAAGTTGATTCGCCAATTTCTCGGGCATTGTTGAGTGAGGGCAAAACTAGGCTGGTTTCAACACCGCGATTTTGTGTGGACCATCCGGAAACTCGATAGAACTGTGCGATGGTAACTTTTAATGCGCCATATCCTTCCGGAAGCTGAAAGATATTCTGCACGGTTCCTTTTCCAAAAGTTGTAGTGTCTCCCGCCAAAATTGCGCGCTGATAATCGTGCATAGCGCCAGCGAGAATTTCTGATGCTGAAGCACTGTAGCGATTGAGCATAATCAACAGAGGCCCACCATAGACCACTCGTTCGCGGCTGCGATGAACGGTAACCCGCCGACCTCCAGACTGTCGAACTATCACCACCGGATTATGTCCGATAAAGAGTCCCGCCATGCTGATTGCCTCATCAAGTCCGCCACCTCCGTTGCTGCGTAAATCCAGGATCACTCCATCAACTTTTTCCTGCACAAATTCTTCAAGATGCTTTTTTACATCCCTTGATGAACTTTTGAAATTTTTTGGATTTTTCCGCCGACCGTTGAAATCCACATAAAAAGACGGGAGCTTTATTACACCGATACGGTGTGTTTCTTTTGCAGTTTTGTTTTCCTCCGTAGAAGACTGCTCAATAATTTGCGCCTGTGCCTCTCCATCTTTGAGTACTATTTTGTCACGGACAATGATGAATTTCAGCGTGTCAAACCCTTTTTTTGTTTTCCGCAAAATTTGCAGTCCAACTTTGGTTCCGCGTTTGCCTCGAATCAACTGCACCACGTCATTGAGCCGCATATCAATCACACTTTCAAAAGCCTGATCTCCTTGAGCGACAGCAATAATTCGATCATCTGCCTTCAGCTTTCCTTGTCGTGCGGCCGCGCCTCCGGGAACTATTGAATTTACAACCGTGTAGCCGTCCTCCCAGCGCAAAACTGCACCGATACCTTCAAGAGAAAGTTTGATCGAGATATCAAAATTCTTCAGATCCTGTGCTGCCAGATAGGATGAGTGAGGATCATAGGCCGCAGCCATTGAATTGAGGAACATAGAAACAATATCATCATTTTCGTACTGGAAATAATCTTTCCACAATCCGCGCACACGTTTCATCAAGCGCTCTTTTCCATCTTCTACACTGGTATCACCGAGCTTGAGGGTCAACAAATCAAACTTAACTTTTGTGCGCCATATTTTCCGGGCCTCTTCTGTTGTTTCAGGATGAGGGACCTCATCACGCTCCAATGTCCAGTTTGCATCACGGCTGAAATCAAAATCCTCACCCATAAACTCTTCCATCATTGCCAGACGTTCAGACAAACGTGTTTTGAAGCGTTCAAAAATATCCAAAGACAATTTTGCATTTCCTCGGAGCAACATGTCGTCTATGCGTGTTTCGTATTTACGGTATTCAGCCACATCAGCGGCAAGAAAATAATAGTGGGCCGGATCCAGACGGTTCATGTAAAGTGAAAAAATCTTTGCAGACATCTCATCATCCAGCGGCTTTTGTGCATAGTGCATGGAGACAAACTGCTCAACTATCCCCTTGACGACAGGTCCTGTGAGCTTGGGATTTTCATCTTGTGCTGCTAAAAAGGGAGGAAAAAGTAAAAAAAGGAGAGCTAGGCAGAGTGAAAAATAATTGGAAACCTTCATGTATTATTTATTTTTTGGAAGTTTAAAGTTTCAAACGAACCACTTTTATTTCACGAAATCCAAGAAATAT
This sequence comes from SAR324 cluster bacterium, assembly GCA_022448485.1. Classification (GTDB taxonomy): domain Bacteria; phylum SAR324; class SAR324; order SAR324; family NAC60-12; genus Arctic96AD-7. Next base: position 6,566 of record JAKUUI010000075.1, read on the forward strand.
CAATCGATTTGCCGATTTTCTTCCAGATTTCAACTTGGTATCATGAATTATCTCAGTGAAAAAAGAAGTGAGGATGAGCGTACTCCCTCTTATTTCCATTCACGTTTTTCTAATTCCTGACAACTTTCATTAATATTTCTCAGTATCGGAAGACAGTATTTCTTCCAATCCCCTGTGATAGGGTCTTTTTCAACAGATTCATCCCAAATGAAGTCTATGTTTTTGACACAACTTTAGATAATTAACAGAGATAAAGAAGAAGTCTCAATTACTGTCTCCTTGATCTAATTTTGAAAGGGGGTTTCAAGTGATTTTTATCAGCGAATTATTTTGGATTCTTCTGTACTAAAAGATTTTCACTATTTTTCCTATGTCTGATGGATTTTAGTGGAAGGGAGTGAATATTCTTCCCATGAAATGAGGTTCAAATCCTCTTATTTGCTTTCTCCCTTCCCTTAGGAGTCAGTTCAAGACTTGTCCTACAGAAGATTCGATTTCAGTACCTGCAACCCATTGGCCCTGAAAATTGAATTTCTTATCCTCCATCTGCTCGAAGAACCACCTGGGATCGTCCCCTTCGAGATGAACTCTGTGGGCATCCTGATCTTTAAATACCTGGGTGTAGAGAAAAACATTTTTCTGTTCCACACTCCGGCAGACAAAAAATTGCTCCATTCCGATCTGGTTTTCCAGACATTTGTAACGGTAATCATTGATTAAGATCTCGATTTGTTCAAGATCTCCCTCAACCACAGCCGTCACATGAACTACATAACTCATTTGTAACAGTTTAAATAAGGTTTATTTTCTAGGTTTATATTTTTTAAAATTGAAGCTCACTTCACCATCCATCGAATTATTACTCAAAATGATGGTTGAGTTGTTGTTTGTACATCCTCAAGTGTAAGTTCTTTCTTGCTGCCATCACGGATTTGAGAATACAGTTTCTGAACTTACAGGTGCAACTCTTGAAGTAAAACAAAACTCTGATTGAGACTACCATTTTTCGGAGAAATACGAAACTCTGATTTTTTACCTATCCAATACATTTTCATCCTACTGATTGTTTTGAATCCAAGCAGCGGGAGTCTTCTTGATGGGTGATGGTATCAGTCCTATTTTGATAAATAGTCTTTCTCTTCTTACTGATAAGTTCCTTATTCTTTAGTTGATATTGTCTCCATAATGTCTCTAAACACTCCTGTTTCTTCTTTTCTTTACTTCTATCTACTCCAACATAGGAAAAGTATGAAGAATGTTTCTTGGACTTCTCAATCTCTTTTTTGAGCATCCTTTTCATTTCTTCTATTGTTAGAGACTTACCCATTCGTATTTGTTTGTAGATAGTTTCTATTTGTTTGTTCAGATGCAGACATACCTTTTTGGATTCTACTTTGCTAACACACTTTAGGGAAACACGAAATTCTATAATCCCACCGAACAAATCTCTTATATCAAGTGGAATGAATGTTCTGAAAAAGAAGGAAGAATTTAAGGGGGTTTTTACAAGATATTGAGGAAACATATGATGACTCTTCTGCAAGAAAAGTCAATCAACCGTAACCAAACCTTAACCAAAAATGACGAAATTGGGAAAAATGAGAGATTTAGTCGGAAATTATTTCAGGCTAAATTCCTTCTCGCCAATCGTATCAAGAGATTTCGTCAATAATATCAAAGGTTTTAGTGGAGACGAGGGGTGGTATAACCCTTTACTCATGTCTAACACCTAATCACATAGATAACCTACTAGAATCACTAAATAAAAATGTAATTTCCACACTCAGGTTAGACATCTTATCTCAATAAAAAGCGTGATTAAAGTGGAGTAATTGTACAAGTAAAATTAGTAACCCCCACTAATTCTTTACAGTCAGACAATCAACACAAACATTATTCACGATTGGACATCCGTCAAGTCTTGTGCAGATTACCTCCACAACCTACAAATTCCATTCTTGTAAAACTAAAAAATTGATGTTATAAACTACTTTTTTATATTAAAAGAATTCTCTATGGTTTCATAGTGAGTTCTTAACGAAAGGAGGTCTGAAATGGAACAAATCGTTTGGAGTGATTTGTTAATCATCATTGTAACTTTTATTGCGATGGGTTGGTTTCTCTGGTCTTTATCTATGAGGAATAAAAACAAAAGGGATGATGAATGAGAAATTACACCTCAGTCACCATCCCCTGTAAAGAACCATATTAAGAAAGGATGTAAAAATTATTAAGGACGGTGATACCACTATTTTCAAACCGTTTACCTTACTTAATAATGGAAATCTTAGATTAATGGTGACTCCTCACCAAACTAAAAAGGTGAAGAATCACCATCATTATATGACTAGACATTCACACCTCCTTTCGATAGTTGTTTGAAGTTTGGGACAACTTAATTTATAACATCCCTGTCATATGATTTTATTCATTACCCCCAAAACTTCCAAGTAAAATCATCAATTTTTGTAAAATCCTCCAAATTCTAGTATATATTGGGTTCTCCTAAATTAACCAATTAGAAAACCAATAAGGACAATTTGGGATTAAAATAATGCAGTTATAATACTTTTGAAAAAGAACAAGGAGAAGGAATCATGAATAACCTCAGAATGACCGTCAAGGACGACAGTGGGGAAGAATGTCCCATAGAAAACATCCGAACCTTCCAGAAACACCTTCAACTCTTCCACAAAAAAGGAGTAACCATCCATGACGAGAACGGACACTATTTCACGGTGGACAACTCCTTCCGTCAGAAGATAGATACAATGGTGAGGGAACTATCTGGATAATGGACTTTTTAGACAGAATGTAATGGCAATTTCACGACCCAGAAGAAGAGAGAAGAAACTTAGACGGGAAGGGACTGAGAAGAAAAGGGAACAGAAAAAAGACTGGACAAAGAAGAAAATTAAGGAGATTACAGAAGTGGTTCAGACGATGGCAGACGAAGAGTTTGATGCTTTACCGGAATCTCTGCGTGAGACACTAAAGTACCTTAGGAAATAGGGATAAAGGAAGAGAGATAGAAAATAAGGGGAGTCTAACCTCATTTCATAGGAAGAATAACTAACTCACTAAAACCAACCCCATCATTCTCTGTGAGTAACCCACACTAATTCTTCTTCATTGGTTGTGGTCTATAATCATTGAGTAAGTTATTCAGATTTGACGGAATCTTTTTTTAAACCAACAAAGAGCATCCAAATTGATAATAATGCCCAAATAATTATTGCTGGAAGGGGTGTCTCCTCCGAAAGATTAATTTCATCCCAGATGATATAAGCAGTCAAACATAAATAACCAATGCCATTTCCAGTAAGAACTTTTTTTGCTGATGAAATTTCCATGTTAAAACAAAAAACGGAAATCATTCCTATTGTAAACCAAAGGAAACCACCATCATCAAAGAACATAATTGCATGTTGGAACGTCCACAAAGCATTAATAGAAAATATAATTTTTGGATTCATAAAATAATTCATGTTCTCACCAATGTTTGAGGTTTGGATTGTGAGGCATCATGCCACATCTGGGAATTAACTTTACTATTGAAACTGAATAAAAACAAACATTAGAAAAGTCTTACGAAAACCTAACACACCACCTTCCTGTGAGTAACCCCCACTAATTCTGCACAGTCAGACACCCTCCCCAACCTTCCCAATTCTTGTAAAATGGACCAACTAAATTAACTAGTTGACATTACAGGGAATTAGGAGTAATGTCAGACAAAAATAGCATATAGTAAATTCATTTCAATATATGCATGTGTCAGATGAAAAATATTTTACACATTTTTCTAATTTCATGTTTTAGTCTCACCTTCATCTCTTGTGCCGTAAGGGACCATGAGCATGATAGTACTGCAAACACCACCCCTGACACTACAACAATTAATTTTGTCGGGGGCACTG